>JBGPIK010000430.1:0-5745 GCA_041484845.1 Binatia bacterium | reverse complement strand
GCCGCTTTGCCGGCGGGGACAGATCCGAGACTACAAGTACCAATTCAAAGTTCATATTTTGCCGAGGTTCAAAGACGTGCGCCTGTCCGACATTCGCGCGGGCCATTTGAGGGATTTCCAAGTCGAGCTCATAGGTAAGCAGTTGGCCGTCAAGACGGTGCGCAATATCATCGATGCGTCTTTCCGCGCGATGTACCGGGACTCCCGATCGGAATATGAGGAGCTTGAGGGGAGAGATCCGTTTATCGATGTTGATTGGCCGAGGGCGCCGAGAGCAAAACCGGACCCTTTCACCGTTGAGGAGCGGGACCGGATCATCCGGCATTGGATCGACAACGACTTTTTCTTTTACCCATGGGTTTTCACCCAGTTTCACACCGGCATGCGGCCGTCCGAGACATCCGCGCTCACCTGGAACGATATCGACCTGGATACGCGCACGGTTTCGATATCGAAATCGCGTTACATGGGGACCGAGTCGGCGCCGAAGACCTCGCACAGCAACCGGACGATCGAGATAACCGAAGCGGTCGCCGAGGCAATCAGGCTGCTACCGTCGCGCGCCCTTGGACTCAAATACGTATTCCTGAACAAGATCGGTGAGCCGATGAATGCGAAAAAGTGGAGCGAGCACAATTGGGCGGGACCGTTAAAAAAGCTCGGGATCAGACACCGGAAGTTTTACGCCACCCGGCACACGTTTATTACCGAAGCGATCAGGCGAGGGGAGAATCCCATCGCCGTCGCTCAGTACTGCGGGACTTCTCTCGATATGATCCAGAAAGACTACTGCGGGACGCTCCGGCTTTCCCTGGATCGTGAACTTTTCGAGAACTCGTCTGAAAAACCCTTGAAAAATATGGTTGCGGGGCCGGGATTTGAACCCGGGACCTCAAGGTTATGAGCCTTGCGAGCTACCAGACTGCTCCACCCCGCGACAATGTTGAAGTAATCTTTTTACCCTGGGCGATGCGTGGAGTCAAGGTAGGAAGGCGTTATGACCGAGAAATATAAAAATCCCTTGTTAACGGTCGACATCATTATCGAGCTGTTCGGCGGCGGTGTGGTCTTGATCGAAAGAAAGAACGCGCCGCATGGTTGGGCATTACCCGGAGGCTTTGTCGACTATGGCGAGAGATTGGAGGCTGCCGCGATCAGGGAAGCCAAAGAAGAAACCTGTTTAGACGTTCACTTGGTGGAACAGTTCTACACGTATTCCGATCCCAGCCGAGATCCCCGTCATCATACCGTTTCGACCGTGTTTATCGCTACGAGCAATGGTGTTCCCAAGGGCGCTGACGACGCCAAAACGGCCCGTGTTTTTGTGGACAATCAACTTCCGAACCCTCTCGTCTTCGACCACGCTCAGATTCTCGCCGACTATTTTGAATTTAAACGAACCGGCCGGAGGCCGAAGCCGCAAAGCCTCTCCCGCCGCTCGTGAGCTCACCGCAGAGCTTTCACCGCCTCCTCGATTCTTTTGCAACCCGTCTCGACATCTTCCAGCCCGGTCGCATAGGAGACGCGGATATGCTCGTTCGATCCAAAATCCTCTCCGGGTACGACCGCGACTTTGGCTACTTCGAGAAGGTAGTCCGCCAAAGCGCACGGAGAAGTGAGTTTTTTTCCGTTACCGCTCTTACCAAGAAGCGCGCCGATGTTCGGGAAAACATAGAACGCTCCCTGCGGTTTAAGGCAGTGGATGCCCGCGATTGCGTTTAACCTATCGACAATCACGTCGCGCCGCTTGTGAAATTCGCGCACCATTTGGGTGACCTCATCCTGCGTTCCGCAGAGCGCCTCGAGCGCCCCAGCCTGAGCGAAAGAGGTGGCGTTGGACGTGCTCTGGCTCTGAATTTTGCCGGCGGCCGAAATAACGTCGTTCGGTCCAATGGCGTAGCCGATGCGCCAGCCGGTCATGGCGTAGGTTTTGGAGACGCCATTAACGATGATCGTGCGCTCGCGCAGCTTCGGACACAAGGCGACGAGGTTATGAATTTCGAGATTGTCGTAAATGATTTTCTCGTAGATGTCGTCGGTGACGATCAGACATTCGTATTTTTCCAATACACGACCGATGGCCAGAAGCTCGTCGCGATTGTAGGTTGCGCCGGTTGGGTTGCAGGGGCTATTGAGGACAAAGACGCGAGTTTGCGAGTTGAGTGTCGCAGCAAGCTGTTCCGGCGTGATGTGAAAACCCGTCGCCTCGCTCGTCTCAATAAATTTTGGCACGCCTCCGGCGAGCACGGCAATATCGGCATAGCTCACCCAGTAGGGAGCGGGGATGACGACCTCGTCTCCCGGACCGATGGTCGCTTGAAAAATATTATACAGCGAGTGTTTCGCTCCGCAGCTCACTAAGACATCTTCTTTGCGGTAACTGAGTCCGTACTCGTGTTGATACTTTTGTGTGACCGCTTCGCGGAGCGGCTCGATGCCTTTCACATCCGTGTACTTGGTCATTCCTTTTCGCAGAGCCTCGACGGCGGCGGCCTTAATGTGTTCGGGCGTGTCAAAATCCGGCTCGCCGGCGGAAAAGTTGACTACGTCCACTCCCTCGGAGCGCAGTTTTCCCGCTTTGGCGGCGATCGCCAAAGTTACCGATGGTTTAATAAGTCGCGTTCGTTCAGCGAGCTTTGTCATACCCTTTGTCCTTACTGGGCCAGTTTCTGTTTGAGGTGCTTGAGGACATTTTCGGGAACCAGTCCGGAGACGTTGCCGCCGAGGCTCACCACTTCCTTGACCAACCGCGAGCTGATGTAAAATTCGGATTCGCCCGTCATCATAAAGAAAGTTTCCAGCTTGGGTTTTAGGCGATGGTTCATCATAGCCATCTGGAACTCGTATTCAAAATCGGAGATGGCCCGCAGCCCGCGGATAATCACGGTCGCCCGTTTCCGTTCGGCGTAATCGACCAAGAGTCCTTCGAAAGAATCGGCTTGAACGCGTCCTCGGAGGTTCTTAAAAACCTCGCGAACCATCTGCAGCCGCTCCGGTACGGTAAACAGTGATCCATCTTTACCGGAATTTGTGGCGATGGCGACGACAATTTTGTCAAAAACCCGCAAGGTTCGTTTTACGAGATCGACGTGCCCGTTGGTAATCGGATCGAACGATCCGGGGTATATCGCGACGTGGTCATGTGACATGATCATGGGGTCCTTCTGGTGGTGTTAGTCGGTCTGTGCTTCCTGTTTAAAGAAAGCCAGCAGCGTGCTACCGTAGCGTCGCTGATCAACCAATACGAGCCCGCCGTAGCGAGACTGAAGTTCTTCCCGGAGACTATGCTCGGCGATGAGCACGCCCGTCCGCCGTAGCAAAGCTCCCTCAGCAATCGCCTTCACTGTGGTTGCAACCCATCGTTGCTCGTACGGCGGATCGAGAAAAATCAAATCGAATGTCTCGCCGCGGTGGGCGAGCAATTTTACCGCACGAATAACCGGCACGATCCAAACCTTTGTGCGATCAGCGAGACGAAGGCGGCGTAAATTTTCCCTAATGACCTTGCCGGATTCCTTTGATGAGTCGATCAAAATCGCTTCCGCTGCGCCTCGGCTCAGGGCCTCGATGGTAACATTGCCCGTGCCGGCGAAAAGGTCCAATACTTTGGCGCCGGACAGATCGTGCGGAAGAATGTTAAAAAGAGCCTCTTTGACCCGCGCCGACGTGGGTCGCAGATTCCGACCTTTTGGCACTTTAAGCCGCCGCCCTCGAGCGTGCCCGCCGATTACACGCATGATAGGCATCGGTCTTTCATGTTTTGTCTGGTGGTCATGGAGAACGTTAGATGTGCCATCGCTAGGCATCCATGCGTAGCACAACTTTGCCGAATGGCTTCCTTTCCTCCGTATATTGATGGGCCAGCGCGGCTTCGCCCAGCGGGAAAACCCGGTCGACAATCGGCTTCGTTTGCGTGGTTTCAATAAAATTCAACAGATGCTGAAACTCTTCACGACTTCCCAGCGTTGAGCCGAAGATTTTTAAGTGATTCCAGAAAATTCGCCGTACATCGGTCTGCGAATGTGCGCCCGCTGCCGCGCCGCAGGTTACGAGTCGTCCTCCCTTGGCCAGTGATGCGAGGCTCTTGATCCAGGTCTCGCCACCGATGCAATCGACGACAACGTCCACACCGCGTTTGCCGGTAAGTGATCGCACTTCTTTGACGAAGTCCGCCTTCGTATAATTAATGCCATGTTCCGCGCCCAATGAATTCGCTTTGGCGATTTTCTCATCGCGGCTCGACGTTACGATAACCCCGGCGCCGATGTAGGCCGCCATTTGTAAAGCGGCCGTGGCCACCCCGCCGCTGCCCAAAATAAGCACGCGCTCGCCGGGTTTGATCTGGACAAGCGTGATAAGCATTCTCCAGACCGTGAGGTAAACGAGCGGAAAGGCCGCGGCCTCTTCGAAAACCAGTCCGCTGGGCAGCGGAAAACAATTGCGTGCGGGCACATTAACATACTCCGCGTACGTGCCGTTCTCGCGCTCGCCGAGAAGGGCCATTCGGACACAAAGATAATCCCGACCGCACGCGCAAAATTCGCATTGTCCGCAGCCATTTCCCGGGTACAGACAAACCTTGTCTCCGGCGCTGACGTTTCTTACCCGATCACCAATTTCGACTACGATACCAGCGCCGTCACTGCCAAGAATATGAGGGAAAGACAATTCGTTGGCAGTGGGACCGCGCCGGGTCCGAATATCGATAGCGTTCAAAGATGCGGCACAAAGCTTTACGATGGCATGATGGGCTGAACCGAGACGAGGATCAGGCGCGCGCTCATAGCGCAATTGGTCGGCGCCGCCGTGTTCGTGAATACGAATCGCTCTCAACACAATCTCCCGCAACGTCCATGTTTTCGTTAGCAAGATCCAAGCAGCCTGTCAATTACAAGGGTTCGACGGCGGCGCCGGTTCTTGTGGGGTCGCCCCTAGTTTGAACAACTGACGATAGCTAAGGATCGGACGGAGAGTATCAGGTCGAGAAGGAAGTCCCGCAGCCACAGGTGCCGGTTGCGTTGGGATTGCTGAATTTGAAGCCACCGCCATAGATGCCCGCGACGAAGTCAATCACGGTGCCCTTAAGATGAGAAGCGCTGGCGCTATCGATATAAATGTTTAGGCCGTCGCGTATCAATACAATATCTGCGGGCGCCGGCTCTTTTTCGAATTTTAATTGGTATGAGAAGCCCGAGCAGCCTCCGTTCGCAACCGAAACGCGCAGCCCATAGCCGTCGTGTTTATCCCGTGCCAATAGTTGTTTAACCTGTTGTATAGCCTTGTCGGTCAAGAGGAGTTCCGCCTCAAGGTTATCCCGTTCCAGATTATTCATCATGTTTTGTCTCTCTGATTGTCAACCTGCTTGATTCAAGGTAAAGCCGGCACGCGCTTAAGTCAAGGCGGCGCCCTAGGGACGCCTAATGTCCCCTTCGGAGATGCTGCAAACCCCTCGCCTTCAGGCGACGCACGGTGTCATTTCGAGGTCCTTCGGCGTACTCAGGGTAAACTCCGCCGAGAAATCTTATATCAAGCCAGAAGACCCTTCACTCGCGTTCAGGGTGACTCACTGATCGCGGGGGAGAGCGAGAGGTTATCGGTGCTTCTAGCCCGCATTTCTCACAGTGCGAGGAAACGGATGACACGGTGTCGATCGAGAGGCGAGATCGGAAGAGCTAGGCATAGAGGCGAACAGTTTCATTGCCGTGTTCGGTGCTCGGTTCGCCGCTTGCGCTTTGCCACGGGCGT
>JBGPIK010000429.1:0-5759 GCA_041484845.1 Binatia bacterium | reverse complement strand
GATACTTTCTTACTGATTTTCTACCTCTTCCTAGACTTCACTTTTGGTGAACTCCAGCCGAAGTATCCTTATCTGGCTCAAACCCGCGCCAGATCGGCCTCTCAGGGCTTTCTACCTAGGATTTTTATGCAACTATAAAGTCAATTCAAGGATTCGCTAAAACATTTCTTGCGATTGAACTGATAGACGCAACAGTTGGAAGCAGCGTAAAATTGGCTCGTCGGAGAAATCAATTCACTCTCAGGGTTAACGGTTAACGACTTGGTGAACCGGGGGGCCAGCGAAGGTTGATGAAGCACGGCGCCTGTGGCCCGTCCGTTCCACCGTGAGTTAGAGCGCGTGCCCGTCATCAGGACTCGACTTTCCGGAAATGATATCAATCACGCGCTGCACCTCCTCAAATTCGGACTGCCCTATGTCAAAGATCACTTCGATTCTGTTCTTCCGATCTCTCGCAATTTCAAGAAGGAGGCGAGCTGGACTGAACTCAACCGTCCGTAAGCGAAAATGCTCGATGTATTCTTCGTCATGAGTTTCAACGTAGCATCGCCCACCGTCTGGGTCTTCGAATTGGCGCTGAATAACTAAATAAGGGCTGCCGGGGATATCGACGTCGGCCGCATCGCCGGCTGGATCGGTATTTTCGAACGCGACGTGGTAGTAATCACCATTCTCCGATGCGGAGACGTACTTGGCTCGGAATGGCTTGGCGTTCATGTCGCGCTCTAACGTTTTAAACTGAGCAGCCGAGGCGCGCGAGCATTGCGAGCGGGTCTGAAGGTCTGTGTCAAGCCGGATGTTAGACCCTTTTCTTAAGCTGCCCGCGGCTCGGTTTCTAGGCGTACCGTATCCCCGCACGTGCGAGCATATTGATCAGCTTGTCGATGCTGAAACGGCTGATCTCTCCCTTCAGCAAATTACTGATGCGTGGCTGTGTCTCGCCAAAGAAAGCAGCCGCCTCAGCCTGAGTCCACCCACGCGCGCGAATGTACTCTCGCAAGTCCAGCAGCAAGTCGGCCCTCACCTTCAGATTCGCTGCCTCCTCTGCCTCAAATCCCACATCCTCAAATACGTTATCACTGCCGTAGGTAAGCTGTGTTCCCTTGGCTTTATGGCTGCGCCTGGCGACGGCGTTGGGCCGTTCTATAACGCTCCCGCCCAATTTCGATGTCGTGCTTGCCCGTATTTTGCGTTTTCTTTTGGAACGCGTGGAGTACATAAATTGCCTCCTCAAACTTAGCGACATAAAAAACACGATAGGCATCGTGAACATGAATGCGGATTTCGTAGACGCCGGGACCGACCGAGGGAATAGGCTTGAAGTCGGTTGGCTCTTGTCCCCTTTGCACAGCTCGCAACTCTAAGCCCGCCTTGCGCCGCGCTTCCCGCGGAAACCGACGTACATCATCACGCGACGAGCCGATCCATACGATGGTTTTGTCACCCATGCATTGACATGCCAGATTAGGTATACCAGGGTTCTCCCTCGTTGTCAAAACGCGGTCGTAGAAACAGAAGCTGCAGCCCGTGCTGGGGGACATCGCCGACCGCTGGCAATGGTTCGAAGACGGTGAAGCCGGATTGTCTACGGCCCATCAGCTTCCTGCGATTGTTAGCGGGCGCCTAAGGAGCTTGTCAAGTTAATCAACAACGTCCCCTAAAAAGCTCCCGTAGGTTGTAGCTCACCGCATAACCCGTCAACAGTCGCCGCATAAATTTGGCCAATCCCAAGGCCCCGCTGCAAAGCAACAAGTGCGCATGGTTGGTCATCAACGCCCACGCATAGATCGGCGTCCTGGTTTCCTCCGCCAAGGATCCGAGTCGTCGCACAAAGTCCCTTCGATCCGTATCGTCGTCGACGATACGCCGCTGTTCAATGCCTCGGATCATCACGTGGTGCAGTGTCCCTGGACTGTCGAGTCTTGCTTGCCTCGGCATACGATACGCTACCCTGGATGTTCTTCTCCATACTTTATGCTTGTCCACTTAGTCAACAGCGTCCCTCACTATCTTCCATCGCGAACTGAGTCAAGGGTTAATGCGCATCGTGCCATACACCACCGATTCGGCGCCGTATACTGACATAGACCCGGTGGCGGAGGATAATTAAAAGGCACTCCACGGCATTTTGGTTCTTCTGGTCTACACCTTCGCCCAAGGGAAAGGTTCGAAAAACAATATTATGGGTTCGTTGACAACCGCCTTCAATATTGATTAGGAGCTAATTTATAGGCGGTCACGCTAGCTTAGGTGGGCTCGCAATAGTTTCGCCGCTGCGGTTCTGCGGCAGGACACAAGCTCTTACAGAAACTGCCAACCCTATGAGAATTGGATGTCGTCGCATACGAAGATGGTATGGACTACTGCTTCTAGTGTTAGCGCAGGGATGCACGACTATTGGGAGACATAGGCCCGAAGTTCTAGAGACGATGAACTTTGGTCCGCCTGAGGAGGTGCGTTTTTGTGTTCTCCTGGACGCAGATATTTCTCAAACCTACGCTGAAAAGTTGTTGGCGGCGTGGAACACAGACGAGGGGAAGAACTACAACCTTTTTGTCCGACCCGTATCTTTCGAGAATCACAAGCGAGGTGGATTTACTGCCAGAGGTATCTTGGAAGACCTAGTAAAGGTCCCTTTAGGTGATGGTTGTGACCGGATTATTTTTTTTGTTGGACGAGATTATCGAGATACGCTTCTCTGGGCCGCCGGTTTGTTCGTGCCGTTGCCTGCGGTTGAAGTCAGAGGGGCCGTAGATGATTCAACTGGAACCCATGGCTTTGTCGTGGCGGCTCTAGCGCACCCGGATGACCTACTGAATGATATGTTTTTCTCGCGCGAGAAAGTAACGGTTCATGAGCTTTACCACTTTTTGGGCTGCCCTCACGGCTACATTATGGATGAATGTTACGAAAGTATCCGGCAGCTTAAAGAGACTTACCGGACTCTCAAGGCTCAGGGATTTTACAAAACCATCGGCGAGCCATCTTTTTTCCCGTCCCGGAATCTAAAGACATTCACTATGGTACAAACCAGAGCTGCGGTGAACGCTGTTCTGAACGGCCCGGGCAACACAACCGGAGATGAACCGTCCGCTCAGGAAGATGAACAGCTTTCTCCTCGCCGTTCTGAGTAACTTCTGGCTATCAGACTGAACGGACAACACCAGCGAGCGGGTCCGAAGGTCCGTATCAAGCCGCGGGTTAGGTTCCGATAATCTCGTTCAATCCCTCAACCACCTGAGCCAATTCCTCTGGAGACGACCGACCGATCACCTTTCCTATCCTCTCCACCGCGAGCGTTCGGATCTGGCTGATTTTGACCCATGACTTTTTTGGAAGCCCCTTGGCGTGAAGTTCGAGCGTTAAAGGAAAGCCTGCGCGTTGAGTCTGACTCGTGAGAGCAACGGCAATCACCGTTCCGGAGCGTTCGTTGAAAACGTCCTGGCTCAGAATCAAAACTGGACGTTGTCCTGCTTGTTCTCACCCTCGTACCGGATTCAAGTCGGCCCAACGGATTTCACCCCTCAATATTCGGGCCATTCCGCTAAATCCTCAGAAAGCCCTTCTTCCGCAAGCGACTTCTCAAAGGCAGGATCAAGCTTGGCGCACTCTTGGGCTAGACGACTTTTCTCGAGTCGCGCGAGTTTCTCCGCAACCGCTTCTTCGATGGCTTGGCTACGGTTGGGAAAGACTTGTTTCTTAACCAGTCGATCGAGACGATCCAGGGTGGATTCATCTAAGGAAATTGCAACTTTGGATCTTGCCATGACTCACCTCGTGGTATGACGATACTTCATACCATAAGCCGCGTCAAGGCAATGTAACTTCGTCGTTGAGGAAACCGTGCCGGAAGTGTTTTCTCCTTTTAAGTCCACGGCCACACGTCGCCGCGTTTCCCAAACCACCGCACTGCGACCCGTCTATGCTCCGCTGCCGATCGATTGAAACTATTCGCCGAAATTCCTCGCGACTACCGCGGCTGCGCGATGACGTCCACTACGGCGGGCTTCCCTTCCTGAACGATCTCAATCGCTTTATCCAATGTTGGACCGAGCTGATCCGGTTCCGTGACCGGGCCGAATCCGTCTACGCTCAAGGCGCGCGCGATAGCCGCAAGGTCCGGCGCCGGGTCTTCGATGCGGATGCCGATTCCTTTGTTTTCCAGCGGCCGCTGGCGCCATCTGGCCATGCGTTCCTGATGCTCCTCATCGTTGTAGTACGATCGATTGTTGAGCACGACAACCAGCAGCGGAATCTGATACTTAGCGGCGGTCCATAAAGCGTTGGATGTCATTAGAAAGTCACCGTCGCCGAGAATGCTGACGCACAGCCGGCCGCTGCCTTTGTGGCCGAGGGCCGCGCCGATCGAAGACGGCAGCCCGTAGCCCACGCCCCCTCCCCTGCCGCCACCGATGCCGTGGGCCGGTTCGGTAACTTCGATCACCTCGCGCCAGCGCCGCCCATGCGCGCACACCAGCGCCCATGATTGATCTTTGACCCGCCGGTTGATCTCACCGAAGAGGCGCGCCTGTGAGATCGGTTTTTCATCCCAGGTTTTTTCGATCCACGCCTGGCTCTTTTTCTTTGTTTCATAATAAATCGCTTCAACTTTTTTGCGCCGCTCTTGAACTTGCCGTTGGGCATCATCGTTGGCGCTTTGCCGCTCCCGAATCTGCTCGAGCAATGGCGGCAACGCCACCGCGGTATCGGCGGCAATCGGCACGTGCACCGGCAAGAGCCACATCGCGTCGCTGACCCAGCTCTGCCGTTCAAGATCGAGTAAAGTGATATGAATAACCTTGCAGCTTGGCGGAATCACCGGCGCAAAATTGCCCCGTTCGCGCACGGAGGGTCCGAGCGGCACGCCGAGACTTGGAACATCGAGCGCGAGCACCACGTCGGCATTACGCAATGCCTCTTCGCGTGCGTTGGTGAGATTCAACGGATGGGTGCTGGGAAAAGCGTATCGGCCATCCGCGTCGATCACCGCCGCGCCCAGGGTTTCGGCGATATCCAACATCGGCGGCAACGCTTTCGGATTACGTCCGAGCTCCCCCGCGACGATCACGGGCCACTGTGCTTCCGCCAACAACTGGGAAGCCCGGCGCAGTGAATCCGGGTTGGCCGCCGGTCCCGCAGCCGCGCGATAGAGCTGCGCGTGAGGCACAATCATCGGCGAGGTAATTTTGCGCTCCTGCACGTCGGTATCGAGGCAAATATAAACCGGACCTTTAGGTTCGGTCATAGCGATCCGATAGGCCTTTAGGAAAGATTGCGGCACCGCGTCAACGGAGTTCGGTTGGTCGTCATACTTGACAAACTCACGCACCATGGCGCCTTGAACGAGCGCGGTATGCACCCAATCGGTGGAGCGGCGGTTAGTGGCGTTTTGCGGGCCGCCACCGCCCAGATTCAAGATCGGCGTGCGGTCGCACCAGGCGTTGAAGATCGCCATACACGCGTGTTGCAACCCGACGATATTGTGCAGGCCCGTGGCCATAATCTCGCCCGTAGCGCGTGCGTAGCCGTTCGCCAGCGCCACGGCAATCTCTTCGTGCGTGCACAGGATTATCTCCGGGCCTTTGCCCGGCTCGAAATTGACGATGGAGTCGTGCAAGCCGCGGTAGCTCGCGCCCGGATTCAACGCGATATATTTGATTCCCAGCTCGCGTAAGACTTCCACCATCAAGTCGGATCCATATTGCGCTTTGCTCTTGCTGCCGACGCCCGCCGCCCAAATCTCAGGATTACCTTTAGAT
>JBGPIK010000428.1:0-5765 GCA_041484845.1 Binatia bacterium | reverse complement strand
CGCCGCTGCGGACGCTGACAGCGGTTTCCAATTCATTTCTTTGCTTTCGAAGCAAAATAGCCCTGATTCTCCAACTCCCGTACTACCTCGTCATCAATGAAATCTTCGGGCCTGGCGTTTTTCGCCCTTAGGTTCTCGCTCTCCCTGAGCGTCTCCATGATCCCATCCCGAGTGGGATACGGAGTTTTCTCGACAAAGTCGAGCGCGTATTGATACATGGCATCCAAGTATTCAGGCTGTGCCGTCTTGGTGTACTTGCTGAGAACGGCTTTGGCAAAGGGAGGATCAGCGACCATGCGGCGAAGGCCCCGGGCGTACCCTCTCAGGAATCGTCGAACCATATCAGAGCCGTGGAGATACTTGCGTGAAGCAACCAAACCCGTATGGGGATAGTGCGCGCCCATTTTCGCCATATCCACCAGAAGCTTAGCTCCCACCTCTTTCGCTTTCAGGTTAAAGGGAGGGACGAACGCTGCGGCAGCAATCGCTTTGGTCCCGAGCGCCGCTGCCGAACTCGCCAGATCGCCGAGTTGGACAAACGCAACATCCTTGTCAGGTTGAAGCCCCGCCTTGCGCAGAACCAGGCGCATGGTGAAATCGGTAGAAGAACCGATTCTTGTAACCCCAACTTTTTTGCCTTTTAGATCCTGCAAAGTTTGAATCTCGGGCAACGCCATGATGTAAAAAGCAGGCACATTAACAACCCCGGCAAACATAACGAAGTCAGCGCCGCTAAGAGTCGCGCTTACGAGAGCGCGGCCTCCAGAGAAAACGATCGGAGCCTCACCGGCCAGCATAGCTTGGACGGCCAGAGAGCCGCTGGGGATATAGATAAACTCAACGTTAAGGCCCTGTTCCTTGAAGTGGCCCCCTTCACGCGCCAGCCAAGCGGCCAGGTAGGTCGGGCTGGGCGCCGGATATATCACGCGAAGACGACTCAAGCGAGCATCGTCGTCGCCACGGGTTTGAGCCCCAAGCTGACCTGACAGCGCTCCGAAGATTAGGCATGCAAACAGGAGATGCTTCAAAGCAATTGTCGAAATGAATTCTTTCGCCATTTCACCAGACCATTAGAGATTCCACTTTTTTTCGAGCTGTTGCTTGTATTCTTTACTGATGGCGTTCACGGGAGGGAATTGGTCCAGCCACTGATAGGGGCGGCATGCATCGATAAGAACGCGATCCATGGTGTTTCCTCTAGGGCCGCGAGCGGATGGGTGGACGGCGGGTTCCACCGGGGTAGTCAAAACTCCCTTCACGATGTCCACGCCCTCACGAACGTTGCACCGGGTTGACATCGCCCAGATCACCTCCTGCGGATCCGTAATGTCCACATCATCATCCAAAACCACCACGAACTTGCCACCGGTGACACCGGCCTTTGCGCCACACGCGACAAGAGCC
This sequence comes from Binatia bacterium, assembly GCA_041484845.1. GTDB lineage: Bacteria > Desulfobacterota > Binatia > UBA9968 > UBA9968 > JBGPIK01. The sequence continues at coordinate 4,361 of JBGPIK010000428.1, read as the reverse complement.
GTTTGCTTTGCGTGTCCGGCGTAGCGCTGTCGAATGGCAATTACGCTGAAGGGACCCACGGGACCGTAAACGAAGCCCCAGACTCCTTTGACGTCAGGAATTCCTGCCTTTTCCAGTTGGTCCCACAGGGTCGCAGCAGCCATCGGAATGGACAGGTATTGATTCGGCGGTTTTAGAGGTGGAACCCCTACCAGAATTGGATCATTTCGGTAGTAGACTTTTTTCACTTCCATGATAGCTACTTCTCCCACCGTAGTGTTCGTGTAGTAGCCGGGCCACTCTCCGAATGGTCCTTCCTTGGGAAGCTTCTCCGGCCCATACGGAGGTATCTCCCCTTCAAGAACGATCTCTGCCGTAGCTGGTATCGGCAAGCCGGTTACCGGACCGGGAGCAACTTCAATTGGTGCCCCGCGCAACCAGCCGGCGAATTCGTACTCGCATGTATCTAGAGATAGCGGCGAGGTAGAGGCCAAAAAAAGCCAGGGATCTTGCCCCAGGGAGATGACAACCGGGCAGGATCGGCCTGCTTGGTGGTATTTTTCTTGATCCATCCGGCCGTGTTTCCCCTTGTCCATCTTTACTGTGAGCTGGTTTTTCCCCTGGATCATGCAGCGGTACGTGCCTACGTTAATGTGTCCGGACTCGGGATCTTTAGTCACCACACAACAGCCTGTGCCGATGTAGCGACCGCCATCCAGGTCATGCCAGATCGGCGCCGGAAACCGGTCTAAATCAATTTCTTTTTCGCTGAGCGTGTTCTCAAAAACTGGCCCGCCTTCCACAACAGTCACGGGCACGGGGTCGAAGGTCTTCAACTTGGCGCGCCACGCCTTGAGAAGCTCAAGCCTCCGCAGACCTGTATCTAAACCGAGTGTTAGGGCAAGCCGTTTGTCGGTGCGAAAAATATTGGTGAAGATCCGATAGCCGGGGGGATAGCCCTTGATGCGATCAAACAATAATGCTGGCCCGTTTTTCTCCGACAGCAATTCAGTCAAACCGCCGATTTCCAGGTTCCAATCCGCCCCCTCGATTTTTTTTACTTCCCCCATCGACTCCAAAACGCCAATGAAGCTTCTAAGATCCTGCGTCTCTTCCATAATTGTCCTCTTTACGGTTAATTGCGCCGGGCGGAATCTCCGTCAATTTTTTCCTACCGGGTACTGACGCCTCATCTCCTCAAAAAAGCCAGTTCTCTTTAGCTCCGACATAAACTTCATCTCGACGAAGCGTTGGGGATCTGCGTTTGCGGCCTCGGGCTGACTTCGCGAAAGGATTCCCAGCATCGACTTTACCGCGCTGATAGACGGCAAGGGTTCCAGTTCAATCAGTTCTTTGTCTTGGTGATACGAATCCTCGAGCAATTCACGATCCTCAATTCTCGTATATTTTCTCAACACTCTGAGGCTCAGCTCACGATTTGATTTGAAGACGAATATGGCTTCCGCCCATGCCCTTAGAAGCTTGAACGCGATCTCGGGCTGCTTGAGAACAAATGATCGAGTGGAGATCAAAGCGGACAGGGATACCTCAAACGGGAGTTTGGAGAAGCTGATAAGCTGTGTAAATCCCAGCTTGGTCGCGGAACGCATCTGCGCACCAAGCAGCATCGCCCCATCTATTCGACCTGCCTGCAAGGCGCCGACGCGTTCAGCGAGACCCCCGACGGCCACGATTTTAACTTCGCGCTCCGATAACCCATTGAGCCTGAGAGCGCTGGTTAACAAAATGTCTGTCAATGAACCTAATGAGCTTAGGCCGATCGTCTTGCCGCGAAGCTCCGCTACGTTGTGGATGCCGGGCTTAACGATAAGGGAATGGTCCGGCTTGTTGATCGAAGAGCCGAGGATAACGGCGTCGGCGCCGTGCAACGCAGCCGTTATGGTCGGAATGGCCGAGTAATTAAGAAACTGTATGCTGCCTCCGAGAAGCGCCATCAGAGCCCTGGGGCCGCCGGGGATATAAACAAGCTCAACCTGTAATCCTTGTTTTTCGAAGAGACGCTCCTCTTTGGCGATCCAAAGAGGAGCCTGGTTGCCCGAGATAGAGCCGAAGCCTACGTTGACAACCTCGAGAACCGCAGCGCCCGATGCACATGGAAGCGCTATGAGAACGGCGCCAAGAAGTAAGGCGATCATCGGTGCCACATTTTTGCACGAGAACATTTCCTTCCCCCTAAGGTTTAATAACCGGCTCTGCGCCAAAGAAAAACCAAGGTGGAACACTTGCATTGTATCCAACGGGCTTTCCGTTCGTAGCTTCAACTGATTACTACAGTCGACGCAAGAAAAACAATCGAAACTGTGGGGGCTAACTCGGCTTTACTCCATTACAGGGGCATGGGGTCGTAGAGGGCCTTATTACCGGAACGTTTCTCGTCGAACAACCTAGATCCAGTCGCCGCTTTTTGATAAGGTCACGCCGTCAACGGAGAACACGGTGAAGCTGGCGAGAGGAGAATTTTGCAATGGCTGACCCTGTAATTAGGGAGCGCACCGCAGCGCAAGCCTATCTGGAAGTAGCCGCGGCGCACGGCGTTGAATATGTCTTCGGCCTGCCCGGAACGAGCGGGCAGGAGTTTATTGGAACCATCGCGGACCAAGAAAAAATTCGTTTCGTGCTAGCCCTTCATGAGACTTGCGTAGTGTCCATGGCCGATGGGCATGCGCGCGTGACCGGCCGGCCGTCGCTGGCTCAGGTGAGCACTCTTCCCGGCTCGGCCAACGCGGTGGGCGCGCTCTATGACGCCTATAGGGATCGCTCTCCCGTCATTGTCACGTCCACGAATGTGGACACCCGAATCGTCGGACGCGATTCCCACACCGAGGGCAAAGACCTCGTGGAAATGACCAGGCAGTTCACCAAGTGGAGCGCCGAGGTCCATCGCTCTGAGCGCATTCCGGAATACTTGAACCGGGCTTTTAAAGTTGCCGCGACGCCGCCTACCGGACCGGTTTATCTTTCGCTTCCAAGCAACCTTCTGGGCGAATCGATAAACGTTCAGAATCCGGAAGCAGAACGCTCGCGCGTCGTACCGCGCATTGCCGGCGACCCGGAGGCTCTGGCCGAGGCTGCCCGGCTTCTTGCGCGGGCAAAGCGGCCGTTGATCGTTGCCGGGAGCGGTATCGCCAAGGCGGGCGCTATCGAAGAACTGGTCAAGCTGGCGGAGCTGGTGGCGGCGCCGGTGGTGATGGAGCCGCGTTATTCGTTCTTGAGTTTCCCGACCAATCATCTGCACAGTTTTCAAATTCCCGAGCGCCAGCCATCGTTCAATCTTCCCGTCTGGGGCGAGCCGGACTTGATCCTTGCCATAGGTTGCCGCTTGATCCGCGAATACCGCTATCTAGAGGAGCCGGTCATAAAGCCGGAGACGCGCTGCATCCACATCGAGGAAGACCCTTGGGAAATCGGCAAGGTCTTTCCCGTCGATCTCGGCATTATCGCCGATCCCAAGAGCGCACTCAGGTCTCTGGTCGAAATCGTTGCGAAGTTAGTCGACTCGAACGATAGCAGCAAAAGCGAACGTCTCGCATGCATCAAAAAAGCCAAAGAAACTGTGAACGCAGAGCTGGAACAGCGGGTGAAAAATGGCTGGGACGGAACTCCGATCAACGCGGCGCGTCTGATGCGCGCGATGGACAAGCTCATCGAGCGCGACGCCTTGATCGTCAATGAGAGTCCGACGAGCAAAGATATTCTCATGGCCAACTTCCAGTTCACACCTGGCCGCGCGTACTTTTCCAATTCGTCGGGCGGGTATCTCGGCTGGGGCCTGGGCGCGGCGATCGGCGCCAAGCTGGCATCGCCCGGCCGGCGCGTTGTTGCCTGTCTCGGCGACGGCAGCACCATGTTCGGTTTGCAGGGGTTATGGACGCTGGCCAAATACCGTGTGCCCTTAACCGTAATCGTTTTCAACAATCGCGCTTACATGGCGGTCAAAAATCAATTTCGCGGTTCAGAGGAAAGGATCAGGATCGCGGCGGAGATGGGCGCGGAGCTGGTCGGTCCGGAACTCAATTTCGCAAGGCTGGCGGATAACTTCGGGATTTTCGGTCAACGGGTGGAACAGCCGGAGCAAATCGAAACAGCGCTCAAGCGCGCTCTGGAGCAATCCGGTCCGGCAGTGGTGGATGTGGTGATCAGCCAGAATCCGAGAAAAGACTAGCCAAAGATATTTGAAATTCTCGGCTGAAGAAGAGATTGGAAAAACGTGTCTCGCGCAAAGGCGCAAAGGGCGCCAAGGTTCCTCAAATCCCCCTCTTTCCCCCTTTGTCAAAGGGGGACGAAAGGGGGATTTCTGGATTTGTCTGCGTGCTTCGTGTCTTGGCGCGACAAACTTTGTTGAAGTCGTCCTGTCGAACATT
>JBGPIK010000427.1:0-5767 GCA_041484845.1 Binatia bacterium | reverse complement strand
AGGCGAATAGAGCTTTTCGACCTAAAGCGCCAGCTCGCCGATCTGCATGTCGCCCTCGAAATTGCTGCGGGACGCTATTTGGGGCCGGCAAAGGAGAAAGAGACAAGTCCATGAAGCGAAGGCTCCGGGGCGCGGCGATGGGCGCAGTCATCGCCGGCATACTGGCTGCTGCGGGATATCGGTGGTTTTTCGGCGGGAGTGAGCCCATACCGAGCGAGCCGGCCGCTATCTCCGACACGCGGATAGCCGCGATATCCGTGGCCACCGTGAAAGTCGTACCCATAAAAAAGGGCACCGTTGCAGAAGAGATCACGGCTTACGGTACAGTTGTGCCGGCGGCCGGGGCTGTTCAGACTCTCTCTGTTCCGTTCGAAAGCCGTGTCCGCCACGTTCTTGTCACCGAGGCACAAAAGGTGTCTCAGGGAAATACTCTGTTGGAAATCGAACCTAGTCCGGACACCAACCTCCAAACCCAACAGGCCCGCAATGACTATGAAGCGGCGCAAAAAGCGCTGCACTATATGCAGCAGCGGTTGGATCTCCAGCTGGCGACCAACGATCAACTCCTACAGACGCAGCAAGCATTGGAGCAGGCTAAGGCAAAGCTGGAAAGCATGCGCCGCCGGGGCAGCGAGGGGCCTCGAACTGTGCGTGCCGATGTGACAGGACTGATCTCCAAGGTTGCTGTTCAAGAAGGCGCCATCGTTCCCGCCGGCTCGCCCATGGTCGAGATGGTTGCTGAAAACCGACTCGAGGTCCGTTTGGGAGTCGAACCCGAGGATATCGACAGGGTGAAATTGAACCAAGAGGTGTCGCTGACTCGGGTCAACAGGCCGAGCTCGGACAGAGTTATCGGGAGAATACGGAAGATCTCGCGCGCGACCGATGCGACCACTCGCCTTGTGCAATTGTTCACGGACTTACCCTCCTCATCCAGGTTTCTGTTGGGTGAATACATTCTGGGAAAAATCTCCGTCGCCTCGACGCAAGGGTTGATGGTGCCTCGTTCCGCGGTCCTACCGCAAGCGGACCATTATGTTCTCTTTACCTTAAAAGACGGCCGCGCCAAGGAACACAATGTGCGCATCGGTCTACAAAACGAACGGGATATTGAAGTTATTGGCGCAGATCTTCAGCCGGGTGACCTGGTGGTGACATTGGGGAATTACGAGCTAAAGAATGGTATGTCCATTAAGGTAGACCCATCCCGATGAACTTTACCGGATGGATGCAAGCACACCGCCGTTCCCTTCTGTTCTTGGTTGCGATGCTGGTTGTGGGTGGGGCAGGCGCGATCTCAATACTGCCCGTGGCGCTCTTCCCTCATGTGACCTTCCCCAGAGTCGTGGTCAGTCTGGATGCGGGTGATCGTCCGGCGGAACGGATGATGATAGAGGTGACCTTTCCGGTCGAACAAGCCGCGCGGGCCGTTCCGGGGGTGCGCAACATCCGATCGACCACGAGTCGTGGAAGCGCCGAAATATCGATCAATTTTGATTGGGGCGAAGACATGGTGGCAGCCATGCTACAGGTGGAGTCGGCCATCAACCAGGTCATGCCCAGTCTACCCCAGGGAACAGTGTTCAGTACGCGGCTGATGGACCCCACTGTTTTCCCGGTGCTCGCCTATAGCTTGATTTCGGACACTCGATCATTAGTCGAGCTGCGTGACATTGCTCTATACCAACTGCGGCCTCTGCTCTCCACGATCGGCGGAGTGGCCAAGATCGAAGTCCTAGGCGGCGCACAGAGGGAATATCAAGTGAACATAAACCCGGCGCGCCTCGAATCCCACGGTCTGTCACTGAGCGATGTGGCCAAGGCCCTTTCCGCCGCCAACGTCATCGAGGCGGTGGGTCGCATGGAAGATCACTACAAACTTTATCTCGCCATGTCCGACACTAGGCTTCTTAACCTCGAACAGATCCGGAACACCATTCTTCGCTCAGGCCAGGGCGGTTTGGTTCGGTTAGATGATGTTGCGGTCGTCAGTGAAGGGACGACTCCCCAGTGGACCCGTGTGACCGCTGACGGGCACGACGCCGTCATTTTTCAGGTCCATCAGCAGCCCGGCGGCAATACGGTCAAGATCGCCGAGGAAATCAAAGCCAAACTTGCTGAATTTCGTAAACAGTTGCCTGCGGGCGTCAAGATTGCCAACTGGTATGATCAAAGCGAGCTGATCCTCTCCTCGGCGGCCAGCGTGCGGGATTCGATTCTGGTCGGGGTTGTGTTCGCCGTGATGATCCTGCTTCTTTTTCTGCGTAATCTCAAAGTCACGTTGATTGCAGCTCATGTGGTGCCCGGCGTGTTGGCTGCCACCATCTTGCTGCTGTACGTTTTCCATATGAGCTTCAACATCATGACCTTGGGTGGAATGGCAGCCGCCGTCGGGCTTATCATCGACGACGCCATCGTCATGGTGGAACACATCATGCGCCGGATACGCGAAGGCGCCGGGGATCACCGCGGCCGCGTCATGGGCGCCGCAGCGGAATTCACCAAGGCCCTCGCCGGATCGTCCGCATCGACGATTATCATCTTCGCGCCTTTGGCTTTTCTCTCGGGCGTCACCGGCGCTTTTTTCAAGGCGCTATCATTAACCATGGCTGCCAGCCTTTTCATATCTTTCTTGATCGCGTGGCTCGCCGTGCCCCTGCTGGCGGATCATTTTCTCAATGAAAAAGACGCCGAGCAAGAAGAATCCGGGCGTTTCACCGAAAAAACCCGTCGGGCCTACGATGCGATGATGCGCCGTGTTCTTAGGCGTCCATGGTCGGTGCTTTTGGTCGTTGTCGCGCTCCTCGCAGCGGGTTGGATGAGCTACCGGCATGTGGGTTCCGGATTCATGCCGTCGATGGATGAGGGAGGGTTCATTCTCGATTACCGCGCTGAGCCGGGAACCTCGCTCACGGAAACGGATCGCCTGCTGCGCCAGGTGGAGAATATTCTCCGCGCAACCCCCGAGGTGGAAACCTACTCCCGCCGCACAGGACTGCAGCTGGGCGGTGGGCTCACGGAAGCAAACAGCGGCGATTTTTTTGTACGACTGAAACCGTTTCCCCGGCGCGATATCGAGACGGTGATGGACGAAGTGCGTCAAAGAGTGGAGCGTGACGTGCCCGGCCTCGAAATCGAGCTGGCTCAATTGATGGAGGATCTGATCGGCGACTTAACCGCTGTTCCACAGCCGATCGAAGTTAAGCTTTATTCCGATGACGGTGATCAGCTGAGAACGCTCGCGCCGACGGTGGCCGATGCAATCGGAAAGATTCCCGGGGTCGTGGACGTAAAAAACGGGATTGTGCTGGCTGGGGACGCCATAAGCATCCAGGTCGATCGAGTAAAGGCAAGCCTGGAAGGGGTCGATCCTGACGCGGTTACGCAAGCGGTTTCTAATTACTTGAGCGGCGTGGTAACGACCCAGGTGCAGAGCGGTCCAAAAATGATAGGCGTAAGGGCATGGATACCTAATGACCTGCGCGCCACCCGGCGTAACGTCGAGCAGCTACGTCTGCGCGCGCCAGACGGGCATCTCTTCCCTCTTAGCAGGGTCGCCAGTCTTACGGTCCTGACGGGCCAGCCGGAGATCACCCGCGATGACTTGAAGCAGATGATCGCCGTCACCGGCCGCATTAGCGGCCGCGATATAGGCTCGGTGGCTGCCCAAGTAAAGCAGGCACTGAATCGCCCGGGCCTCTTGCCCCGGGGTGTCTATTATAGCCTCGGAGGACTTTACGCCGAGCAACAGAAAGCCTTCGCCGGCTTGGTGGCCGTGTTCGTGGGCGCCGTGGCTTTGGTTTTTCTTCTCTTGCTGTTCCTGTACGAGAGTTTTCGCGTGGCGATCGCCATGCTGCTCACGAGCCTACTGGCGCTTGCAGCCGTGTTCGTGGGGCTGTGGCTTACCGGCACGGAGATGAATATCACCTCCATGATGGGGATGACGATGATCGTCGGCATTGTCACCGAAGTGGCCATTTTCTATTACTCCGAATACGTCGAACTTAGCGGCGAAGCCGATCAGCAGACTCGACTCATCAAGGCCGGTCACAATCGCATGCGACCCATTGCAATGACGACTTTGGCGGCGATCTGCGCTCTCCTTCCGCTCGGTCTGGGCATAGGACAAGGCGCGGCTATGCAGCAACCGTTAGCGATAGCGATTATTTCAGGGCTCGCCGTTCAGCTTCCCATGGTTCTCATCGCTTTGCCGGTTCTGCTCGCGCTTTTGAACGCTCCTCAACCTCGGGCCGTGGGTGGCTCGATGGGATGACCTTGAGTTTATCGATCATCTAGGGAATAAAGGGCATAGTGTTCATGTCGTTTGAAGGGGGGAGCTTTAGAGCGTGAAATCGTATCGAAAGGGTGAAGTAGAGAAGGATGATGATGAAAGTCCCTGCGCAACGGACAATGATAACGGCATGCGCAGATATTTTCTACTTTTCCTGATGCTCAGTGCGGTTGTGGGAATGCTCTTTTTCTTTGTTCCGGCAATCGATCTGTGGACCGCGGCCCGGTTCTACGACCAACATTATGGTTTTATCGCATCGCATACCTCATCAGCGAAAACGCTTTTCTTTTTGCCGGGGCTGGTAAAAGTATTTGTGACCGCTTGTTGTCTGGTTTTAGCTGTTAATATCATCCGGCGATATATTCTAGGCAAAAGCATACCGCTTGTTGCTTCTAACCGAGTGATTCTTTTTCTGTTGTTCACTTTGGGAATTGGACCCGGACTTATTATCAATGCGGTTCTCAAAGATCACTGGGGCAGGGCCCGCCCCTCCAACGTAACCGAGTTTGGCGGCGATCGGCAATTTACCGCCGCGTTTGTTGTCAGTGATCAATGCAACACCAATTGCTCGTTCGTATCAGGCGATGCGTCTTTAGGATATTTTGGCCTCGCGTTCTTTTTTATTGCGCGCCGCCGAAGGGCTCTCATTGCCGGAGCGGCGATTTTGGCCGGCACCCTATTGGGCCTGGTGCGCATGGCTCAGGGCGCGCACTTTCTCAGTGATGTTATATTTTCAGGAGTGTTTACTGTTTTGGTCGCATGGCTGCTCTACTTCTTACTACTGCATCATTGGCAAATGAGACAAAATGCCCCTAGCCCAACGTGACTGTGAAAAATCGTTCTAACGTACTACTGCACATCTTTATTCTTCTTTGTCTTTGCGGCGCGCTCTATTTTCCTTATTTGGGACAAGTGCCGTTTTTCGATAAGGGCGAACCGCGGGAAGCTTTGGCCGTTCAGGACATTGTTCAGCGCGGTGAATGGCTGGTGCCGCTCAAGCGCGCTACGGATATCCCATCGAAGCCGCCTCTTTTTCATTGGTCGGCTGCTTTGACGACTCGCCTCACAGGTAAGTTAAACGAGTCCACGATCCGCTTCCCGTCGGCTTTGTTTGCTACGCTGGGAGTGCTGCTGCTTTATTTCCTCGGGAGAAAACTCTTTGGCGCAGAGGAAGCGCTGCTGGGCGCGGCGATTCTCGCTACCACCCTCGTATATCAGGACCAGGCGCTGAGCGCGCGCGTCGATATGACTCTGTGCTTTTTCGTCATCCTGAGCCTCGCGCTCTTTTATTCGCTTTACCGTGGATTTTTGACCCACCCCCTGTGGTATTACGGCTTTTACGCTCTCGTCGGCATCAGCACATTGGCGAAAGGACCTTTGGGTGTTTTGCTCCCGGCGCTCGTGGCCGGGGTATTCGTCGTGTTGAAGAGAAGATGGGATGTCATGAGGAAGTTCTGCGTTCATCCCGGGGTTATT
>JBGPIK010000426.1:0-5777 GCA_041484845.1 Binatia bacterium | reverse complement strand
CCGGGCAGATAGGGAGTCGGCTGCAGCAAGGGAAAAAAGCACGGTTCCCTGCAACAGCGCGAACATGAGAATGAAAATCCGATATTTGATCACGCCCGTGTAGTCCTTCTTGACGCTGACGCCTACTCCTGAGACGTTTGGCGGTGAAATTCAATCATCCTGATTTATAGACCCTTAGCCTTTTTAACTTCTTAGCTTTTGAGAGCCGCAAAGTGAAGTCCTCGGCGTTGTCCCAGATGGTTTCAAGCGCCGTGGCGAGAGCGCCACCTAACGCGCCTTTCCTGTGAGATTGATCATCCGTTCAAACCCGTGCCGATCAAGCCGGCACGAACAATGACCATGCGGACACAATACGAAGATTATTCCGGCACGACACGATTACACAGGCAGCCGACTCTTTCCACTTCGGCTTCGATGAGATCCCCCGGTTTCAGCCACCACGGAGTTTGATCCGGTTTGCGTCCCGCCGCGACGCCGCGCGGGGTCCCCGTGGTCAGGACATCGCCCGGGTTAAGTCCCATTTGTGACCAGTAGGCGATCATGCTGCGAATCTTGAAGATCATGTAGCCCAGATTTGAATCCTGGCGCGTCTCGCCGTTGACCCGGAGCCCAAGTTTTAAATTTTGCGGCTCGGGGATTTCATCCGCTGTCACCAAATACGGACCCATGGGCGCAAACCCGGGAAAACTCTTGCCCATGAGATGGATGCCGGATTTGTTTTCAGCTCGAATGACATCGCGGGCGCTGATGTCGTTGAACGCCGCGTAGCCGGCGACGTAGCTCAACGCTTCCTCTTCGCTGACATCGACACAAGGCTTGCCGATAATGATTGCAAGTTCGACTTCATAGTCTAGATTTTTCACTTCCGGCGGGTAGGGAATGTCATCTTCGGGGCCGACAACCGTTCCGGGCAGTTTGAGAAACGCCACCGGCGCCAGAGGACCCTTTTTCGAAGACATTTCGGAAACGTGATCGGAAAAGTTCTTGCCCGCGGAAATCAGGGCCCCCGGTCTTGGCACCGGAGCTTTCAATCGAATCTGTTCGCGCTGTAGAACGACACCGCGGCTCGCGCCGGCCGGCCGCGATTTTATAAATTGCAGTGTCTTACGCGCAGCGTCCAAGCTTTTCTCACCGCGCTGCAAAAATTCACACATATCGCGGCCCAACACTACAGGAGCGAGGTTTGTACCGTGAGGATTGGCTTCCGCTTCGTGCAGGTAGCAGGCGTAAGCGCGCTGCAGGTCGACAATACGGCCGGCATCATCGACAACGCCGATACGTTCCTCATCTTGATAAATGAAAGTGACCAGATTCATGAGCGCAGTCCTTTCGGCGACACAACCCCATGCGTTAGCTCGCCAATGGCCGGCGATGAGCAACGGATTGTTGAGCCGAGCGTCAGAGGGACGGGGCTCTGCAGCCTGTCGCCCGCCAGCGCCATGCTGGCGCCCAGGGCCAGAAAATCACCGGGCTTGATGCCGAGAATCGACCAGCGTGCGATCACTTGCTCAAGGGTAAAAACACACTGCGGCAGCATGAATTTTTGTTTGCTTACACCATCAAGCGACAAATTGACTTCTAGCGCTTCCAGATCCTTTCTGGAACTCGTGAGCCATAGGGCCGGTCCAAGTGACGTGCTGGATGGAAAGTTCTTGCCAAGCAAGTTGTTGGTTGTCAGCCCTTCCCGTCTGTTGATATCGCGGGCGGTGACGTCGATGAGCAGTGTGACGCCGGCGACATAGTCCCAGGCTCGTTCGGGTGGAATTCGCCGCCCGGGTTTGCCGATGATGATGGCTAAGCATCCATCGGCATCGACTTCCCGAGAAAATTTCGGCCATACCATTGGCGCGCCGGTGGTGACGAATGTCTGGGGCAGCTTGTAAAATCCGGTTGGGATTTCAGCTTTGGGCATCGCTTCAATCCGGGCTTGGTCGGAGAAGCCAATGACAAAACTTTTCTCGGGATTCTGCAAAGGCGGTAGCAGCCGAACTTCGTTTGGGGCGTAGACAACTTTCTCACCCGACGGGCCGCGCAGGTCGCGTACGCCGCGTTGGCGCGCAAAAAAAACAACTTCTTCCAGCGCCTTTCGGGCTTCGTCCCCGCGTTCCAGAAATATCGCAATGGTCTCCGGGAAGTAAAATGAGGCAAGCTCATAGGCGCCCGCCAAGTTCCCGTGGCGCTGGGCGAAGCAAGCCGAGTATGCGAGATTCAAATCGATGAGCTTGCTTTCAATGTCGGCAAAAATCCGGGTCTGATAAGGCGCCGCGTTTTCCGCAAGTCCTAAGTACAATTTCATGTGTTGACAACCTCGGCCAATGGCCCTCTGGGTTTAGCACGGAAGACAAACAAATCAAAAACGAGGTTATGACCTTTTAACCCAGGTATTGAGAATCGTCTTTGCGGCGTAATAGCCGGGGAGTCCGGTGATGCCGCCTCCCGGATGAGTCCCGGAGCCGCAGAGGTAGAGATTCTCAATCGGCGTGCGATAACCGGCCCATCCCGGAACCGGCCGCATAAAGAAGATCTGATCGAGCGCCAGCTCGGCGTGATAGATGTGGCCCTCGGTTAATGCAAAAGTTTGCTCGATGTCCAGAGGCGTCAAAACCTGCCGGTGGAGTATTAGATTCCTAAAACCGGGAGCATAGTCCTCAATAGTTTTTGCTACGGTGTCGCCCAGAAGGTTGCGCTGATCATTCCAATTGCCGGTTTTTAACTCATACGGCGCGGCCTGCATCCACACCGACATGACATGCTTGGCGGCGGGAGCCAATGTGGAGTCGGCTATGGAAGGAATCGTAATCTCCAGAAACGGTTGCTGCGAATATCGGCCGTATTTGGCATCATCAGCGGAGCGTTCGAGGTATTCCAGCGTTGGTCCGATATGGATAATCCCCCCGAGACTTGCGGCGTCCTCGGGCGCGCCTATAAATTTTGGCTGTGCATCCAGCGCAAAGTTAATTTTTGCCGCCGTCCCCCGCGAGCGAATATTTTTGACCTGGAGTAAGAAAACGGGATCGAGGTAAGTCGGCTCAAGCAATTTCAAGAACGTGTGCTTGACGTCGGCATTCGAAACAATCACATTCGCGGCGATCTCGTCGCCGTTTCGCAGGATCACGCCCGTTGCCGCGCCGTTTCTCATGATAATCTTCACTACGTCCACAAGGGTGCGGATTTCCGCGCCGTGTCGTTCCGCAGCGCGCGCGAGCGCTTGCGCGAGATTGCCAATGCCGCCGCGGACGAAGCCCGTCGAGCGAAAGGCGCCGTTCGATCCGCCTAGTTGATGGTGCAAAAACAGGTAGGACGTTCCCTGCTGTTGCGGCCCGACGAATGAGCCGAGCAGCCCGCCGGCCGCGAGAGTCGCCTGCAAAAGTTCGCTTTCGAACCATTCGTTGAGCAGGTCCGCTGCGCTCATTGGCAGTATGCGCAAGAATTCGTGCATTGCTCTGTCACCGAGGCGATGGAACTTCAAGCCGATTTTGATTAAATTTATCAGTTGAAAACTTTCAGGGCTTGCATGATCCGGCAGCGGCAAATTGTAGAGCGTGCGGAGAAAAGAGGAAAGTTTCCGAACGAGCGCGCAAAAATCGTTGAACTTGGCAGCGTCCTTTGTCGACAGGCGGCCGATACATTCCAGGGCTTTCGCATGGTCGCGCGGGACCAGCAGCGAATTCCCATTTATGCCCGGAGCAAAGACTAAATGAGTATCGGGAATAATTTCCAAACCGTGTTGATGGAGCGCCAGGTCCGCGATGATTTCTTTCGAGAATTGGCCGCTGAGGTGAGCGCACGTCGAATATTTGAAGCCGGGAAAAATCTCTTCCGAAACAGCGATGCCGCCGACGTTGGGGCGGCGCTCCAATACCAAGACTTTCTTTCTTGCCTTGGCCAGATAAGCCGCCGTTACCAAACCGTTGTGGCCGGCGCCAATAATGACGGCATCAAATTTCTGCACGGCGAGCTAAATCCTTCTCAGTTTCCAATCTTTCAATATTTCCAGCGCCGCCAACCGTCCCGAGGCTGCCATTACCCCACCGCCAGGGTGGGTGCAAGAGCCGCACAGATAGAGATTTTTGATCGGCGTACGGTATTTTGCCCAACCCGGGACGGGACGGAGAAAAAAAAGTTGATCCAAAGTCAATTCGCCCTGAAAAATATTTCCCTCCGTAAGACCAAACTCTTGCTCCAGGTCCCACGGGGTTACCACTTGGCGGTGCAGGATGATGTCTTTAAGATTGGGCGCGTATTCGCTCAACGTGTCAATGACCGCATCGCCAAATGCCTCTCGTTTCTCCGGCCATGTGCCCGTCCTTAGATGATAAGGCGCGTACTGGACAAAGATTGACATGACGTGTTTGCCAGGCGGCGCCATAGATGGGTCAAGCATCGAAGGAAGAATAATGTCAAGGTAAGGCCGCCGTGAGTAATCACCGTACTTGGCGTCGTCGTAGGCTTGCTCAAGGTAGTCGATGCTCGGACTGATGGAAATGGCGCCTGAAAGGTGCGGGCCGTCCCCTGGCAAGCAAGTAAAGCTCGGCAGTGCGTCAAGCGCGAGATTGACTTTGGCCGATGATCCGCGGATCTTGAAACTGCCGACTTGCCTCAAGAACTCAGAATCGAAATGGGCTTGGTCGATCATGTGCAAAAATGTTCGCTTCGGGTCGACGCTGGAAACAATAGCCCTCGCATGAATTTCTTCGCCGGAGCCAAGCACGATACCGTAACCGCGACCATTCTTGATAAGCACGCGATCAACGGTCGCTTCGGTTCGAATCTCGGCGCCAAAGTGGCGCGCCGCGTCGGCAATGACGCGGCTGATGGTTCCCATCCCGCCGCGGGCGAAGCCCCATGACCTAAAAGCGCCGTCAAGCTCCCCCATGTAGTGGTGCAACAGCACGTAGGCGGTGCCCGGCGATCGCGGGCCCATGAAAGTTCCAATAATGCCACTGGCGGACATCGTTGCCTTGAGCACCTCGGTTTCGAACCATTCATTGAGAAAATCCGCCGAACTCATGGTCATCAGTTTCGTCAGGTGGTAAAAAAGCGTTTCGCCGAGATGGCGGAAATGATTGCCTAATGAGGCGAGGCCAAAAAGCTCCCGCGGATTCCAGGAGGTCGGCTCGGGCGGAACGATCCCAAGCAAGGGCTTAACCGCCATTGCCATTTGCACCATAAGCTGACCGTACTGGTCATATGCGTCGGCGTCGGTTGCGGAGTGTCGCGCAATTTCACGGCGCGTTCTGGCGTGATCGCCGCAACGGAAAAGATAATCGCCGTCCGGCATCGGTGTAAGTGTGCTGTCCAAAGGAATGATTTCGAGATCGTAATTTGTCAGTCCGAGGTCGCGAATGACCTCCGGGCGCAAAAGGCTTACGACATATGAGCAGACGGAGTATTTAAATCCGGGATAGATCTCTTCGGTGACGGCGGCGCCACCGAGCACATGGCGCTGCTCAAGAACGAGCACTTTTTTTCCGGCCTTAGCGAGATAGGCTGCACAGGTTAGACCGTTATGGCCTCCGCCAATTATGACGGCATCGTATTTCGTCATGGGGTGGATTTGCTTAAAAGGGCATTTTTGGTAATTTCCCAGACGAAGTCAACGACAAGAGACGGAAAGAATTCGAGAAAAAGATAATAACTCAAGACTACCGAGTTCTCAGTAATCTGACACCCTCCTTTCACTGCTCTTTATCCATTTTCATCCTGAGCTGCGATCGTTCAATCGAGAGAGTGATGAATCGGTCGATGAGTTTTCTGAAGCGCTTGAAATGGGATAT
>JBGPIK010000425.1:0-5783 GCA_041484845.1 Binatia bacterium | reverse complement strand
TGGGTAACCCGGCTACCTTTGTTGGCACACGGTATGCTGTTTCCTGACCGAAGCGTCACCCCGTTGCGGCACCGGACGCCCGGCAGGCGGGTAAAACGGAGGGATTGGGTTTGAGGCTCATGAAAAATGACGATGGGAGACCCTTGAAAAACTCAAAAGCCCACACAGCGGCGCACACGCGGCGAGCCACGACCCTTCCGGCCGAGAAGGAGCTGAAGCTCGCGGCAGAGATTCTTGAATGGGAGATCGGAGATATCTGGGGACACGTCGGTGTTCGTCTGCCGGAGCAAAAAGGAATTGCGGTGCAGATGTTCCGGCGGCCTGAAGTAGATGGAGCGGCGGACTGGCTGGTACGCTTCGACTATTCGCTGAAGAAGCTTTCCGGCGTGGGCACGATCCCGCGTGAGTCGACGATTTATACGGAGATCTTAAAGGCGAGACCGGACGTTAACGCCGTCGTTCATTCGCACGCGCCGATGTGCGTCGCGCTCAGCTTGGCTGATAAACCCGTGTCGTGTATTCACATGCAATCGTTTCGTTTCGGACGGGGCGTGCCGATCTATCCCAAGCCCATCTATATTCTGGACGACGCTGAAGGGGCGGATCTGGCGCAGGCGCTCGATCAGGCCGCGGGGATTATGATCAAAGGGCATGGCATCGTTACGGTCGGTGCTACCATTGATGAAGCCTGCATGAACGCTCTTTACATGGAGCGGACCGCCAAGATTCAAGCTATGGCTCAAATCCTCGGATTTCCGGGGCCGACGGAGGAATTTCTCCAACAATTAGCAGCAAGCAAGGACAAGCTTTTCGCGCGCCCCGGTAGAATCAAGAGATCTCATTCCGCCGATTGGGTCTACTACGCGGATAAGATCAAAAGGGGGGAACGCTGGAGCCGCGGCTGGACATGAGCGAAGAAATGAAAAGTGTTGGGCCGTTAGCGCGCATTGTTCTCGCGTGAGAAGCGACCGAGAGGTGAGCCCTCAGGAGCGAGGGTGGAGGTCTAGAGTTCAATGTTCAAGGTCTGAAATAAAACTAAACGTTGAACCTGGAACTTTGAAATGTTCTTCGTGGAACTTACTCGGAGGCAGCCGAAAGGCTGAGCAGAGATGGCGGAAATCGTTTTAGGAATCGGAACTTCACATAGCCCGCAGCTAAGCGTGCCCGCGCGCGAATGGCATCTGCTGCGAGAAAAGGACGAGCATGACGCCCGGCTGGATTATCAGGGATTGCTGGGCCGGGCCAAACCGGACATCAACCAGGATCTCACAGAGAACAAAATGCGCGAGCGGGATAAGGCCTGCCAAAAGGCGATCGCGGTTCTCGGTGAGGTTCTGCAAAAGGCCAGCGCTGATGTTATCGTGGTCTTCGGCGACGACCAGCGCGAGCAATTTTATGATGACAACATGCCTACCTTTGCGCTCTATCACGGGGAGTCTCTGCCGGTAGTTAAACACACGGGGCGGAACCCCGCTGCATGGAAAACTGCAGAAGAGAAAGGATGGGCGGCGACAGCCGAAGAATACCGCGCAGGGTCCGAACTCGCTGAGCACCTGATCCGAGCTCTTGTAACCGACGAGTTCGACATCGCGCGTTGTGACCGTTTGCGCAAAGAGATAGGAGTCGGTCATGCCTTCAGTTTTCTATACCAACGCATCTGGCCCGGCGGCGTCCTGCCCATGGTTCCGCTGATGGTCAACACGTACTATCCGCCAAACCAGCCGACGCCGAAGCGTTGCTATGCTTTAGGCCGGGCCGTGCGCAGAGCGATCAAGTCGTGGGATGGCGGTGCCCGGGTCGCGGTGATGGCATCCGGTGGGCTCAGCCACGTGGTTATCGACGAAGAGCTGGATCGTAAGGTGCTTGAGGGGCTGACTCATAAGAATCCCGAGTTGCTCTACGGCGTCCCCAGAGAAAAGTTGCGCGGCGGCACTTCGGAGATTCTTAACTGGATTGCGCTGGCTGGATCGGTGGAGCCGATGGAGATGAACCTGGTGGATTATGTGACCACCTACCGCTCGCCCGCCGGCACCGGTTGCGGCATGGCGTTCGCCTACTGGAAATAACTCAAGAGGGAATGATGGCTCAAGACGATTTATTAACTCGCCTCACCAAGCTCGATACCTGCGCAGTCTCGGATGCGCTCGATCGCTTGGTTCTTAAGGGCGCTACTTTCGGTGTCCGGCCTCTTTGGCCTTGTCCACGGATTTTCGGGCGCGCGGTGACGGTCAAGATCAAGCCTGCCGGCTTGGAAAAACCAAAACAGCATCTAGGCACGGCGCCGATCGACGCGGCAAAACCGGGAGATGTCATCGTCATCGACAGCGGCGGGCGATCCGACGTTTCCGCCTGGGGTGGACTTCTGTCGCTAGGAGCGAAGCTTAAGGGATTAAGCGGGGTGGTCATCGACGGCGCGTGTAGAGACATTGACGAAAGCCGTGAAGTGGAATTTCCGGTTTATGCGCGCGCGGTGGTTCCCATGACCGCGCGAGGAAGGGTAGTGCAGGACTTTTTCAACCGGGAGATCGCGTTTGCCGGAGTTCAGGTGCGACCAGGCGATCTGGTGATCGCGGATGGTAGCGGCGTCGTTTTTATTCCACGTGAGAAAGAACAACAAGTGATTCAAGAAGCCGAGGCGGTAGCGCAGCAGGAGGCCAGAATGGCTGAGGCGATCCGTCAGGGTCTCTCGATCGTCGAGGTGCTGGAAAAGCTCGGCTACGAGTCGATGCTGCAGAAGAACAAAACGTAAACTTTTTGATCGCGCCCAAAAAGGGGGGAATCATGTTTCAGAACCATAAAGTCATTGACGTTCACGGTCACATGAGCACGCCGCCCCACTTCAGGGGGCATCTCGGAGGCATGATCTCACTCAATACTCCGGGTAGAAAATTGGAGCTGTCGGATGAACAGCTCGCAAACGCGCAGAAGAGCCACCTGAAAGGTTTGGACGAGAGAAATATCGATATCCAGCTTCTCGGCCCGCGGCCGGTCGCTATGTGGCACTGGACCCGGCCGTTTCTCCAGCAGGAGATTTGCCGGATCACCAACGATGTCATTGCGCGCATCGTGAAGCTGCATCCCGACCGTTTTATCGGCATGGCGCAATTGCCGCAGAGCGCCGGGACCGACACCCGGAATTGCATTGTCGAGCTGGAACGTTGCGTGAAGGAATTGGGCTTCGTCGGCGCCTATGTCAATCCCGATCCGAGCGGCAAGAAAGATGCGCCGGGAATGCACGACGAGTACTGGCATCCCCTCTATGCCAAAGCGCAAGAACTGGATGTGCCTCTTATGGTCCATCCTTCGACGAGCTTTGACCCGCGTATTGAGATCATCCCGCACAACTACCAGATGAACAACTACACCGAAGAGTTCATTGCGATGCATCTGCTCTCGCACAGCAACGTTTTTGAGAAATTCCCGCAGTTGAAAGTCGTGATCTGCCACTGCGGCGGCGCGCTCAACCGCTTCATCCCGACAGACCACCACATCGCGCAAAAAGAACTTAGCAAAAATCTCTTTTATGATTGCTGCGCCTATGACGTGAACTTTTTGACCGCCGCCATCAAGCAAAAGGGCGTGGAGCAAATGATGTTCGGCACCGAATCTCCGGGATCCGGCGGAGCGGTCCGGCCCGATAGCGGACGGGCTTCCGACGATCTTTTCCCGGTTATCGACAACCTGGAATTTCTAAACAGCGAGGATAAGCTCAAGATCTTCCACAAGAACCCGCTGAAGGTTTTCACAAAGCTAAAGGCGTAGGCGAAAGTAGGAGGAGAAGTTTTCATGGCAGACGGCGAAAGAGTGGGGAGCGCGGAGCCGGCGGGAAAAAAGCTCAAGCTCGGAATCGTAGGAATTGGAGTCGGGGCGTCGGAGATCTTGCCGGCCATGGAATCGACGCCGCAGATCGAGGTCGTGGCGGGAGCGGATTTCAATCGGAGAGTGTTGCAAACTTTCCAGGCCAGGTACGGCGCCAGGGTCTACGATAGCGTTGAGAAGCTTTGCGAGGATCCCGATGTCGATGCGGTTTGGATCTCCACGCCGAACAAGTTTCATGCGTCCCATACCATCACGGCCGCTCAGCACGGAAAGCACGTCGTGGTAGAAAAGCCGATGGCCATTTCCTTGCAGGAGGCCGAAGGGATGATCGAGGCCGCCGACAAGAACGGGATCAAGCTTGTCTGTGGCCATACCCAGAGCTTCGGCCCGCACGTCCAGACCATGAGGCGGATAATTCAATCCGGCCGGCTCGGAAAGCTTCGTGCCATGCATGTCTGGGCGTACACCGATTGGATGTTAAGACCGAGGACTCCCGAGGAGCTGGACTTGGCCCAAGGAGGTGGCGTCCCGTACCGCCAGGGGCCGCATCAAATCGACACACTGAGGCTTCTGGGAGGCGGTATGGTAAGGAGTGTCAGAGGGACGATCGGGCAATGGTTCGAGGGCCGTTCCATTCCCGGCTACTACTCAGCCTATCTCGATTTTGAAGATGGCACCGTAGCCACACTTATGCACAATGGCTACGGCTACTTTCTGGCTTCGGAACTGGTGCCGTGGGGAACCAATAAAAGCCGCTATACCTACGAGGAGAGATCGGTTATCAGGAGACAGCTTCGGGACGGCACGCGCGACGAGAATGCGGCTAAGGACGCAATGCGCATCGGTGGGTCGCAGGAACGCGAGATATTCCGTCAGCGCGGAGGGAGAAGGGCATGGGTTCCGAACGACTTGGGCATCTTGGTTCTTTCTTGCGATCGAGGAGACATTCGTCAGTCGCAGTATGGACTGTACGTTTACAGCGACAATGGCGTTGAAGATGTTTCGCTGCCAGAAGAGGGTTGGTCGCGGCGTGCGGAGTTGGAAGAGCTTTACAATGCAGTGGTGCTCAATAAAGCGATCCGTCATACGGGGCCTTGGGGCATGGCAACACTCGAAGTTTCTCTTGCCATCATGCAGTCGGCACGAGAAAGACGGGAAATCTTTCTTTCACATCAAGTCGCGTCACCTGATTAGAGTATTTTTGCGCTCGTTATGAACTTAGATATTCAACCTCTAAATATTTCGTATAGGAACTATAACCTATTGATTTTTCAGCTTTTTCTCTCCTAAATTTCTTGTAATATTTTCTCCGGCGGACTAATTTAAGACTCGCTGTCCGACTGTTGAAGAATTTTGCAATTGGTTCTTCAAAAATCCTGCATCAGAAATACTGAACGTTAATGTAAGGGGCTCGAGTGAGTAAAGCTCCGTGGTCCACTGTACAAGTCGCGGTTGCGGTTTTGTACTTTGCGTTGTCCGCATCGATTTCCTTTGCGGAAAGAGATCGGCGCGCGGAGTGGGAGGAGATCGTCGCGGCGGCGCACAAGGAAGGCGAAATTATTCTCTATGGGCAAGCCCGCTACGGTGTCCGAGATGCGATTTTAGAATTCAAGAATGTCTATCCGAAGATTCAGCTGAACTTTGTCGGCGGACAAGGAAGCGACCTGGCGAAAAAAGTCATGGCGGAAAAGCGAGCCGGTAAGCACTTAGTCGATATCGCTGTTGGCGGCGCCGGCACACAGGTCATGGTTTATTCCAAAGCTGGGCTTCTTGAGGCGACGAACTCCGCATTTATCCTGCCTGAGGTGGCGGACTTCTCGCTGTGGTGGGGGAAAAAACACCATTACGCAGATCCCGAGGGTCGCTATGTCTTCATGTTCCAAGGAGACGTCGCGGATCGCATGGGAGCCTATAACACAAAACTCGTTAAACCGGGCGAAATCCGATCGTGGTGGAATATCCTG
>JBGPIK010000424.1:0-5807 GCA_041484845.1 Binatia bacterium | reverse complement strand
TCTGCGGTGAACGCTGGCCTTTACGGCATCTCTTCCAACAACCGGCCGAACCCTTTGACGGGCGCGCGGATGTTTAGCTTCTTCTGGGTCGCCCATACGTCGGCAGGAACATTGCTCAGCACCGTCGTTCCCAAATCCCGCTCGAGCGGCTCGATCGCGGGGAGGCAGTCCCAACCGGCGCCAAGCAGATAGAGGCAATCGCCGCCGCCGGCCTCGATAAATATTTTTTTCGCTTTGGTATAAATCTCTTCCGCGGGGATTTTGCCGAGATCGGAGAACGGGGTATCGATGCATCCCTTCATCGCCGCAACTTCAAAACCGCCTTGCCTGAAGAAATTCGCGAACTGCGGATTTAAATCGTCTTTGAAATAGGTCACGCCGACAATGCGCTTCGTTTTGAGCGCCTTGAGGGCGTCGACTTGCGTGCGCGTGGCCGTGAGCACGGCGACACCGTATTTTTTTTGCAGCGCATCGATCAACTCCGCGTCAAATTTAAATCCTTTGAGCATAATCGGAGGCACGCCCTGAATCACGACTAAATCGACCTTGAGCTTGGCAAGCTCGGCCACTCTCTCTTCGGCGATCGCGAGAGCCTCTTGGAACTCCTTCTCGGTGCCCGCGCTCACTCCCACATAGCGCGGCACAACGCACACCCCGTCCGGCATCAGGCGCACGAACCTGTCCAAAGATCCCGGGCGAAATGTGGGCTTGACTAATCCTACGACACCTTTCCAACCATACATCTTTCAGTCCTCCTTTATTTTCACACTTCGTTGTAGTCAATAAACTCTGCTAGCACGAAGTAACTTTAATCCCCCAATAGCGTTGCCTCTTCCCGCATGAGGCTGTCGCAATGCCGCAGACACCGAGCTGTCATCCCGAACGAATGTGAGGGATCTAAGAAAGATTTCTCCCTTCGGTCGAAACAAGGATTTCTCGCTCCGCTTGCAATGACAGAAACGGGTTAAACACAGAATTTCGGCGACACGGCTTCCCAAGGAAGTTCCCACTCTCAGCGCGCTGATCTTTCTTTATGGTCGGCAGCCTCATCGGATGCGTTCTGCGCTTTGCTAATCCCGCAAGGATGTCGCGCCGCCGCTGACTTCTTCCCACCGCTATTTGTCCGCGGATTTGCCCGCATAGAGCCGATCGATAAATCCGCTCTCATCTAATTCTTTGATGAAGCGCATATCGACAAAATCTTCCGGCTTGGCCTTGGCGGCCCTTGGATCTTTCACCGCCAGCGAATCCAGAATCATTTTGATGCCCGGCAACGTCGGATACTGTTTGCGTGGCATGATGTGGTCTGCGACCGCGCGGTCGTAAGTGGTCTCCAAAATATCGCGATCTTTTATCCCGCGCATGTATTTCGCCAGCACGGCGATGCCGCTCTTGCGGTCGCTCTTTAGCTGGTAAACGGCCTCCACATACGATTTGACGAACGCTCGCACAATCTCGGGATTGTCTTTGATATATCTTCGCGTCGTCGCCACACCGGTGTGCTGATATGGCAGCCCCAGCGCAGCCACGTCTGCCAGGAGATTGAAACCCTTTTTCTGCGCGGCAAAAGTGCTTGGAGCCACATGCACGGTGGCCTGAACGCGATTGCCCTCCAGGGCGGCCTGGCGCATGAGCGGATCTCCCAGTTGAATCATCGAGACATCTTTGTCCGGAACCAGACCGATTTTCTGCAGCGCAAAGCGAGCGATAAAATCGCTAGCCGTACCGAAGGTGCTTACGGCCACACTGCCGCCCTTGAGCTGCGCCGCGGTCTTGATTTCTGGACGGCTCATCAGCCACCAATCGAGCGTGACGGTGCCGCCGGCGATCATGACCGCGTCCGAACCGCCGATGGTGCTGTTCACAATGCCAATACCGGCAATTTGAGTGATCGGAGTATCGGCGGCGAGAAGCGCCATGATCGGAGTCACCCCGGTCAACAGCACGGGCTGCACATCCAATCCGTTGCGCGCGAATATCCCCTTTTCCTTCGCCATCCAGAGCGGCAATTGTGCCGAGCTCAGTGAGGCATACCCGGCGGCGATCCGGGTGTTCTGTGCCGCCACGCTAGAGGCGCCGAGCAAAATTCCCAGACACAAGGTCAACGGCGCTGCTGATTTTCTCATCGGCGTCTCCTTGACTTCGCTCGCCCCGTCTCCCGTCAGCGAGTGATTTTGATCGGTTCTGCGAACCTTACCATAAACGGCAAGCCATTGGAGGTCGCACCCAGATTGGGAAACTCATAAGGCCTGGGATTGACGATCGTGAGCGCGATCGTACCCACCCTTAGCAGATGGCGCGGGATGACGGCGCTCAGCTCCTGCTGGCTGAGAAATTTCGTCGGCACGGGACTGGCGCCGAAGTAAAGCACGGAGCCGGGGAAAAAATCTTTTCCCTGGATATTCAATTCGATATCCGCCTCGCTCTCGACCGCCACTTGGCGCGAGATTTTCTCCAACCTGGGGATGGGATAGCCGTAGAATTCGATGCCGGTGGGGCGCGGAATGGGGTTGCTGAAGCTCGCGTGAAACGCTCTGTCGATCACCGCGCCATCCTTAATCACAGCCTCGATCGTCCGGCTTTGCGCGATGTCCTTTAACGGGTCGCCGCTGAGGATTATCAAGTCCGCCAGCTTGCCCTCTTCAATCGTCCCCAGCTCTTTCTCCTGGCCAATGTATCGCGCGCCGACTTTTGTCGCTGCTTGAATGGCCTGCATCGGGGTGAGCCCCGCGCCCACGAGAAACTCCATCTCGCGATGCAAACTAATGCCAGGCATTACGGCGGCGGCATCCGTGCCGGTGACGATGTTGCCGCCAGCTTTGGCCAGTTGCGCGAGGAACTCCTGCAATCGTTCGAAACCTTCATAGAGCCCGCGTTGTGGATAAATTCCATAGATCGAGTAGCGGTTGCCGATGGCGACCTCCTGCGCCGGCGCCGGGTCCGCCCGCGCGCCGTAGGCGAGGTAATAATGATCCAGCCATTGCAGGCGGAGATTTTCCGGAACGTAGGAGAGACCGGGGCTTTTTAATATCTCATAGTCTTCTCGCTCCCATTTCTCGCGCATTCCCAACGGCGCCCCCCAGAGCACCAGGGTCGGTTCAATGAAAGTTCCTTGCCTCGCTAAAAAATCGATGACCTCCGCATAGTGCTCCCGCTCCGCGAAAGTCCAGCAAGCGAGGAACTTCGCCAGCCAGAGCTTTATCGAAGCGAGGTTCGCCAAACCCTGCGCGCTGCGGATCGTCGCTTCGGCGCAGCCGGAAGCATGCTCCACGCCGTCGATGCCCGCCTCGGCATAAGGAATAATGTTCGTGTCGAGATGGCCAAGCAACTTGAAACCCGCCGCATGGGTTTCCTCGGCGAGGGCGCGGGTAATCTCCAGGGAAACGTGGAGATGGGTCTTGGCGTAGTCCACGCCGCGCTTGATGAGAGCTTTGACCATCTGTTTCGCTTCAGCGGTATCCTTGGGCACCTGCTGGTGCGCCGCCGAAGCCCTGGCATAGAAGCCTCCGCCGGCGCAAAAAATTCGCGGCCCGGCGATGCGGCCATCGTTTACCGCGTCCCTTTGCGCCAAAATCCATTCGAGATGGTTGCCCAGATCGCGCACAGTGGTGACCCCAAAGGCGAGAAACAACTCGCCCAACAGATCGCGGTGGTGAATATGGTTGTCGATGAGGCCGGGGAGAATGGTCTTGCCGCGTGCATCGATGACCGTGGCCTCTTTAGGAATTTCACCCGTTGGCCCCGACGCGACCCGCTTGATGCGGTTGTTTTCGATTACGATCGTGACGTTGCTGACGGGCTTATCGCCGTTGCCGTCGATCAGGCGGCCGCCCTGGATAACTAGCGGGGGTCTTGGTTGCGTCATAAATTCTTCTCCATCGATCGTCAAAGAGTTTTAAGCGACAATGACATCGTCACGCAGGCTGCGCCTCGGAGCCGCAGCGACGCATCGGTCACAAGCCTATGGCCCCACTGGCGGATAAAAAAATGCCGTCGCTTGTTTTACCTCGTCAGCCGTCGACAAAACGCGGGAAAAAGATTTGCCCTAGGAGCCTGTCGGAGAATTAGTTGAGCAAAAAATATTTCTTTCACATTTGGCTCAGGATCAATGATCTCGTCCCGGGTAATGGTTTTGGTACCCCCCAAAAC
The DNA here is from genome assembly GCA_041484845.1 of Binatia bacterium. Classification (GTDB taxonomy): domain Bacteria; phylum Desulfobacterota; class Binatia; order UBA9968; family UBA9968; genus JBGPIK01. The sequence continues at coordinate 1,658 of JBGPIK010000424.1, read as the reverse complement.
AGGCATATTTTGATTACTCCGACAGACTCCTAGCTTGAATTATTCATGCGTGCGGGCGATCGAGAGGCGAGCCCTCCAGAGCGAGGCAATGGGTCTGTGCCTTTTTGCATAGCGCATGGAGCAGGGAGCAAGGAACCTTTCAGAAGCATTCGCTGATTTACGCTTAGCGCTTCGCCCTTTGCTCTTTGCATTTTCATCTCGCCTCTCGATCGACACAGTGTCATCATTTTTCCTCTAACCGTGAATAATCCGGGCTGGGGACTGTTTAGTGTTAACAACCCAATTTTCAAATCGTTTGTTTGTAAGGCGGGAAAAGACCACGGCACGGCAAGTTTCTGTGCGAGAAAAATCAGCACGATCAGATCGCCGGTATACGAATCTCCAGTTTAACACATTGGGTCACCGCGGATCGCGAATGAGACCCGCGCCATGTGCCACTACTTATAAAACTAAAACCGTTTGAAAGTCGAGCGGCGGGCCGTTGTCCTAGGGTCAAAGTAGCATTGATGCACGGATTGATCGTTCAAGAAGCAGGCGTAAGATAAGGTGCGCTTCTTACAAGGGGTTCGTTTCATATTGTAAGAATCATTCGATAATGTAATGCTAAGTTGACCTGATATCCGATTCGCGCACGCCCGAATTACTAAATTTACAAGGAGGCATAAACGATGGCAAGGATTCGGCACATCGCCATTCTCGCGGCAGATCCGGCGAAGCTCTCCGAGTTTTACAAAGCGTCCTTCGGCCTCAAAGAAGTCTCCCGCAGCGGTGATAACGGCGAGGCTATTTATCTCTCAGACGGCCACATCAATCTGGCTCTTCTGCCGGCGAGAAATCGCCGCGAAGGGATTTATCACTTCGGGATACAGGTGGAAGATGTGAAGGGCGCAGTCAACTCAGCGCTTGCTGCCGGCGCCACGGGCGGCAAGGCTGAGCTTCCAAGGGACGGGCGCTTCGCAGAGACCTTCGTGCTCGATCCCGTCGGTACGAGAGTCGATCTATCGCCGGGCTGGAAAGTGTAAGCGCATCCGGTAAGAAGGCCGGGCTTATGACTTATGTCTATGCGCGGATGTTCCAACCGCCGCGCATGCGGCTCCAGGGAAGAGCGCAGCAATCTTGGTGGAAACACAGCAGACACAAGCCGGCACCGAACGGGGCAGGGGATTATACGGCACTGAGGCCTGTAGGCTATTGCCAGCCTATGGGATCGTAACCCTTCTCGCGCAAGCAGCGGTTGACAAAATTCTTGTAAACGGGGCTTGGACCTCGATTACGGAACATTTCATGAACGACTCCTTGGGTTGCGCCCGCCGCGGCGCCGCCGGCCGCCCCGGTCGCCGCCCCTATGCCGGCCCTGCCGAGTATCGCGCCGCCGGCCGCTCCTCCGGCAGCGCCGATCGCTGCTCCGCTGCCGGCGCCGATTCCGGCGCTTTCTAAGGTCTTACCTGCCTCGCCTCCGGAACGCACATATTCGTCCGCTCGCCTCATGCACTCGTCGATGTCCCTCTCAGCAACGCTCGTGCCTGCACTTTTTAACTGCGCATTAGGATAAAGCACGGGCCGTGGCGCGGCGCATCCAAGCGCGAGCAACTGTAGGCAAAGTATAGCGATGATCGTTTTGTCGCTCATTGTTCCACCACCGATTGTGCATCAGTTGA
>JBGPIK010000423.1:0-5826 GCA_041484845.1 Binatia bacterium | reverse complement strand
TTTTTTCCAATCCCAGCCGGGTGCGACTCTCCTTTCGCGCGCAGCTGGTTGAGAGCCAGAAACGGGAAGTGATCGCCGCTCGCCGATTCGAGATAATCGAAGAAGCGCCCAGCGGCGACGCCTACGGCGCCGTCATCGCTAGCAACCGCGCGGTCAATCGGCTGCTCGGCGAAATCGCCGAGTGGATCAAAGCCAACGCACCTCGCCAAAACAGTTAAACATCTAAGAATGCGGCATCGCAGTGTCTACCAAAGTAAATCGGGCAATTACAGCGGGCGGCTGGTGAGTGACTTCGGGAGGGCCAATGCCTTTGCACGTAACGACGGCTCAAGCAGAGAATCGAGAACTAAAATAACGTCTGCCCTTTTCTTTCCTCTGACTCAACATTGATAAAATTGTAATGCCAGGCCTCGTAACTTCCTCACGTCAGCTGCCTGATCATCGCTTTACCCACCACGCCAGCGTGATTAGCGATTTTCGGGCTTCGCTCATGGTTTCGTCGGCCCGCCGCAGCTTTCCGCCGAATCGAGTTTGTTATCCTACCGACCAAAAGTTCGCCTCCGGTAGCTCTCCACCCCGCCTCGCGGTGACGCAGTTACCTTCGGCTACGGATTTGTGGCATATTCCGACATGGATTTTCACCGTGCTAATGTGGCCCCCTCACGGGCGCACGATGCGGCAGGGAACCCGACGAATGTGCCTTACGATAAATAAGCTCGACCAGATCGTAAAAAGTATGCAGGCACACGAAAACTTCGTACCGCAGCGGCGGGCGACGGAGCATTCAAGATATTACCGGTGAAGGAAGTACAGACTCAAAGCGACGGTGCGCCAGGAATTTCACTCGAAACTGTGGGTGATGCCACGCTCGTCGTGCAACTTTCCGGTGCCTGGCGAACACGAGAAAACTCTGCCTCTGCCAGCCCGGTGGTAAAAGCGCTCGAGTCTTCCCAGGTTCACCGCGTGCGCTTCGATGCAAAGGCGCTTTCATCGTGGGACAGCAGCATCCTTATGTTCTTGATGAAGGTGATGAACTACTGCCGCCAGCAGGAGATTGTCACGGACCGCGAAGGACTGCCGGACGGGATTCGCCGTCTCCTCGAACTCGCTGAGATAGTGCCGGAGCAAGAAGCAGCCAAGCCGACGACGGATGCGCCGTCCTTTTTGGCACGGGTCGGTACCGTCTCGACGGATTCTTTTTTCTCGCTGTCAGAGATGCTGCACTTTCTCGGCGCCGTGACGTTGACGTTCGTCAAGCTGGTCAGGATGCGGGCACGCTACCGCACCGCCGACCTGTTGTTGATTGTCCAAGAATGCGGCCCGCAGGCGTTGCCCATCGTCACCCTCATCAGCTTCCTCATGGGTGCTATCTTGGCGTTTGTCGGCGCGGTTCAGCTCCGCCAATTTGGCGCCCAGATTTATGTGGCGGACCTGGTCGCCATCGCCGTCGTTCGCGATATGGGCGCCATGATGACAGGGATCATCATGGCGGGCCGGACCGGCGCAGCCTTCGCCGCAAAGCTTGGCACGATGAAGGTGACTCAGGAAATCGACGCATTGAGCACGCTGGGATTCTCGCCGCTAGAATTTTTGGTGCTGCCGCGCGTGATCGCCCTTTGCCTGATGATGCCGTTGTTATGCCTGTACTCCGACCTGATGGGCATTTTGGGTGGGGCTGCGGTGGGCTTGGGGATGCTCGACCTTTCCTGGACCACTTATTACCACCAGACGATCAATGCGATCACTTTAACCGCGCTGTTCGGCGGCATCTTTAAAGGCGTGACTTATGGTGTCCTCATCGCCCTTTCAGGATGTCTGCGCGGCATGCAGTGTGGCGGCAGTGCCTCGGCCGTCGGCGAGGCCGCGACTTCTGCAGTGGTCACCAGCATCGTTTTAATTGTCACGGCTTGCGGGGCCTTGTCCGTGGTCTTCTACATCATTGGAGTGTGAGATGAACAGTGAAAGTTCAAACGAGATCGCAGCCGAAGCGCAAATTACCGTGCGCAATCTTACTCTTGGTTACGGCTCGGTCCTCTTGATGCGCGATCTTAACTTTACGGTCAAGCGGGGTGACGTGTTTATCATCATGGGCGGCAGCGGCTGTGGTAAGAGCACGTTGCTGCGCAACATGATCGGTCTCATCGAACCGGCCGAGGGGGAAGTATTCTACGAAAAGGCGAATTTTACCCGCTCGAATGCCGAGGAACGGCGGAGTGTTTATCGCCGCATCGGTGTCCTGTATCAGAGCGGCGGTCTTTGGAGTTCCATGACGCTCGCCGAAAACGTCGCGCTTCCGCTGGAAGAATACACCGAACTCGACCCGGCTGAGATCCGCGAGATCGCGACTTTCAAGCTCGCGCTAGTCGGCCTAAATGGCTTTGAAGACTATTACCCGTCTGAGATCAGCGGCGGCATGCGCAAGCGTCTGGGATTGGCCCGCGCCATCGCCCTCGACCCCGAGGTGCTTTTCTTCGACGAACCTTCGGCAGGGCTCGATCCCATCAATTCGCGCCGGCTCGACGATCTGATCTTGGCATTGCGCGACAGCTTGGGCACGACAGTGGTTGCGGTCACACACGAGTTGCCGAGTATTTTTGCCATCGGTAATAACAGTATTTTTCTCGATGCGGAAAGCAAGACCGCAATTGCCAGGGGCGATCCAAAGGAACTGCTAGCACATTGTGAAAACCCCAAGGTGCGGGAATTCCTCACCCGCGGAGAAAGGCGGCCTGGTGAGTAAAAAAGCCAATCCCACGCTCATCGGCGCCTTCGTGGTCGGCGCCATTCTTTTGGTTCTTGGGGCGGTTACGATAATCGGCTCGGGGCGGTTGTTCCACAAAACCTACGAGTTTGTCCTCTACTTCGAAGGCTCGGTGAGCGGCCTAAGAGAAGGCGCGCCGGTCAAATACAAGGGTGTCGAAATCGGCGCCGTTACCAATATCCTGCTGCAACTCGATGAAGGTGCAGAGGTCAACCGCATTCCGGTAATTATTAAGCTCGATGCCAATAAGATCAGCGGCAGCAGAGGCGTCGGCGGCAGTCTGACAGAACCGGCCGGGCTCAAAGCGGCAATTGACCGGGGGTTGCGCGGTCAATTGCAGACGGAAAGTATCGTCACGGGCGTGCTGTTCGTCGCGCTCGATCTCGTTCCTGACAGCCCGGCAAAGTTCGTTCAGCCGCCGGGCTCGCGCTACAAGGAAATCCCGACCATCCCGACGACCCTGCAAAAAGCCCAGGATATACTCGGCAAGCTGCTTGCCAAGCTCGACGACGTTGATTTCAAACAGTTGCTCACCTCCGTTACCGACGCGGTTAAAAATATCGAAGGGCTGGCGAATAACAAAGACCTGCGGGAAGCCTTTGCCGGGGTCAATCAGTTAGTCAATAAGCCGGAGTTGCATGCGGCCGTCCGGTCACTTGATGAGACCGTGCGGCGAATTAGCCAAGCCGCGGACGGCGTGCAAAAGGTTGCCGGCAGTCTCGATCGTAGCGTGGCCACGCTCTCGGTCGATTTGAAAGAGACGCTGACTGGGATTCGCGATGCGGTGAAGCAGATCCAGGTGACTGTGGCAAACGTGGACGGCTTCGTCGACCCCAACTCGCCGACCGCTTATGAAGTGACCAAGGCTTTGAAAGAGCTTTCCGGGGCGGCACGGTCGCTCCGGTTAATGGCCGATTTTCTTGAACGAGATCCTCGGGCACTGTTGTTCGGTAGGCCGGAAAGCGAGAAAAAACCATGAGCGGGCGGGTGAGCAAGATTCTGGCGATCGTCGCCATGTGGGTTTCGTTTGAAAGTTGTTCCACCTTGGCGCCGAGAGCCGATCCGTCAAGTTTCTATATCCTTGGGGCTCTCCCCGAGGCGGACTTCGCGGCAGACAAGAACACAGCCGGCATCAAAGCTAATTTTTCCTTAGGCCTTGGCCCCATTGAATTACCCGGCTACCTCGACCGCCAACAGATCGCCACCCGCACGTCGACGAATCGGTTGAGCTATTCCGAGAACGACCGTTGGGCCGCGCCGTTGAGCGAAAGCTTCGGTCGCGTTTTGGAGCAAAACATATCGCATCTTCTGAACCCCGCGCGAGTCATCCAATTCCCCTGGCAGAGTAATGACGCGCCGGATTATCAGGTAAAAATCGAGGTGCTCCAATTCGAGGCCAGCAATAATCAGGAGGCTTTGCTGACGGCGCGCTGGACCGTGATCGACAGAAACAAAAAGATTCTGGTTGGCCAAAGATCGCAACTGAATCGGCGGGCCGGATCACTATCCACCGAAGATTTCGTGAAGGCGTTAAGTGAGACTCTCGGGGATCTGAGCCGTGAGATAGTAAAGACTTTACTGTCTTTCGAGAAGCAGGGAAAAACTTAACGCTAGTTATTTCGTAATTTAATCCTTTCCCATCGCGAGACCGAGCGATAGCAGCGAGATTCTAAAAAGACTGATCTACGGACTCAACTTATCAAAGCAAAAAATTAACGAGACCCCATTTATCCCTCTCGGAATTCTCTAGCGGCATGCAGCCCGATGTTTTTATCAAATGGTCCCATATTGAACAGCAAATCCTGCCGAGTCGCTATATGCTCACAGCCAGGGAAAAAAGAGGCTTTCGGGAAGAAGTCAATATGAGTAGTAGTTAAGGAGGGATAGCGATGTCATTGGGGATTTACCTCGTCGGGTACATCATATTGATCGCCGGCCTGGCGATCGGAGCCAATCTGCTCCACGTGCCGATGCAGTGGATCGGGGTGGGCATTCTCTGTTTGATCGGCGTGGCGATCGTCCATGGCGTGACGGCGACCCGACAAAAGGATCCACAGTCCTAGGGGTAGCATCTCGCGCTAGCCTCGTGTCGATTCTAACTCCGCGACTGATCGCAGTCGAACGCACGTGTCGTTTCCTATTGGCCCGATGGCAGTTCGAGTCGAACAGTCGCGGTGCCCGATTCGATCATCTCCAAAGCTTTTGCCGCCGCCGGCGATAGATCGATGATACGATTTCCTGCAGTCGGTCCGCGATCGGTAATCTCTACTACCACTGATTTTCCGTTGGCTAGATTAGTAACCTTGATCTTGCTACCGAAGGGTAGGCTTGGATGTGCGGCTGTAAGCGCCGCTTGATCATAAATTGTTCCGCTGGCCGTCTGCTTTCCTTGATGTTGCGCCCCATAATACGAAGCTTCCCCGGTTTGTGGCAATTTCGCAGGCACAGCGGGACTTTTTTTAGCCGTCGGTTGAACGGGCACAGGCTGGCTCGGCGCAGGTTGGACACCAACTGAAGTCTTGGGAGCGGCAGGTTGCGCCGGAGTTTCGGTCGGCGCGGCAATATCAGACGGGCGTTGCAGCAATGCGCAGCCCTGAAAAAGCAGTAAACCTAAACACATCGCTAATGGGCACGGACGCCTGTCGGAAAAACCGCGGACCACGAATCTGAGCAGCGAAAAAGATAAACCGTTCGCCATCTGTATAGATCCTCTCCGACCCGCTAGGTTTACTCTTGCGATGATTAGAGAATTTCCAATACGTAGTATGGCATTTCGCCGCACTTAACAAGGGAACGCCTCGGAATCGACAGCACGCCCTCGCGCGGGAGGCCGAAAGCAGAAACCGCTGTGCCAGCCGGCAGGCTGCGCAATAAATTTTTTCAGCGTTGTTCAGTATTGGACAGCAATACCTGCCGAGTGAGCGCAGGATGAACATGGGTAGACTCTGATGATTCAACCTCAGATTACGGTTGGCGCAAAAGAAAGAAGGTTATAAACATATGTTGGTATTACTTGTTGCAGTTATTTCCGGCGCTGCGATCGCTTACTTTGGAATGCAAAACAC
>JBGPIK010000422.1:0-5863 GCA_041484845.1 Binatia bacterium | reverse complement strand
GGGTAGGTGAGCTGGCTGTGGCTCAGCCCCAGCGCTACGCACATTTCGGCGAAGCGGATCGAGACCGCCTTGGTGTTAAATACCTGCACGTTCGTCATCCTCTGAACTTCCGCCGGGTCCACCACATAGGGAATGAGCGCCCCGCCCAAGGGCAGCACTCCCTGCGCTCCGGTTTCATCGACCAGCGCGCGAACCAGCCCGGCGGTCTTCTCGGTGATCAACTGGCGGCGTTGCTTGAGGTCCGGACCGTAGACATTGAGAGTTTTGATACCTGTGACAAACCCATCCATGCCCATCGTGCGCAGCAGCCGCCACGTGTAAGGAATGTGCGCCGCGAGCGGGACGATGATGCCGATCCGATCGACGAGGTTGGCCACCACGTGGATGGTCGTGCGAAATGGACCGATAACGGGGATGGAAACGCACAGCCGGGCGCCATCGACGCCGGGATCAAAAGTATTGCTTTGAATCACCGCATCGTAGCCGTTTTCCGAGGCCCAGACGATCTTGCGGATGATGGCGGGGGCTTCCATGATGTGATCGAGGCCGTTGAGCATCATCTGGCTGCCGAGCACCTGCTCGACCCGCGAGCCCTCGAAATCATCGGGAAAGCTCACCTCCACCCGAGTGCCGGGAGAAGCATAACTGTTCAAAAGCTTCTCTATCTCTGCGACATCGTAAACGGCCTTGGGCGCCTTATTCAAGAACATAATTTTCATGATCTGTTCCTTTCTTTCTCATTGGGGTTGTTCCGCTTTCATGCATGACATGACGGGGGCGCTAAGAAGCCTCTGTCGTATTTCTGCGCTTTAGAGTCGATTAATCGATTGCTGCCGCACTGCAAAAGCCGAAGAAGCCTCCGAGCCCTGAGTTTAGGAACATATCCGAGCAGGCATCCTGAACGCAAGAAAACGTTGAACTCTATAGCCGAATGAACAGATTGCGTTGTGCCGACCCCGCTCTGAGCCGATCAATGTGCCCACAAGCCCAGTACTTTGCAGTTACTGCGATAAATCCGGACTCTGTCTTTACTTCTCGTAGAGACGCTTAACGAACCCGCTAGCCTCGATCTCCCGCGCAATCTTGTACGAGACAAATTGTTCCGGATCGGCATTTTTCGCGGCCGGCACCGTGCCTGAAAGTTCCGTCAAAATCGTGCGTATTCCCTCGATTGTAGGAATCGGCAAAGCGAGATATTTGCTGGCGGCATTGCTGTGGCTATCCTCCAACACCTCGCGGTCATCGTTGCGCGCATATTTCTTCAAGACCGGCAGCGCGGCTTCTCTGTTGCGTTTGAAATCATGGATCGCCTCGATGTATGCGAGCATGAATTGTTTCACGATCGCTTCGTTTTTCTGGAGATAAGATTTCGTCGTCCCGATGGCCGACGTCGGGTAATCCAGCCCCAGGTCGGCGAGGTCTGCCAACTCACGAAAGCCCGCTTTGCGCGCGATCAGCGACGAGGTGCCGCTCGTCACCCCGGCGTCGAGCATTTTGGTCTGCATGGCCCGGACAGTGTCCTGTGACGTGCCGATTTGCAGAATGCTGACGTCGCGATCGGGATTCAGCCCCCATTTCTTTAGCGCTAGTCGGACGGCGAAATCCGATGTGGCACCGTAGCGGCTGACGCCTAATTTTTTGCCTTTGAGTTGCGTCGGGCTGGAAATTTCCGGCGCGGCAAAAACCTTGAAAACAAATCCGTTGATAAGCGCAGCAATTAAAACGGTGTCGGCGCCTTGCAATGCGGCTTGCACCAGGCCGGAACCGGAGAGCGAGGAAATTTGCAGCTCTTTGGCGATCAACGCCCGCAATGACACCGATCCAGTGCCCATGCCGACGAGCACCACATCGAGGCCGTGCTTTTCGAATAGTCTGGTTTCCTTAGCAAATCCTAAGACCGCGACCCCGCCGTCGGTAGAACCATAGCCGACGACAACTTTGCTGAGCGGTTTGCTCAGGGCGGCCAACGCGCTTGTGACATGAGCACCAAGAAAAATTATGACAACCGCTGCAATCACTAAACTGCGGCCATGGGTCCACATGACCTCACCTCGATCGGCACAGCTCCAGATAGCTACTGCGACGCAGCCGGGTGATGCCGTCATTCTCATTCAGACGAGCATTTAGATTTAATACGCTATCGCGCCTTCATCTAAAGCAAATTCAAGATGAATCGCCTGAAGTTGGCTCTTTCTTATCTCGGTCTGTCTCTTGGGTGGAGCCGACGCGAGGTGAATTTAATTATTCATCCTGCGAGCAGCCTTCCCCAGCCTTTCACCGGCGGTATGATGCCGGGGCGCACGAGATCGTTCCATACTTCAGCGCTCATGTTGGTGAAAGTTGGTTTGCCGAATTCTTCTTCCAGAGCGGGGATGACGTGCAGTGCCATTGCCGCGCCGCCGGGCACAGAGATCGCTTCAGCATCGGGCCAGGTTCTCGCCGCCTCACGACCGACGTCAAGAGCCATTTCCAACCCTTGTTCCAAAGTCATGGCGGCAGAGTCCGACGCCCACTGGTTGCGCTTGGTGATGCCGACGACGGTGATGCCGCCGGCGTCGAGGTAGCGGTTAATTGCGTTATTGACCGGATCAGCCCACCGGCTGCCGACCGCGAGCTTCTTCAGTCGAAGATGCTTCATGGCGGCAATCAGCGCTTCGAGTGGAGCGTCGGCAGAGATGCCGGTTCGCTCTTTGGTTTGGCGCAGCAATTCCATAACTCTTGGGCGGGTCAACACGGCCGAGATCGGCGCGCCGCTAAAAATGATATGATTTACTTTTTCCTTAGCCAGCCGCTCCACACAAGTCCAATAATTCTTGATCGCTTTCTCGACCCCTTCCTCCGTGTAATTCTCAAGCCCGAGCCCGGTGGAGATTTCCATGAAATCGAGCGGCAGGAGGCGATAGAGCTGATAGCTGCGCGCGCGCTGGACGTCTTCATGAGCACGCGGCTGGATCACGCCATAGCGAAAACGCGGCAGAAGTTTTTGTATGTAATCGGTCATAAGAACAAGCTCCTCGAAGTCATCCGCTTATAGAAAGCGAGCTATACTGTCAAGTCACTTCTGCCTTCGCTTGATCGTCATCAAGGCGACCCGCAGAGCCACATAATTCCCATGTTAAAGATTTGACCCGCGCTGTTCCGCTTTCGCTATTTGCCGTCGTCGAAGCTGACGATCACGATGGCGCTCGCGATCAGCGGGCCATCGGTGCCGGCCTCATTTAGCACCTGCAATCCGCCGTGGACCACGTTGATGTGGCCGGTGCCGTGGGGCAACGTTTCCAGCACAGCCTGGCCATCCACCGCCTCGGGCTTGGGCACGCCGACGGTTACATCCACCCGCATATCGTCGGCGGTCTTGCCCAGCAGACGCTGAAATCCCAAGCTGCTGTGATGCAATGCATCGAATACAGCGCGCTTGGCTGCCGTGGTGTAATCCAATCCGTGAACATCTACTCCCATACCCATTTCTGTAACGCACCGTACCCAAGCCATACCTGGTCACCTCCCATGCAAACGAAATCCGTTTCAGACGTTCTAATCGTTCCAATAGTTGAAGCGCACGCGTTTCAACGCATAAAAGATCGTTAAGCCTCGATGTCCTTTCATTTATTCGATCTCGTATCGTCGAATCAATAGTTCGTGCTGGTCCGCCCCAGGGGGCGGTACGTTTTGAACACGTTCAGTGGTCGTGGAGCGAAGCGACCGAACGATTTGAACGGCTGGAACGAAGCGCAGCGGTGGAACGTCTTGAACGGGCCGCAGTATTTTAATCGCGAATGTCCTGCAGAAACCATTCCGTCGGAATCTCACGCCCGAGGCCGGCACGCTTCGCAAGCTCGTAAACTTTTCCGGCTACCGCGTGGAACTGAGCGCCCTGCAGATTGCCGCGCTCCGAATAGGTGATCTGGTCAGGCGAGGTGCGCCCCTTAACCTTGCCGGCGACGAGGTCGGCGAGCGTGATGCGCCGATCCGGCAGTGAGTTGCCGTGCTTGCGGCGGCCGCCGCGGCCATCGCCGTGCTTAGCTTGCTGCGGGCGCGCCTCATAGCCGATGTGCTCGGCATCCGTGGCGAGCTCGGGATGCCCAACGGGCGCCGGCGTGTCCCCGAACCGCAGGTAGACGTCCACACGCTTGAGGCTCTCGGCGTCCGCCTTGCCGCTGCCGCCGACCACGACGATGTGGGTGCCCTTCTCGAGCAGGGACCCGTCCGTCACCTCGACCGCGGAATCGGTTAGAGCCGCCAGGATGTGGGTGCCCTTGTACACGTCTTCGGGGCGGTTGCACACCTTTACCTCGATGTTGTATTTCGCCGCCATCTCGCGGCCAAAGCGCTCGCGGTTCTCGCGCGTCGGGCTGAACACCTGCAGCTTCTCGATCTTTCGCACCCGCGTGAAAGCCTCCATGTGTGTGCGCGCCATGCCGCCGGAACCCAGGATGCCGACGACCTCGGCGTCCTTGTTCGCGAGGTACTTCACGCCGATGCCGCCGTCGGCCCCGACCCGCATGTGCTGCAGGTAACCGTCTTTGATAAAAGCAAGCAGCTCGGCGTTCTCGGTCGAGGTCAACAGGATCAGACCGCAGTAGAGGCCGGGCCGCACGCAGTATTTCTCCTGCGTGACCACACCCTTGTACTCGGTCTCATAAATGATGTCGGACTTCATGCGGATCGCGAAATAGCCGGACGTGGATCCGCCCTCCATGGTGCCCCACTGGTAGTTCCGGTCCGGGTCGCTGGTCGGGATGCGGATGTCGATACGCGGGCGGCAGACCGCCTCCTGCGCCGCAAGCTGCAGATACCCTTTTTCTAGCGCTGCGATGGTGTCCTCCATCGTGAGCAGCTGTTGGACCTCATGGTTATCGATGATGAGCGTCATTACGCAATTACCTCTTCGGTATCCTCAGGCGTGAACTCCAAATTGGTATGTCTAAAATGACCGGTTATCTGTATCAGGACCTGCTATGAAAAAATATCTCAGACGAAAGAATTATTATCTAGACGAGAAAAAGATCCGCCGCGTGAGGACGATTCTTGGCGCGAAGACCGCGACCGAAGCGATTGACGCCGCGTTGAACCTGGTAGTGTTCAGGAAAGAAATGCTCAGAGGTTGATAATCTTGGCCGCTCTTTTGTCCCATCATCTGCGGGAAGACGTCGTTAGCGCAGACCATCACTTACGAAAGTCTTCCGCTCTTAACTCAATGGGCTTGCCATGAGGCGTTCTGTGCATCGCGCGCTCCCAGGCGCGGTAATGCTGGGCAAGCGATTGCGCCGAGGTCGCGCCTTTTGTCGCGACCATGCGTTCGAGCGTCGCGAGCCAATGGCGGTAGTAGGTTTCTCCGGTGTCGGGATCGCCAGCTGCCTGCGCCTTCTTGATTTCCTCTCCAAGCATCGCGGACCACTCGCTCCAGGCAAAGAGACCTTTTTCGTGCAGCGCCAGCGCCATGGCAAACGCATGGGCTTCCCAGGGTGCGCGGAAGACTGGGCCGTTCGCATCGCGCGGAATGCCCGGAATCGCCTCCGCGGCGCGCCGGGCGGCTTCCGGTTCAACAAATGATGATTCAGACATGTTCGAGGTAAGGCTCAAACGCTTCGATGGAAACCTTCAACTTTGGGTCCGCCTCCGCGCCCCATAGCTCTTGAGCATCGAAGCGCACGGTATAAAGCCACTGCGGATCCTCCCCTTTGCCGGCAGCCGCGGAATCGGGAAAAATGTGCGCGCCATGCAGGCGCTCGACCACCCCCACGTGTCCGCGCGCATAGCGTGGCAAGCGCGTATGCGTCGTTGGGTGAATGTTTTTCGTGCGCACGCGGTCGCCCACTTTGAACCGCGCGGGCGCGGGCGGCGGTCGTCCATACGAGCCGCG
>JBGPIK010000421.1:0-5876 GCA_041484845.1 Binatia bacterium | reverse complement strand
GCCAAGTCCAACACGCGATACCCGGCGAGCGGGCCATTGGCATTTACTTTTTCCATCAAATTCCTCAGCAGACGTTGCAAACTTTCTGTCGAAGCGATTCTTACTTGGATAGAACCAACGTGTCAAGGTGATGAAAATTCCCGGCGTTACTTAGTCTTCCCGCCCATTTACAAACTGAAACAACTCTATTTAATATGCGTCTCCAAGTGTTTTTCGCGGATGAGTGGTCGTTTTCAAAGTATTTTCAAGTTTCAGCATGTGAGGAGCGCGCGGTCATGAGGTTTCGAACCGTGAGGCGCATTGGCGAGTTGGCTGGTTCATGGATTTTTTTCAGCGCCTGAAGGTGGGCCTTTAAATGTTTCAAATCTGACGCGCCGCGTGTATGATCCTGCATTTAAGCGGGCAGACTTGATCGAGCGGCGACTGTACAACCTTCGCCATACTTTCGCTGTCTTCATGTTAGAGGCGGGAGAAAATCCAGGCTGGATTGCCAGGCAGATGGGGCATACTTCCGCTGAGATGTTATGGCGGCGGTACGCCCGATGGTGGCCGCGCATGGCACGGTCCGACGGTACTAGGGTTCAGCTCTGGTGGGACGTGGGAAACAGTTCAGCGGTAGGTGTCATGAAGGATATTTGAGGGCGCAGTCCAAGGGCGAATTTCGAAGGAGGTTGAATATGGCTGAAAGAACTCCATCCAAGGAGGAATTGGAAGGTTTCCGCGCAGCGGCGGAATCCCTAAAATTGTACCGTCGAGCAGATTTGAATGATCCCGAGCACGGAACGTCTCTCATTGAAGAGCTCTACGTCGATCCTCTCCCGGAGGATGATGTCTTGAAAACGGTTCTTCGTCCACACACTACTTTCGTTATCGGGAGGAAAGGGACTGGGAAGTCGACGGTTTTTCAGCGACTGCAACACGAATTACGTAAGACGCCAGGGCGGACGTCAGCATATCTGGACATTAAGACTCTCTATGAATCAGCGCAACCTGATGAGGCGCTAGTTACTCGGTTGGAAGCTAGACCAGATGCTTTACCGCGAGAAACTATTGGACGGCTGGCTCTCTATCGGGAATTCCTGAAAGCAACTATCCAGCAGATTCGCGAGGAACTAAAAAAACGGATCGATGCTTCAATTTGGGAGCGCGTGAAGGAGAAAGTTACAGGTACGTACGCTGAGCTATTTGAAGATCTCGACGCTCTCCTGGATGAAGCTTCCGAAGATCGTTTCATGAGTGTGATCGGTGTGGTTCAAACTGAAGTGCAGGAGTCGAGCTCGCAGGGCTCGTCCACCGAAAGAAATAAATCTGTTGCGGCGACTGTGAGCAGCACGCCATCATTAAAAGTTGAGGGTAGTAAGAAAACTACGTCTAAAAACGAGATGTCTTCGCGCACGGCTTTCAGTGACATTCTCATCCGTGCGTTTAACGTCAAAGAGCTTCTGGAGAGACTCAAACGGCTTCTCGAAAAAATCGAGATTCGTAACTTGTATGTATTGATTGATGATTTCTCTGAGCTTCCAGAAGAAGCGATGAAGGTCGTCGTTGATGCACTTCTTGCTCCGCTAAATAACTGGAGTGACGAGTTTATCAAATTTAAGATTGCAGCTTATCCGGGTCGTATTTACTACGGTCAAATCGACCGTGGCAAAATTGACGAGGTGTATTTGGATCTGTTCTACCTTTTTGGAACAAGAGATGTCACGAACATGGAAGAGCATGCGACGGATTTCACAAAGCGTCTTGTCCTAGAACGGTTGAATCGTTTTGCACGTTGTGAAGCGGATGTATTCTTCGATGGGAAGAGCGAAGAGATTTGGAGAACGCTGTTTTTCGCCAGTATGGCAAACCCTAGGATCCTTGGCTATGTTCTTCATTTTGCCTATCAGAATCAGCTCATACATGGGAAAGGAATTGGGGTCCGGGCTATTCAAGACGCGGCTCTTAAGTATTATGAGGAGAAGGTAGCCTCATATTTCGGCGTTGGTCGGTTTCTTCACGAGACGTTCGAAGAACGCTGCTCTGTCTACTCGTTGAAAGAGCTTTTGGAACAAATCGTCGCGCGGGCACGAGATTTGAGGGGCCATAAGTCGGCTGTTTTCGAGAAAATTGGGGGTCGCCCGCCGACAAGCCACTTTTATGTTCCGGTTGCATTTGACCAGTTGCTTTCAACTCTGGAACTTAATTTTTTCGTAACAAAATATTTTGAAATGAGCGACCGGGATGGAAAGAAAGTCTCGGTGTTCGCTCTGAATTACGGACTTTGCCACCGTTACACGATTGCTTTTGGTCGCCCCATTGGCGAGAGGGAATTTCGACTCTATTTTGTTGAAAGGGTATTCGACTGTACATCAATCGTGCGCGCATTTTTAGAGCGGAATCAGGAAATTACGTGTGACTCGTGCGGCGCACGGCAGAGTTTTGAGAAGCTCGATGCCCTTCGCTTGTACGCGATGCGTTGCCCCGAGTGCCAGGACGGAACCTGCGTTGTGGTAAACTTGTCGCGAAAGTACGCAGGTATGCTTAAGAACATTCAAGAGGAACTGCTCCTTCCAAAAACCGAGATCGGTATATTACAAACGCTTCACAGCGAGGAAGAGCCAAAGCGTCCAGCGTTTGTTGCTGCGGAACTTGATTGTTCATATCAACTGGTGGGGAAGCGTGCGATTAGACTGGAGGACCGAGGTCTTGTGAAACGTCCGCGGGATGAGCATGGCAATCGGATTTTAGAGATTACTGAGCTTGCAAAAAACAGTTATTTTTCGTCCCGCGAGGCTGAACAACTTGATGTGGATAAGGATAAGGAAGACTAACGGATCAATCACTAATTGTGCGCGTGCATTATGGGGCAATATTCGGGATCGGGTATGTGAAAAATCGGGAAGGAAAAGGAACATGTGGTACGGTCAAAAATCTGTAAGTCCACGATTTGGGAAGCATCGGGTCATTGGGTGTCGCGCATCGGGTGATCTTTTTGAGCTTCCCAAGCTGGACGTCGCTTAGAGCCCTTCTGAGATTTTGTCAGCGAAATACTTTTCCAGGGGCTTTCGTTTTCAAGCCGTTTTCAAGAATTCAGCCCAAAATAAGCTGGAGTCTGCGAAATAAGAAAAATGTGGAAAATTTTCAAGCGGAGAGAAAGTGAATACAAAACAAGGGGTTATTGGCTAACCCCCTGTTTTGTCTCACGAGCGCTTTTGAAGCCGCGTTTTTCTTCTAGTAATGTCCGCCTAGCGGGTTAAGGCTGCGCGCAAAAAGGCTTGGAAAGTCATCGATGGCGAAGCCGATCGAAACCCGTGCGAAACGAGACGACAACACGTAAAGGAGTATGACCCTGTGAAAAGTTTCGCGCTGATCATAATTTTTCTGCTGCTCGCTCCCGTGTTATCTTTCGCCCAGACCCACACACAAGAGGTTGAGAATGCCCGAGCCGAAAAAGAGCTTCTGGTTTACACCACGACCCAGGCGCCGTTGATGTTGAAACTGCTACAGACCTTCAACAAGAAATATCCGTTTCTCAAGGCCGAATATTACCGGGCGGGGGCCGAGAAGATAGCTCAACGATTCGAGACCGAATACGCCGCGGGCCGATATGTCGTAGATGTCGTCAATCTGAGCGGCTCGGAAATGTATTGGACGGTGAAGAAGGGCAATCTCGTGCCGTACGACTCACCGGAACGGAAATTTTTCCGCGCCAGTTACAAAGACAAGCAAGGGTATTGGACCGCGCAATACTCAACCATCGCGGTCATCGGTTACAACAGAAAACTGGTCCTGCCGCAGGATGTTCCCAAAAGCTACGACGATCTGCTCAAGCCGAAATGGAAAGGGCAGATCGGTTTGGATATGACCGATGACGATTGGTATATGCTGCTTACGCACGTTATGGGCGAGAAGAAGGCGCCGGTATTTCTTAGAGGGCTGGCTAAGCAAGACGTGCAGTTTCGTCGCGGACGCCAGTTGGCGGCGGAGTTACTTGCCGCAGGCGAGTGGGCTTTGGCTCCCACCATGCGAGTCGCGGCGGGTGAAGACATCAGAAGGAGGGGCGCTCCCGTCGATTGGGTGGCCATGGAGCCCTTATATCCGAATCCGCCCAATGCGCTGGCGGTCGCGCGCCGCGCTCCGCATCCCAACGCGGCTAAACTGTGGATCGATTTTATTCTCTCCAAAGAAATTCAGGATTGGTATGCGAATGAGGTCGGCGTGAGCGTCGGCAGGACCGATGTGCACCTGGCCAACGAAAGACTGCGAAATCTCCATTATGGCGAAATCGATTGGCCGGTTTACTTGGAGAAGCTGCAGAGCTATCAGCAAGAATGGCGCACGACGCTTCATCCCTATTAGGGGCTCTCGGGCATGGGGTTTTTGGAAGGTCATGTGGCTGTTCAACCGAAATCAGAATTTAAATGGTCGCTATTTCAAATGAGGGTAGGCCGATGAACAAACTGAAGGGCTTGGTTCTTTTCTGCGCACTCCTGGTTCTTGACGCGAGCAGTTTTGCCGCTACCAAGCTCGAGAGCGTCACTATCGGTTATTCGTCCTTCTCGGGCGACTATGTGCCGCTCTGGATTGCCATCGAAGAGCAGTTAGGCAAAAAATACGGCCTCGATCTCAAGGCGATCTACGCCGGCAGAATCCGCCCGCAGCAATTGCTCGCAAGCGGTGAAGTCCCTTTTATCGTGGCGACGGGAACTGGGGTTCTCACATCCCACGTGTTGGGCGTGAAGGACCAAGTGATCATTTTGACCTCTACCAACAAAGTGCCGTCCGCGCTCTTCACCAAGCCCGATATCAAAAGCGCCGAGGAGTTGCGCGGTAAGACGATTGCAACCGGCCGCCCGGGGGCATTTGGGGACACGATGGTTCGCTATATTCTCAAGGCGAAACTGGGCCTTACCCCGGATCGCGATATTAAATTACTGGCCATCGGCGAAGCCGTCTTGGCTTTTCCCGCGCTGGAAAAAGGCGTGGTCGATGGCGCCTCCCTTACGATGCCTTACACGCTGGTGGCAAAGCGAATGGGGTATCGTGAGTTGATCGACTACGATAAAGCGGGTGTGATTTATCCTTACAATACAGTCACGACGCTGCGGCAAACAACTGCCAAGAATCCGGAACTGGTGGAGAGAGTTTTGAAGACCATGATCGAAGCGATCTCAATCTTCAAAACCAACAAAGACAAGAGCTTGGCGGTTATGAAAAAATACATGCGCGGCGCGGGCGAACAGGTTCTCGATGATACCTACGAAAACACAAGAGCGAAGACCGAAGAAGTGCCAATGCCGTCGGTGGAGGTCATCAAATCCGCGCTGGAAATTCTTTCCTATCAGTATCCACAGGCCAAGCAGACCGATCCAAACCTGCTCATTGATTCATCCTTTGTCAAGCGCATCGAGCAGAGCGGATTCATCCGCGCGCTGTACAAGAAATAAACGTGTTCGTGCTCGTGATCGTGGTCGTTTCGCTAGTGTCCTGTCCCAGAAATCCGCCGTATAATTTGCGTCTCAATCCGCCCAAAAATCTCCCCTTCCCCTCTTTTCCAAAGAGGGGTTAGAGTGAGTCCTACGGAGAAAATTCCCCCTTTTTCAAAAGGGGGACAAAGGGGGATTTGAGCGCGAGTTCAGCCGCTGCCATCGTTTGGAAATTTTAAACGAACTTCTGAGTCACGCCACTAGGGTCGCGCCGGTCGGTCGCGAAAATCCTGGCGCTCGAGCAGCAACGAAATAATGGCGCCGGCGACGAGTCCCCAGAAGGGCGCGCCGATGTTGAACAGGCGGACTCCTGAGATGGTGATGAGAAAGGTAAACAGCGCGCCCAAGCGAAACTTTTCACCGAACGCGGCGGCGAAGCAGTTTCCCAAAACGTCCAGGAGCGCGAGG
>JBGPIK010000420.1:0-5881 GCA_041484845.1 Binatia bacterium | reverse complement strand
CAGTTGGGCAAGAGAAAATACCCCGCCGCAAGACACTACCGTCGATTTGTGAGGGAAGGGATTACTAAAGCGTCGATCTGGGAGGAAATACGAGCGCAGGTGTTGTTGGGTAACGAGGAGTTTGTAGAGAAGCTCAAGGGATACGTCAAGGGCTACGAAGAGATTGCGGAGATTCCTCGGAGCCAAAGGTACTTGAGCCGGCCTAAACTAAAGGCGCTATTTGAAGGCAAGTTGACAAAAACCAAGCGGGACGCACGGATTGTCCAGGCGGTGCATCGTTACGGATACAGCCAGAGAGAGATTGCCGACTTTCTGGAGCTGCACTACGCTACGATCAGCCGCTTGGCAAACAACTTTGATACAAGAAACAAGACCTGACCCCATTTGTTTTTCCCCGGTGAAGCGGTGAAAAAGATCGGGCGCAAATCCGACGAATCCGGCTTGCGCCAGTTTTACCGTCAAATCTTTCGTGTGTTGATCTATCCCCTAGCGTTCGTGGAGAAGAATGACTCCCGGCCGTCGGCCCTTCGCTTTGGGTAGCGCGCGCACGGCGCTGATGCCGTCGCCGAAGCGAACGGTCGTGGCTGTAATGCCTGCTGAATGTTTGCTCGCCATAAATGCCTCCAAGATGTCTTTTTATTGAGAGATGGGAGTCGAGTTGAACGCCGCCAAGCTTACCCTCGGATGTGCGGCGGAGTCAAGACTGACGGGCCACCCGCTGGACTCTTAGGTTATGTATGAGTCATCCTGCCGATCAATACATTTGGGTGGAATCATCCCTTGACAATTTTCCTTCATCTGAACTATTGCGCTGTCTAATAGTACATAACGAGCTGAGAGCCGGCGGAAGCGCGGCCCATACTTAAGAAAGGATATGTCCCACTATGACGTCCCACATGCAATCAGAGCGATTGCTTTTACTTTGTTGCTGGCCTGCAATCAGATGGAAAGATCGGAATCCGTTAAACCAAATGTTGATCTGACGGAAAGCGAAAGTGATCGACTGACCACGTCAGCAGACAGAGCGGCCCGGTCCTTGGGTTACAAACCGGAGACGATGAATCTTATTTTGGCTAAAGAAGGCGACATCTATACCGTGTACTATTTTCCCACGGGCAGAGCGAAACTCGGGGGCGGTTTGTTTGTCTACCTGAATGAAAAAGGCGACGTTATAAAATATCTTCACGCGCCATGACGCGAGTGGAGCAAGAAAAAAAGGGGGGGCACAAGGGTTGCGTAAGTAAATAGTCTCTCGTATTCCACTATTCACCTATTCATCTATGCAAGCCTGAGCCGTACCGTCTCCCTAAAACTCGGATTGATCCGCAGTGGATCGGATACATGACAAAAACGGTTTTTGATTTGCCTTTGCTGGTGTTACAATTACCCTATGCTGGAAACCCAAAATAAGTTGCCGCCGCCTCTCCTGCGTGCGAGTGAAGAAGGCATAGATTTGAGCCAGCTCTATGAACGCAGGTCTTTAACACCCACCGAGCGGCTACGGAAACATTTCCGCATGGCCGCGGCCATTGACGAGTTGAGAAAGGCCGGTCAAAAACATCGTGACCGAAACCGATATTCAGAAACTGCTTAAAGCGCTCCATCAAGAACAAGTAGAATTCGTCATCATCGGGGGGTTGGCTGCAGTCCTTCAAGGATCAGCGTACGTGACGGCCGACTTGGATCTTTGTTATTCAAGAAAAAAAGACAACCTGGAAAAGTTAGCCCGAGCACTGGACTTATTTCACCCGTTATTGCGGGCTATCCCTGATCAGGTTCCGTTTCGCCTCGACGTTTCGGCCCTTAGATCTGGAATGAATTTCACGCTCACCACGGATGTGGGAGACGTGGATATCTTGGGTGAAGTCACCGGGATGGGAAATTACCAACAGGTGGAAACTTTTTCAGAGGAGATGGAAATGTTCGGGATCAACTGCAAAGTACTCACTTTAGAAGGATTGATCAAAGCAAAGCGAGCGGTCGGACGTGCGAAGGATTTGAGAATTCTGCCTGAGTTGGAAGCGCTCGTAGAAATACGCAAAGGGGAAAAGAAAGACTGACGCACCGCCAGATGGCAATTGCGACATCTAAAGATTCGGAGATTTTGACAGGGACTTTGTCCAGCTAGGAAACAGCGTCCCCAGATTGCCCCCTGACTGTCGCCTTCCATCCATAAAAGCGACACTATCCACAGATTTCTCTTGACCGTTTGGGGAGACCGCTGGTAGGATTACGACAGGATGTCGCTTTCCTACATCAAGTGCGACATCCCCAACTTACCGATGGAGTGGCTAAACACCCTGATTAAGAAACTTCCAACGTTTAAAGGCATCGCCGATTTTTTCTACGTCGCAACCCATTGGAACAATATTTCTACAGAGCGCGAAGCAGAGCGCGAAGGATACCGCCGCCAGATCAAAGAGCGTGAGGAGTGGCTCACCGCGCACAAAGAAAACTTAAAAACGATTCACGCACTAGAGAAAGAACGAATGGATGGGGAGTTTCAAAAAAAACTTGACGCTGCGGCCGCGACAACTGCTAGGGCGACAGCCGAGGCGATGACGGTACTCTATGCTGAAGAGATCAAAACTATTGTAGCCGCAACCCGTCAACTCGTAGACCTCTATGATGAAGCGGCTACGAGGTTAGCTATCTTCTACCACTTTGAGCCTCTGCGTTGGGAACTCGAACGCACGCATCTTAAACCAGACCTAAAAACACTTGTAGAAAGTATAATGGCTAGACTCCCGCCTCTACCACCGCCAGTCTCGCAATGGGAGCAACGGCTATCGGATATGCGTTTATCAGATGTACTAGGCCCTCTAGCTGGCCCTACTTCTAAAAAACCATGACCTACCAATACAAACGCGAGCCACTTTCAATCGAAGAAGCCGACCGGCTTTTCTCCGTCGCCGACACCCTACAAGAAAAACTGTGTGTCTACGGATTGCTCGAGACCGGGCTCCGAGTTTCCGAGCTCGCCGGCTTGAACAAACAACAAATTCAATGGCAGCAAGGAGCGATCCGGATCAAAGGCAAGGGCGGACCCTACGGCAAGAAATCGAAAGTCCGGGTCATTCCCCTATCGCGCCGGCTGAAACCTCTCTTAGAAAACTTTTTTGTACTCAATGATAAATTTCCGTGGACCGCGCGGACGATTCAGCGCGTGATGAAGCGCATCGCGAACAAAGCCGGCATCACAAAACCGCTTACGCCCCACGTCTTGCGCCACACCTTCTCAATTCTTTGGATTCACAAAGGCGGATCCACACGCGCCCTTCAAGGGATCCTCGGACACGATCACCTAAGCACGACGGAAATTTATTTGAACATGTCACCCGAACACATCTTACAAGAATTTCAATCAAAGTGGTGATGATTAACTGGACGATGATTGCGGCTCTGGCCGCCGTTGTAGCTGCCGGCGTTGCCGTCTGGCAAACCTTCCGTACCACGCGCATTCAAGCGCTCTTGCAACTTCTCTCTGAATGGCAGTCACCGGCGATGTTGCGAACCCGCGGACGTGCAGCTGTAGCGCTCAAGGTTAATCAATTGCCGAACGATGACGTTGATGATGTCCTGGATTTCTTCGAGACACTTGCCGTGTTCTGCAAGCAACGCGTCCTCAACGAAGAATTGACGTGGCATACTTTCTACTGGCCAATGGCTAACTACTGGCGCAAAACGGAAGGATATATTAGTGAGGCCCGGCGCGATGAAGGCGATGAAACGTGGAAGGATTACTCCGACCTTGTTCAAGCTCTTATTCGTCGCGAGGGAAAATCACCCACAACCAACCACGTCGAGGACTTCCTATCTGGTGAGGCCCGGCGCGGCTCGTACTACGAGCAAGTCACACACTCAAGCGCAGGACGTAGACAAGGGGGTGATCAGACGTGACATTTGCCATTTTCAAATCTCCAGAGCCTCTGATCCGTTGCAGCCACCCTTCGACTCGCGAGACGCTCCGACTCACACAGGTCGCATCCACTCCCAGCATTTCTCCCATCGCTTTGACCGAAAGCTCCGTAACTTCTGGCCTGACGTGATACAACGCCTCTCTAAATTCCACCCGTGTTCGCCGTGCGTACACCTAATCCTACGGTTCAATCGCATATTCCACCCCTGATCTCCCTCGCTTTAGCCTTGCGCTCTGTTTTGTTCGAAGATTGGAGTGGGTGGAACGCCGCCAGGCTTATCCTCGCGCCAGTGATGAATTTTAAGGAGTCTTTTCCGAAAACACCGAGGTCAAAAGGCAGGAGCGGGTCGTCGTGTCCTGAAGCTTGACGTGTCCTGATGCGGGCAATGACAAGGCTCGTATCACCTCCGCTCTGTGAACCAAGCTGCTCTCGAACTATTCTGTCAATCCTAACTGATTTGGCCGAACGCGACCCCCCACGAAAATCATGGTTTCACGTTCTGACAATTCTCAAACCGTCGAAACGATTTCCCTGTCCCGTCTCCGGAGTGCTTCGATCATGGGTGAGGCCAGTTCAAAATGCTCCAGCCGTTCCAAGCCTGGCGGCGGTTCAAGGTTCAAAGTTCAGTGATAGCCACCCGTTTTCCCGACGGATCCGGTTCCAAGCGTTCCGCCGCTCCGCTTCGTTCCCATCGTTCCGGACGGTCAATCGCTGCGTTCAGATAGGCCTAAGGGCACCAGGCCAAACAGCAACCGTAAGAGCCCGTTACAGCCGGCCAACTTTGGATAGATGAGGGACGCGCGGAAGACTTCGGGCGCGTTCGAAGAAGCGACGGTCGGCGGTAATCAGTGGGCAATCGAGTTCCACGGCGAGCGCCAAGAAAGAGGCGTCGTAAAAAGTAAGGTTAAATTGTTTGCCCACCCGCGCTGCGCGTTTTAGGAGGGGCGTCGCAGGCGGAGCAACAATGAACGGCTTCCAGCAACTCCTCATCTTTGGACTTTATCCATTTGACCAGGACGGAGGTGTCAACGACGACCTTCGCGGCCATAGCGGGTATCCCGGTAGTAACGAATGATGTCGGTCGAGTCCCACTGGCCGACCCACTTTTGTTCGAGCTTTCTTAATGGGGCAAGGGCATTTTTCCACGATTGAGGCTTCGTCGCTTGATTTGTCAGATCCGCACGCAGGGCTTCACGAACGACCTCACTCCGAGAGCGGCGCTGTTTTTTGGCTTCCCGATCCACCTTTTTCAGCAATCGATCGGGTATGGAGATCATCACTTTGGCCATGGCACACCTCTACACGCAAATATATCCGTTGCCCGCAGCCCTAGCAATCCTCGATTTTTTTTCTTTTGACATGGGGAATACCAGTCCAAGAGGCAAGCGCAGGTGTCTGACATTTATTTATTTGATTCACGGCTTTTCGTGAGGGAGCCATGAATACGCGACCCATGGCTCGAACGCCGGGCGTTCAGCTTTCCGTCGCCCACTGCCACGTCATTTCCTGCGGCACGGAGCGTTGTTTCACGACGTGCCACGTCCTATATTCAGCGCTATGAATTTTCCAGATGGATCGAGCCTTGTTGCGGATCTGACAACAATCGGCCGGAAATCCGGCCAACCTCGGAAGGTGGAACTCGGCTTTATTTGTTATCGCGGACGCTTTTACGCTTCATCCAGTAGAATCGCCGGCAAGCACTGGTGCCAGAATATTCTCAAGAATCCCGCGGTTGAGCTTAACGTCAAAGGAGAACATAGTTCTTGTATCGCAACCCAGGTGAGCGATGATCGACTGCGCCGGCAAATCCTAACCTTCCACGACTCCCCGCCGCGGCTCGAGCGCGTGGTTTTTGAAATCCGGCCGCGAAGCTAGTGTCCTGTCCCAGAAATCCGCCACATGATTTGTGTCTCAATCCGCCCAAAAATCTCCCCTTCCCCTCTTTTCCAAAGCCTGCCCTG
>JBGPIK010000419.1:0-5887 GCA_041484845.1 Binatia bacterium | reverse complement strand
CTTCGAGTGCTTCCCGGAAAAAAAACCCCCGCTCGATACCAAACAGATAATTGCACAGATTCAAGCTCGGAGCCATGATGGCGAGCCGAACTCGTTCATTTGTCATGCTTCCTCCTTGCCAGGGCTAACTCAGACTCTCAGGTCGTGAGAAAAAATCCGTTCATGGTTCGACAGACTCACCACGAACGGGACAGCGCAATATAAATTCAAGTACTTAGCCGTTCGTCCTGTAACCCCCCTCTTGTCGTCCCTGTATGATCCCCTGGCACCTCCTCAATCTGTGTTCAGCACCGGTCAGGCGAGCGCTCCAGCACAGCCCCCTCTCCCTTGCTAGCGTAACCTGGGCTTGAGATCCCAGGCATAGACGTCCTCGCCAGGATTCGACTTGAAGTCGAACTTGTTGCTCACGCCCTGCAGGCTCTGATACTGGTAGAGCCAGGCGGCCGGCGCTTCTTCCAGCAGCACCGACATGGCCTTCTGCAGTAGCTTCACCCGCTGGGCAGGGTCAAAACTCGCCTGTTCCGCCACAAGTGCGGCGTCCACCGTCGGATTGGAGAACTCCAGCCGCTTGGTGACTCCCGTGCGGAAGTACTGGTGTAGGTACTCACTAGGGTCAACGACCGACCCCCGTCCGAAAATATACATGCCGACTTTGCCATTTTGGATCGCAGCAAACCCGCTATCTTGGTCCTGCGTCCGCACCTTAGCCCGGATCCCGACTTCGTTCAGCATACCGCCGATCGCCTCTGCCACGTCCTTGATTTTGTTGTACTGCCCGACCGGAACCAGGAAATCGACCTGAAAGCCGTTGGGGTAACCGGCTTGGGCCAGCAACTTCTTTGCCTTCGCCGGGTCATGGATGTACTTGGGACTCAACTCGGGGCTGTACCCGTACTGGTCGGGCCCCACGGGCGCATCCATGGGATAGGCGTCGCCCTTGAGCACACGCTGGGTGAGAGCTTCTCGGTCGATGGCGTAGTTCACCGCCTGACGGACGAGTTTGTTCTTGAACTCCGGCACCGACGTGTGCATGCCCAGGAACATAATATTGATCGTGCGGGTGCTCTCTATCCTCGCACTGCCTGTGACTCGGGGAGCACTCTCGGGCGGGACGTTCGAGATGACGTCCACCTCTCGGTTTAACAGCGCGCTGATCGCTACCTCCGCCTCCGGTATGTTCCGGAACACGATCTCGTCTACCGTCGGCTTGTGATCGCTGTGGGCGTAACCAGCGTTTTTTTCCAGTACGAACCACTGACCCCGTACCCACTCCTTTAACTTATAGGGTCCCGTCCCGAGTGCCAGCCTGTCGGCCTTAGCCTCGCCTAGGCGATCATAGGCGGCCTTATTGGTGATGAAGCGCTGCGTCAGGCGGAACAGCAGGGCAGCATCCGGACTCTTGGTACGCAATCGGACCGTGTAAGGGTCTACCGCCTCTATCGCGTTCACATGGGCGATCGAGCTGGCCTGCTTGCTATCGGGGTCCTTCTGGATCCGTGTGAACGAATGCACGACGTCGGCAGCCGTAAACTCGGTTCCATCGTGAAACTTGATGCCCTTCTTTAACTTGAACACCCACGTGTTATTGTCCGGATTGCTCCACGACTCGGCCAGAATGGGGACAATTTGTTTCTTGCTCCAGCTCCACTCCACCAAAGGCTCAATCACATGCTTCCAGGTCGGATAGATCTGCGTGGTCGAGTGAGCGTAGGGGTTCAAGGTTTCCACCTGCACGCCCGGGAGGGCGACGGTGGCGGCAACCTTCTGCTCTTTCTTCTCAGCGGCCAGCGCCTGGGTGCCAGATCTTGTAGAGGCTGGCCCCGCAGCTGGCGAGACAAACACCTGGTACACGCCGAGAAGAAGGCAAAGCAGCACAACGAGAGCCACAACTCGGAACCTCAGCATGGCAATTCCACCCCCCTTGAGTTATCACACCAGAGCGATTCGAGTCTCAAGCGCGGCAGCGCACGTGGAGTCATTACGGCATTGGGTGTATGGCGCGTCGCGGTTCGGTACTTCGGAGCGGCCCGACTATACAGCGGCGGAATCCCTTGTCAAGCTCCAAAGATTTTTGGGAAAGACTGTGCGTATCGGAAGCCACGCCTGGGGACCAGGCTCTTTATTTCTAGACAATATTTAGCCCAAATCCGACAAAAACTCACAGTCTATTACCGGTTAGCGAGGACGGTGAGACCGGAAGCTGTGGGCACTGAGCATGCGGGATGCGTGAAGGCCCCGGCTGTCTGGAGCATCACCCTAGGTGGCTTGCGGGGAGCCCTCAAGGCACTGTCCCATTGCCCACGGCTGTAGGGCTCACTGCCCCGTCGCCGGTCCGAAAAAATGTCGGATTAAGGTTAGCTAGTCGCGCCGCTTGCTTCTTCAAATCTTGGTCCTCCGCTATCCGGTCAGAGTACCGCGACATCAATGAGCTCACCGTAGCAGGGCCTTGGAGTCTCCCGTTCTTCGTCCGCATTGCGCTTGAGCATCTCTGTAAACTCCACATCTAAAAAAACCGCTGCTCCGCGACCTGGTCATACTCCTCTCGATGTTCATGTGAGCTAAGAGTGGACCCCTTTTTGCCGATCTCCGCCTGACTGATCTTGCAGTGCTCGAAACTCTCCCTCTTCATCTTCAACGCGCCGCATGAGATAATCCTCGCTAAATCAAAATCGCACTCGCGTCGATTGGCGGCTCCTCACTTTTTACCGATGCAATCAAAGTTTATCGTCACATCGCCCTTTTGGCGTTCGCTGCGCCATCGCAATTACCGGCTCTACCTTACCGGCCAGCTCGTTTCGGTCTGCGGCACGTGGATGCAGCAGGTGGCGTTGAGCTGGCTGGTCTATCGCCTAACGGGATCGGCAACCCTGCTCGGCATCGTCGGCTTCGCATCGCAAATCCCGATCTTTGGCTTGGGCGCCATCGGCGGTGTCATTAGCGACCGCTACTCCTGCCATCGGGTCGCCGTATGGACGCAGTGCGCAGCGCTCGCCCAAGCCCTTCTTCTATCGTTGCTCACGCTGATGGGTTGGATTCAACCCTTGCATATTATTTTGCTGGGAACCGCGCTGGGGGTTATCTATGCTTTTGACATGCCCGCCCGCCAGGCTCTGGTTCACCAACTGGTTGACGTCGATGACTTGGCGAACGCGGTGGCGCTCAACTCCTCCATGATCAACGCGGCTCGCATCGTCGGCCCAGCGCTCGCGGGTACGATCGTGGCCAAATTTGGCGAGGGCGTCTGTTTTATGATCAACGCGGTGAGTTATGTCGCTGTGATCGTGGCATTACTCATGATGAAGTTCGCCGAGCAGCCGCGAGAGGCGGCGCCATCCGTTTCCATCGGGCGCTCGTTGATCGAAGGCGCCCGCTATACCGTCGCGACCATGCCTATACGGGATATCTTGATACTTTTGGGGGTGGTCGGCGTCATGGGCATGCCGTACATGACGTTGATGCCCGTCTTCGCCACGCATGTGCATAAGAGCGGCGCTGACGCGCTTGGATTGATGTTCGGAGCGGTCGGCCTGGGCGCGCTCATCGGCGCACTCTTTCTCGCTCAACGCAAAAATATTATCGGCCTCGGCCGCGTCATCGTCGCTGCCACGTTGGGATTCGGTATGGGGCTGATCGTTTTTACGGTGGCGCGAGTGTTTTGGCTCTCGCTCTTGCTTCTTGTGGGAGTGGGTTGTGGTTGGATGGTGCTGATCGCCGCCACCAATACGGCGCTGCAAACCCTCGCCGACAACGAGATGCGTGGCCGGGTCATGAGCCTTTTCTCCATGATGCTCGTCGGCATGGCGCCGTTTGGCAGTTTGTTAATGGGTTGGGCCGCCGACCAGGCCGGTGCTCCTCTGGTGGTCGCGATCGGCGGCGGTTTTTGCTTCGTCGCCGGAATTATTTTCGCGCAACGGTTGCCGCGACTTCGCGAGGCCGCAAGACCCATCTTGGCCGCCCGCGGGATCGTTCTGGAATCCAAATAAAAAGAGAAAAAGGCAGGGTCTCGGATTTTTACGTCCCAACAATCCTTAGGAGAGGGTCAGGAGCGACTCCCGGATCAGGGTTCTGCAACTTAAAAAGTAACGATGTAAAAGCCAAAGCTGGCCGCCGATCGTCCGTGTCGAATTTGTCTTGGAAAACATGGTCAGAAGTATTTATAGGAAAATGCTCGGTGATCGTGTGCTCGTGCATCCGTAGGAGTTGGGTGAAGCGCCATCGGGTCAGGCCCATATGGATGAATGACTAGCTGTGTCGAGAAGGCACGGGAGGGGATTGTAAAGGAGAAACCCAAAGGCTTGGAGCCAGGCTTCTGGCGTGCAAAACTTAGGGGACAGCAAAAGTAAGGACGACCCTAATTACTCTGCGAATTATCAAAACGTGAAAGCGTCGACCGAGTTGGTCTTTCGTTGAACATTGAACCTTGAATTTTGAACAGCCGTAAGGCTTTAAACGACTGGAACATTTGGAACCGGCGTTAACGTGTAACGTCTTGAACGTAGCGCAGCGATGGAACGGCTTGAACGTCTGGAAGGGGCCGCAGTAATAAGCGTCTAGCGCCAATCGTCGCCGTTTGAGTAACGCGACCAATCGGACTTTTGGAAAGCATCAATAAAACGCAGGAACGAAAGACTCGACTCGCTGCTGGGAAACGATCCCCCGCAGAACCTTAACCTGGGAGGGAGTTCGCATCTGGCGTATGTTGTGAGCAAAACCCGCATCCCGCGTAAAGCAAAGATCATAGGCAACGGCGACTTGCCGATAGAGTGTCCCGTTATCGAGCCCCTTGAGTTTGAGATGATTCACCGAATTAACCTCGTGGCCGAGGTTTTCCAGGGCACCGAGTAGAGACTCAGGCATGTTCTCGTCGAGAAGGATTTTCACTTGGCGCCAGCAAGTCAGAATGGGCTAATTCTTCCAACACTCCGCGAATCGACTCTTCCGTGAGACTCGGGTATTCTCTTGCGATCTCACCGATGGTCATTCCCGCAGCCAGCTATTCCAAAAGCAGTGCTACCGAGATACGAGTATCCCGCACGCGCGGTTTGCCTCCAAGGTGATCGACGTCTGATACGATCCAGGCCATGGTTTTCTCCGAATCTACCATACAATGACACGGCGTCGCTACCGGCTTATTGCGCGCCCTCCGCACCTTGGCGGTGACTCGTCTACAGCACTCAGAAAATCTTTCGACGTTTTGAGAACTCACAAAACGCGCAAGTTCCCCCTCCGAATCTGTCCTTGAACGATTGAACCTTGAACATTTGAACGGGCTTTCCTTACTGTTGCTTGTCTAGTATCTACTTGGCTTCCGGCAAGCTGGTCGGTTATCACGCGCCCAGTGGGAAGATTGATAGTATAGTTATGCCAGGCCCCGGAACTTAACCCAAAGTGCACCTTCACCAAGGCGTACACGGAGTAATGACAATTCCGCGCAGCCAGCGTCCGGCGAAACAACCAATCGCGGGCGCAACTTGGGGCACGTTGTTGTTTAATTAGAATTACACTGAAGCCGGCGCAAATCAGAATTTATTGTAGCAACACAACAACGCCCACTGGTTTGCACAGGTTCGGTGGTTTCAGAAAAGACTGCCGCGCCGCATTCGGATTGCAAGCAGTGGATTAGCCTATCAAGTGTTAAACCGGAGTGTCGGGCGGTTACGTCTGTCCTGAAAAGCCAGCCGACTACGCCGCCTTTGAAAAGATCCTTCTTAGCGGAACTAGAACTTGCCCAGGATTACTTCTTGCCGGCTTTCTTCGCCGCCCAGAAAGCCTTCAATTTGGCCGACAACTTCGCTTTAGTTGCCCGACTCATGGTCTTCTTCTGGGCCGTCGCAGCGGGTTTGACTGAAAGCACCGCTGCTTTAGCTCGTCGAAGGTTCGCCCACCT
>JBGPIK010000418.1:0-5897 GCA_041484845.1 Binatia bacterium | reverse complement strand
GAGCCCGTAAGTGATCGGCAGCGGCAATCAGGGCCAGGAGATCGCATCCGTCGGCGTCGAAGAGCGCCGTGGCTTCATCAATGGAAATATCGATGCCGGAGAGTGCGCGATCAATGATGTCCCCGACCGGCACAGAGACCGTGGAAAGAAGCCGGTCGAAAGAAAGTTGCAGCCGGGGAAAATTCATGACGTGACTTTAACGTTTCAGGGCCTGAAACACAACGACGGGCATGGCCGACCCTCCTCGTGTCATTTCGGCCGTAGTGAGAAATCTAACATCCCTCACATTCGTTCGGGATGACAACCTGATGTTTCTGACGTGCCACACAGCGTCTTTTTCCAAAGGGAATTTGAAAGTCTCCCTTTGCAAAAGGGAGACTTAGAGGGATTTTTCGTCTGGCTCAACATGACTTGCAGGAGACCCTGATGAACGGGCCGCGCCGGAATTCAGGAAGGCAACCAAAACCGCGCGAATTCCGCGAGGAAGGTGAGGCTGGAAAAATCACGCATGCGATCGATATAAACTTTTCCATTGAGATGATCCCATTCGTGTTGAATAACGCGAGCATGAAAACCGTCGGCGCGGAAATTAAGCTCTCGCCCGTCGCGATCAAGGGCCTGAACTTGAATGCTATTAAAACGCGGCACCCGGCCGCGTAAATCCGGAATACTCAGGCAACCTTCCCAATCCTCTTCGATTGCTTCGGAGAGGTTCGTGATCTGCGGGTTGATCAAGACCGTCAATGGCACGGGCGGCTTCTCCGGGTAACGCGGGTTATCCGCCACTTCGAGCACCGCGATCTGCTTCGATTCGTGCACCTGGTCGGCCGCGAGGCCCACGCCGTTGTATTCCTTCATGGTCTCAATCATATCGTCGATCAGTCGCTGGATCGGTGCAGATTGAATATCCGCAATCGATAAGGGAGCGGCGATTCGTCTCAAGACGGGGTGACCGAGTCGCGCGACCTTCAGGATTGCCATGGAAGACAAACTAACACAGGACCGCGTTTGGTGGAAGAATCGGGCAGCCGCTGGCTTCTATGGCGCTCAGCTAAACTCGTGCATGTACATGTGGGACGTCATACCGACAATGTCCCTCGCCTTACGCGCAGAAAAGTCGTTTTGCGTTTTGACAATTGCCAAAACGTCTAATGGGTTTCCCAGGCTGCGCCGCGACTGGTTGAAGCCATGCTGTTGACAGTCTAGAATGCGTTCATGACTATTGACCTTCCGAGCGTTGTCGAACAGCAGCTTCGCGATCTGGCCAAAAAGCAAAACCGTGATATAGCCGAGGTCATCGAAGACGCCGTTCGACAGTATCTAGAAGCTGCCGCCATTACGGATCTCGATGCCAACCAAGTGGCCGAGACTCAGACAAAACTGCGTACTGAATTGCCTTCCATCTCCCAGTGGAAAGTTGACGACGCGTGACCTCTCAACACCTTGCGTGGTCTCCAACAAGGTGCGCTGCGGTGCCGGAGAAATTTCGTCTGATGGGAGCGATGCGTGACGTGCCGGAAGCGACTGGGGAGAAAAGGGCGGTTGGGGCGCGGCATCGAGTGTGTCTTAAAGCATCCATTACGCTCCGAAAAACCTGCGGCTAAGCGGTTTAAACACCGCTATTGCGCACCGGTCTATCGGGAAATCAACGTATTGCGCCGGTCCGACCCGGCAGGGCAAAGTTTCTTACGCAACGGGATGGCGCTTCGATGCTAGACCCCGAAAACGCCCGCGGTCCATGATTGCGCACACGCTGGTGCGCCCCTACGGTCCGGTGCGACAGAAGATCGGCCGCAGAGGGCACAAAGTGAACGTATGACAACCACCAGCGAATCTGGCACAATGTCGGCGAACGGAGAATGTTTATGAGTGAAATTACGATGTCAATCCCGGACGAAGCTTTGGTGGCTCTCAAGGTCAAGCCTGAACAATTGAGCGGTGAAATAAGGCTGGCCGCTGCCATGAAGCTCTATGAAGTTGGTCGTATCTCGTCAGGCGCAGCAGCGAAGCTCGCGGGCATCCCGAAAACGTTGTTCCTAACGAAGCTGGCGGATTATGGCGTGGATACGTTTATGTTGACTGAACAGGAGCTTCAACAAGAGCACCGCCTTGTCTGAGATCATCTCCAACACCTCTCCCCTCCAGTATCTGCATCAGCTCGGTGTACTCGATATTCTTCCAAAGCTGGTCACAACAATAACCGTGCCGTCAGCGGTTCAGGATGAGCTGAGCGCTGGACTTCCGTCGGGTCTGAATCTGCCGGAAATTCAATACCTAGATTGGATTACCGTTCGCCGTCCGTCGAGCTCCGTTGCGCTTCCCTTAGTCACGGACCTCGGTGCCGGAGAAAGGGAAGTGCTCGCTTTGGCGTTAGAAACCGTCGATGCCGTTTGTCTTCTTGATGACGCGTTGGCGCGTCGGGTCGCGAGCGCTTTGCAGCTTCGTATCACTGGTACACTCGGAGTTCTAATCGATGCAAAGCGAGCCGGGTTGATCTCGGCGATTCGTCCGCAGATTGACCAACTTCATAGCCTGGGTTTCAGGCTCGCGGGGCATACGCGGGCGGCGGTATTGAAAATGGGCGGGGAATCGACCGATTGATGCAATCTAATGCGAAGACTCACTGCGGACAAAAGAAAATCTTCGATCTCTCACGCCCGCTCGTACGTAGATATTGGTAAGTTCTGGGACGAGCACGACGTGACGGGGTTCTGGCAGGCAACGAGGAAAATCCGAGCGTTCACGGTCAAACGAAATCGTCGACGGAAGATTCGCAACGCCGGCTCATGAACCACCACGTCAACGCCAGCGCCGGTCGGCTGAGCCTGCGCGCGCCCCAGCTGCTGGACTGAAAGTGGTCGCGGCAAGGTAGAATTCAGGCCGATAACAGCTGCGTGAATTTAGCGAATATCACGTGATCCACGCCACACTCGCCACCTCTTCAGCGAGGGTAGACACAAAACATTGTGCTCATCGTCGGTAAAAACGACCCCGGAGTTTGTCCAGCTAGGACACAGCGTAAAATCCTCCGTAATACAACAACTCAGGCTTGCAAAGTTTCTTACGCAAAGGGATGCCGCTTCGATGCTAGACCTGACCTCGAAAATGGGCTACTGATCAATTTCGGGTCGCCTAAGTTTGAACTGCGCAAGTTCGTATGGACGGAAGAGAAAGTCGGGATTAACCGCAGAGAACGCACAAGACAAAAAATCATCTGATGATTGACCGCACAGAACACACAGAACACAAAGAACTCAAAAGCTATTTTTCTATGCGACCTTTGCGTTCTTTGTGGTTAATGATCCGTAAAGGAAAGTGAGATTAAACATGCTCCAACTGACTGATGCAGAACAAGCGTGGCTTGATGCTTATCGCCAAGCTCTTGAGCAAAAACATCCTGGAGCAGTTCACGAATTGCTGATCTATGGATCGAAAGCCAGAGGTCAGGCTCATGCCGATAGTGATCTCGACGTACTCTTGATCGTAAAGGATGATGTTGGCGGGCTGAAGAGTGATCTGCGATGGATCGGTTATCTGCTCGCGGCGAAAACCGACGTGTTGCCGTCGATTCTCGCTTACACCGAAGCAGAGTGGGAAAGCCGAAGGCGAAGTGGATCAACCTTCCGTAAAGCGGTTGAGCGCGACGGGGTGCGCGTCGCATGAATCTTACAGGATTAGACATAAAGCTTCGAATCTATCTCGATACCTCGATCCTGAGCGCCTACTATGATGAGCGAGCGCCGGATCGGCGGGCGCAAACAGAGGATTTCTGGAGGCGTGTAGCTGCGTTTGAGGCATGCAGCTCGCAGCTCACACGGGAAGAGCTTGCACAAACACCTGATGCTGACCGGCGGAAGAAACTGTTACAAATGTTGGAGAGCCTAACGCTACACCGCGTTACCGCCGACATGCGGGAACTGGCAAGACGGTACGTTACAACGGGCGTGTTCACGTCTATCATGCTGAATGATGCCGTCCATGTCGCTGCGGCCGTTCTTACCCGTCAAGACATATTGCTGTCTTGGAATTTTAAGCATCTCGTTAATCGGATCAGGCGTGCAAAGGTCAATGAGGTCAACGTTTCTCTGGGACTTCCAACTATCGAAATTATAGCCCCACCGGAAATTTGAAGGAGCTGCGCTATGCAATACTTCGACTATGAAACGATTGCTCGTGAGGCGAAAATTACTCCCGAAAAACTGCGAAAGCTGCTGAACCTTCTCCGCCAGGAGTTTCCAGACGATCCACTCATGTATGAACTCCACGTGTTGCGCGCGTGTATGGCCGTGCGGGATGGTTATATCAGCTTAAAAGATCTCCTGAAGAGCAAAGCTGAAAACCGTCTGTAGTGTATGGAGACTTGTAATAAGCGCCAACGGTTATGCGAACCGCTGTAGTAGAACTGGCGATAGGGCACACCGGTAAGTTATGAACCGTCACGTCAACAGCATCGGCGGTTGTCTCAGCCTACGCCCGCCGCAGCGGCACTCGCTGGAAATACTCGACCGTGTCACCGAAATCGTGCCGCCCAAGAAGGGCGCGGACGTTGCTGCTGCGCTGGAAGCGATTCGCAGCGAATTCCCGACCGTAACAGACTTCGAGCGGGATTTTCCGTCGCTTTGCTTCGCCCCCGCCACCTCCTCAGCGAGGGTAGACACAAAACATTGTGCTCATCGTCGGTAAAAACGACCCCGCAGTTCGTCCGGCTAGGACACAGCGTCCCTAAATCGTCCGTTTGGGGCATTAAAGCGAGCGCGGCTTGACCGCAAGAGGCCGGCTGTTGGCGGAGTTACCGTAGAAAGACCGATGGACGGCGGGATGGAGCGACGGGGAGACCTGACAGCCTCCCGAATCCGGCCGCATCACCACGTGTCGTCTAGTTCTAGGCGGCAAAGCGCAAATGGT
Organism: Binatia bacterium; assembly: GCA_041484845.1. Taxonomy (GTDB): domain Bacteria; phylum Desulfobacterota; class Binatia; order UBA9968; family UBA9968; genus JBGPIK01. The sequence goes on along the minus strand of JBGPIK010000418.1, from coordinate 992 downwards.
GTATAAGATGCGGTGTGGCCGGATACGATGAGTTGCTTTCGCGAATTCTGCTCGGCACCTCTGATGCCAATATTCCTTTTAGCAAATTACGCAATTTGTTGCGGAGATTGGGTTTTTCAGAGCGCATACGGGGAGACCACCACATTTTCACAAAGAACGGCGTTGAGGAGATCATCAATCTACAGCCGCAAGGAAACAAAGCGAAGCCCTACCAGGTAAAGCAAGTGCGCAATGTGATCGTTAAATATCATTTGTCCGGAGAAGATCATGAAGAGTAAGTGCAAATACGAGATTATCATTTACTGGAGCGAGGAAGACCAGGCTTACATCGCTGAGGTGCCGGAGTTGCCCGGATGCGCGGCCGACGGAAAGACATACAAGCAAGCGCTGGCAAACGTGGAAGTGATCATTCAGGAGTGGATCGAAACCGCCAAGGAACTTAGGCGCCCCGTTCCTGAACCCAAAGGCCGTCTCTTGTACGCCTAAGCAGAAACTAAGCTCAGCGCTACGAGATGGCAAGTCGCTTGGTGGGGCGAGCATGAAGAGTTGGCGCTGGTAAGATGGTGCTGTAATCCGCGGTGATGGTTGAATTGTCGCACCATGAGCTTCTGATTCGGGTTCACACTCAGGATCGAACTCTCGCACAACGACGTCGCTTGTTGGCTTTGAGAGAAACAGCGCGAGGTTCTATCGGTTGTCGGTTCGGTTCCTTGAGTAACAAGCTAAAAGCAGACTTGACCCCTTACTTCTTGACCCCTTACTTCTCCTCAGGCCCTAAATTCTCCGTAATGCAACAACTCAGGCTTGCACAGTTTCTTACGCAACGGGATGGCGCTTCGATGCTAGACCTGACCCCCAAAACTGAGAACCCCCCCCCGCAATTGAGTTTTGTCCAGAGAGTTTTCTCGCCGGGCCGCGCGCACAAAATCAAGAAACTCTTTTGCATTTTGAGATAACGGCTTTTCTGCGGAGTACACAATGTAGCTTATGAT
>JBGPIK010000417.1:0-5914 GCA_041484845.1 Binatia bacterium | reverse complement strand
ACTCCTGCAGGCACCGAACCGGCTTGAAACCTTTCTACTATTTGACGTATAGGGAAACCTGAATTGTTTGCGCGCGAGGAGAGATCGATGAAGAGATTCGTTTCGTCTTTTAGGTTCATGATCGTTGGTTCGCTGTTTTTTCTGATGAGTTGGGACGCCGCACCTTGCGTCGCGGCCGACGCATCGACGGAACAACTCTATGCCACGTTAAGCAAGCTACCTCCCGATCAGCGGGCGAAACGCGTGGAGGAAGGGGCACGCAAAGAAGGCAATTTGGTTTTCATTCACACGTTCCGTGGCAAGCTCGCTCGCGACCATGTCAAACTTTTCGAGAAGCGCTATCCGTTCGTGACGGTGGACATGGGCGATATGGGCTCGCAGGACGCCGCCGAACGGCTGATTGCCGAAGAAACAGCCGGCCGGCATTTGACCGATGTGCTGAGTTTAGCGGTGCCGGATCTGCCGGTTATTCTAAAGCAGAATCTTGTGGCCCGTTATCCGACGCCGGCGACGAAAAGAATTCCAAAAAAGTTTCAGGGGTTCATCGATCCGGAGAATCGTTGGCTTCCGTGGTACTGGAGCGAGCACGGCATTTCTTACAACACCAATCTCATTCCTCCCGATAAAGCGCCGAAAGAGTGGTTTGACTTGTGCAAACCCGCCTTCAAAGGGCAAGTCTCTTTCGATCCTCCCGAGACCCGTTTTTTAGCCGGCCTGTACGTCATGATGGGAGAGGAAAAGGTCAAAAGCTGGCTGAAATGCATGGGTGAAAATCAGCCGATTATCCAGCGCGGCCACACCCAACGGATGAATTTAATGCTGTCCGGCGACCATGCGGTTCAGGGGGATAATTTTCTATATGTGGGCGCCGAAGAAAAGAAGAAGGATCCGAAGACGCCCTATGCCATTGTTTATTCCGCTCCGATTCTCGCGTATGCGGGTTCGATGGTTATCAATAAAAACACGCCGCATCCCTACGCCTCGGCTCTGTTCTGCGATTGGACCCTCTCAGACGAAAGCCAAAAATATACCGGCGACGAATTTCGCGGCCCGTTGATCGGAAAGCATCCCTATTTGCCGGATAATTTCAAAGTAGTGACCTACAATATCGTCGGCGACGACATTGTAAAGCGACTGCATGAGTACTGGGATCAGTACATCGGAAAGAAAAAATAGCGGCATAGTCATTGCGGATAAAAGCCATGACATGCTGCGATCGAACGGCGACACGTGATGGCCGGTGGAGGGCCTTCGGCATCTCAAATTGGAAATCTCAGATGGAAAATTTGAATTCTGCAATGTGTAATTCCGACCCCCACCTCTTTCCTCCCCCGCAAGCGGGGGAGGATGACGGAGGGGGCAGGCCCGCAAGGCCTCATCGTTGAAGATCGCAACGGCGCGACGGTAAAGCATGAAAGGGCAGGGTTGGCTGGAAGGGCAAAGAGTCGCGCTGACGCTGCTCGTTCTCATCCTTGTCTACCAAGTCGGCGTGCCCCTTCTCATGGTCGTATGGACCAGCTTCAAGGTCGCGCGGCCGGGTGAGGCGGAATTTTTTTCATTCACTTTTTCTTTTGCCAATTACCTTCGCGCATTCGGATCCATGGGTTTTTGGACCGCGAGCTGGAACACTTTCCGTTTTGCGCTCGCCTCCGTTACGGTTTCCTTCGCCTTGGGAACTTTCCTCGCGTGGGTCGTCGATCGAACCAACACGCCGCTGGCCCGGTTGGTCGGTATTTTGACCATCGGCCGGATCATCATTCCGGGAATTCTAATCACTATTTCATGGATTCTGATGGCGAGCCCGAGCATCGGCCTGCTTAATTTTTTTATAGAAACGCTCACGGGCGCGAAGCGGCTGATCAATATTTATTCCTTTTGGGGCATGGTGTGGATTCATTCACTGGAGACGACCCCGCTGGCTTATCTGCTGCTCTCTGCGGCTCTTCAATCCATGGATCCGCGCCTCGAAGAGGCTTCGGCGGCAGCCGGCGCCGGGAGTTGGGCGACCTTGAGACGGATTTCCTTGCCGCTTGTCTTACCGGCGGTCGGATCCGTCATCATGTTATTGCTCATCTACAGCATCGAGAATTTTGAAGTGCCGCTTTTGCTTGGCGGACGTGCCAATGTGCGTGTTTATACGACGGAGGTTTTCTTTAACACTTCGAGAACGCCGACCGATTGGGGTTTGGCGAGCGCGTACTCAATGGCGATCCTGTCCCTTTCCGTGGTGCTTCTTGCGCTTTATTTTAGACTCCTGCGCCATGGCGAACGTTATCAGACCGTGACCGGAAAAGATTTCCGGCCGCGGCGCATAGATCTCGGACCCTGGCGCTTTGTGACTTGCGCCGGAAGTCTTCTATTAATTTTCTTGATTACCGGCTTGCCGTTTTTGGTGATGCTTTACGCGTCGTTCTTGCCACGTTACCAAGCGCCGACGTTGCGCGCGTTGGAATCTATGGATCTGAGTAATTATCGCGAGATTTTCGACGACTATGCCTACCACCTTCAACCCCTATGGAATAGCACGCTGATCGGTCTTGGCGCTGCGACGGCGGTGATGCTGCTGGTCTCGGCCGTGAGTTATTTCGTCAACAAGAGCCGGTTGCGCGGTCGTAGACTGCTCGATTTCTTCGGCTTCATTCCGATTGCCGTGCCGAGCGTTGTTTTGGGTACGGCTTTTCTCTGGGTTTACTTACTGGTGCCGGTGCCGCTTCTCGGAACCCTCACGATCATCGGCTTGGCCTATGTAACAAGATATATGGCCGTAGCGCTGAGATTTGTGTCGACCTCGATGCTGCAAATTCATACCGAGCTTGAAGAAGCGGCGGCGGTCGCGGGAGGAACCTGGTGGACCAACTTCCGCCGGATCTACCTACCGCTCTTGCGGCCGGGACTTACGGCAGGGTGGTTTTGGGTGATGGTGCACGCTTATCGTGAGCTCACCATCGCGATGATGCTGGCGCGGTCGAACAATCGCACGGCGGCGGTGGTGATTTACGACCTGTGGGAAAACGGGTCGTTCCCGCAACTGAGCGCGTTCGGCGTCATGATTTTTAGCCTGCTGATTATTCTCGTGGCGGTCGCGCAATCGATCAGCAAGCGCTTCGGCGTGCGCGAACAAATCTGATTAAGCGGGCGTCGCTAGTGTCGTGTCGCAGAAATTCGCCACGCAATCTGCGTCTCAATCCACCCGAAAATCTCCTCTTCCCCTCTTTTCCAAAGCCTGCCCTGAGTTCATCAAAGGGAGGGGTTAAAGTCCTGCGGAGAAAATTCCCCCTTTGGAAAAGGGGGACAAAGGGGGATTTGAGTGCGAGTTCAGCCGCTTGCTATTCGATAATTCCGAACATTCATCCATAGGCAGCACGTGCAAAACATTCTGTGAGCTGAGCCTTAACAGCAAACTCAGAACATTCCTGAGGCATTCTCGACGTCTCTGTTCCCGACTGCGATTTTTTGCGTCAGATCCAACATCCGCATTTGTTGTCGCGACAAGTATTCCTGCTCATTTCCGCTTAATTGGCCTTGTATTGCATTTCAAAAGTGAAAAACGTGCTATGCTTACAAAATTAACCTGTGCCGTTGCGACAACGTATTGTTTTCCGGTGAGGCCGACGGAGGGAGAAAAGTGAACAGCTTCTCGTTGCTAACATTATGAAAAAAATCCTGCTTACCAGTGTCTGCCGGCCGTTGGGAGAAGCGTATGGCGATGCTCCCAGCGTTGGCTACGAGCTTCTTCACGGTCAGGTCACCAGAGCCCAGGGGATGTTCAGTCCGCGTTCCCTGCATACCCAGTTTTCTCTGGAATACATTGCCGCTAACCTCGACGCTCCTACCACTGTACTCCAGTACCCAACACGGGCGGAGTTGATCCGCGAGTTAAAGGAAGGCTACGACTACGTCGGCATTGCCTTCATCATGGCCACCTTCCACATCATGGAGGAGATGGTCCAGCTCATCCGCAAGTATTCGCCGGGAACCAAGATCATTCTTGGCTCTTACGGCACGGTTCTCTCGGACGAGGCGTTGAAAGGATATGGGGATCATGTCTGCCGAGAGGAGGGTGTCGCCTTCATGCGCAAATTATTAGGCGAGCCGGAGATCCAGATGCCCTATGCTCATCCCACGATCATCAACCCGATGAGGATCTTTGGAAAAAGGGTCAGCCAGAGCGGCATGGTCTTCGCCGGCTTGGGTTGCGCAAATGGTTGCGATTTTTGTTGCACCTCTCATTTTTTTAAAAGACGCCACATTCGACTGCTGCCTAGCGGAAAAGATATCTATGACGTTGTCCGTGGCTATCATCAGATCGACCCTGAGATGTCCATTATGATCATGGACGAGGACTTCCTGCTCAACAAGCGCCGGGCAATGGAGTTCCGGGACTGTGTGGTGAAGGCGGGGAAGGCCCTATCGGTCTTTTGTTTCGCCAGCGTTCGGGCCCTCAGTCGTTATACCGTCACCGAGATCATGGAGATGGGGATCGACGGGATGTGGATCGGCTATGAGGGTACTCGATCCGGCTATGACAAGCAGAGCGGTCGCCCCGTTGCCGAGGTTTTCACCGAGTTTAGAGAGCACGGGATCACTATTTTGGCGTCGATGATCGTAGGTTTTCCCTATCAGACGCCGGAGATAATTCAGGAGGAACTGGACGGCCTTCTTTCACTGACGCCGGCTTTTTCCCAATTCCTCATCTATGGGCCCGTGCCGGGCACGCCATTCTTTAAACATGTGAAGGAGAACAATCTCTTTCACGAATATGTCGACGAAAAGCCGAAGGAATACTATCGCAGGGCGACCGGCTTTTTCTCTGTCGTGAAACATAACGAAATGACGGCCGCCGAAATCGAGTCGATCCAGCGCAATTGTTTCGATGAGGACTTCCGGCGCCTCGGTCCCTCCATTTATCGCGTAGTAGAGACCTGGCTCAATGGTTATCTCAAATGGAAGGATTCGAACATTCCGATCATGCGTGAGAAGGCCGATCTTTTCGCCACCAAGCTGCGAAAAGCTTATCCGGCGTTTCTACCGGGCAAATTATTCGGCCCCACCAAGGACGTCCGCCGAAGGATCGGAGCGCTTCAGCAGCGAGTTCACCGGGAGTTGGGTAAACCCGTTCTTCTCCAGAAAGTCGAAGCTATCGGCGCTATCGGAACGGCTGCCTGGTCCGGATTAGCCATCAAAGCCAATCTCTTCCAGCATCCGCGTCTGATGCGTACGGAGTATCGGGGCCCGGTCCCATCAAGAGAATCGGAGCCGATTTCTTCTAACCCGATTCCCTGGCTAGGTCCCGCTGATGATGCGCCTATTACGTGAGGCGACTAATGATGATCACGGCGCGATGGTGTAATCGAGCCGCGAAGGTCGTTTGCTGGGATATTCAATTGCCGTGGGTTTGATTCCCCGCAGCGTGCTGCGTAAGAAGCTATTCCCAGACCTCTTAGAATCCGTCATTCCCGAATGCTTCTATCGGGAATCCAGGCGAGATCGGAACTGGACCCCCGATTAGGACATTCGGGGGTGACGTTTTTTGGGATAAATTCTCATCGCTATGTTCTGATACCCCGTCATATTGCCGCGGGGTAGTTCATTAATTCCGCCTATGCGCACTATAGTCCGCGAGAGCGACCCCACGAACGGGAAAGACTCTCTACTTCCACAAGCGTTGGATGAATCCTTCTTTCTCCAGTTCTTGAAAAAACCGCGAATCGATAAATTGTTCCGGGCGGAGATTAACCACTCGCGGATCGGTCTCGGCCATTTGATCAAGAATGGTCTTAACGGCTTCAGGCGACGGCCCTGGAATGCGCGGAATATTGCGCAGGATGTACATTTCGTAAAGATCCTCAAGCAGCGCGGGGTCATTACTGCGCAAGTATTTTTTCAGTACCTGTATGCCAAACGCCCGCTGCGT
>JBGPIK010000416.1:0-5933 GCA_041484845.1 Binatia bacterium | reverse complement strand
CCAGGATATCGGTTGGAAAGTTCCATCCGCCTCTCGTCGCAAAGGCTGTCGGATGCGATCCGGATTGTAAAGCCCTTGAACGCTGGCTTGCCCGCGGGCACAGAGCCGCCCCTGATTGACCGGGTGGTCAGGGTTCCCCTCGACCTTGATGGCGCGCCCTTCCATGGTCTTCACCAGCATCCCGCACCCGGCGGGACACTCGCGGCAAACCGTGGCATACCAGGTCGCCCGGCCGGGGACGATCTCATCGGCTGGAATCAGGTAAGGGATCAGAGTTCTCGGCGACTCGGAAGAGCACCCCGGCACCGCCGCAGCCACTCCGCTTATTCCGAGGATCCTTAAAAAATCTCTACGCTTGATATCCATCATTTAAAGCACGAATATATTTTTTCACCGGCTCTCTAACTCACCGGTGGCAGGTGACGCAATCGATACTAACCTTTTCGCTCCGGTGGCACGCCAAACATCGGCTCATAATCAGAGGGTTGATTTGTTGGGTTTGCTCCATGGTTTCCACAGGGCCGTGACACGTCTGACACGGGACTCTTGATCGGATATGAGGCGCGTGCTCGAAATACACATAGTCCGGCACCGAGGTCACTTGAACCCATCGAATCGGTTGCTTTTGGTTCCAATAATTTTGCAGTTTTTGCACTTCCGGTTTGTCCGCCGCCGTAATTTTATGGCAACCCATACAGCGCTGGACCGTCGGGATACCCGCCACACCGGCGCGCCGGGCATAGCTATGACAGTACTCGCAGGCAATCTTGTTATCGCCCGCGTGGATCTTATGGCTAAAGGCGATGGGCTGCACCGGGACAGGTTGTTTTCGCGACAGACTAAGGCCGAGCACCCCCGCTGCGAGCAAAACTGCGAGCCCTATCCAAATTCCCCACTTCTTCATCCCGAGCGCTTTCAACCGTAGCCGATGATCGAATCAACTACTCCCGCCGCTTTGCGCGCCTGTCCTCAGCTGCGCCAGGCGGCGATGACCAGCCGACAAAGTTATACTGAGACGCGCGCTGATAATGGTCATTTAGCCGCCGGTGTCGAGGCTTAAAGCTGATTTTATTTAGCTCATTTCTTACACAAACTTCGCACATAGGAAACCATATCCCCAATCTGCTGATCGTTTAACGATGACGCCCACGGAGGCATTATGGGAGACTTGTTGACCGCCTTACCTCCCTCTTTGATGGTCTTGTGTAAAGTGTCATCCGAGAGCTTACCCATCTCCTTGCAATTGGTAAAATCCCCCGGCTTCGGGTTCAGCGCGGCTGCCGCCGAACCGTCACCTTTCCCGGTCGCACCATGGCACCCGACGCATAACGCATCGTATTTTGTTTTTCCCGCTTTCGCATCTCCCTTCGTCTGAGCCAATCCTAATGCGGGAGCTAGCAGAATTAACAGACCAAAACTCACAATCAATCGAGATTTCATCTTCCGTGTTTCCCTTCTACAAAGCCTGCCTACGAAAATTATTTGCGCACAGTTCAATACAACCGTTCACTTAGCACGATTACCAAGTGTGATAAAGACAAACCGGCCAAAAATCGGACGGCCACCGGAAAAGATTACAAAGTCGTTCTTTACGGAGGAAGTGCGTACCGCTTTAGTTAGGCAGCGCGGCTGAGGGGATCGCCCGAAGCGATTTGCCCTCAGCCGCTTTTTCCTGTCTGCTGCGTGCTAGAATTTGAGTCTCAAAGCGACGAACCCGACGTGAGCTGTAAAAGGCCCTCCCAATTGATCGCCTAAAAAGATCGACCGTTGCTGGCTAAGCTGTGAGTTAGCGCTATCGCCGGGACTAAAAATATTGCCCATCCATTGCTGCATGATATCGACGCCGTAATTTTTTCCCCTGAGGGCATTGAAGTAGTAACCAAATCTCAACCCGACGTTTTTGTTTATCTGGTATTCGAAACGCGCCAGCAGTTCATGCCAGGTGCTGATCGTGTTTGGATAATCCACCGCCGCAGGGCCAGCGCCGCCACGGTTACTGATCTCGCTCAGAGCTTGTGAAAACGTATATTGAACACGAAACCCCAAAAGGTTTTTGATAATATCCATATCGCTGCCCAGGCTAAACGTATTGACCGTATCTTTGCCCTGGGCCAGCACGCCTGTGCTGTTGTTCAAATTGAGCTTCCAGTTGTTCCGGTCCCAATTATAATCCCCGAACAATTTAAGCCACTCTAACGGTCCGTAAATAAATCCTACGGACGGGGAATAGTCGCGATCGTTTTGGAGGCCGTAATAACTAGTACCGTTTACGACTCCGAATGGGTGCATGTTAGGATAACGATTGCCGATAAACTCAAATCCGCCATGAAAACCGAGCGAATCCCATGGGCTAACGTCGGCGAAAAGACTGACCTTGTCCTGATCACGCTTTTGCAGAAAAAACGCCACCACGTTGTTATCTTCTGGATTAGGAGTGAAATCGGAATCGCGCCAGGAATGCTTGTAGCTCGCCCGCAACAAAACCCAAGAGAGCGGCTTGATATCAAGCGTCGGCCCAAGGCTATGCTCGTTAGAATTTATGGTCTGAAATCCGTTTCTGTGCATCTTATCCCAGGTATAGTTAAACTTGCCGGTGAGCCAGCGAGTGAACTGGTAGCCCGCCTCGAACCCGGCGGTATTCTTCGAATATTGATTAATGTCATTCTGCAAAGGGTCAGTGGTACTGGCGGTGTTGCGATTGAAGTCGTTGCCAACGAATCCATCCGGCATATCGACTATTTTGCTCTTGTTGCTCAGGTCGAACAAACGGTAATAGGCTTTGAGGTTCAGCCGGTCGACAAGAGAATTGTTCACGAGAGTCGCATTGACCATCAGCGGCCGCACATCGCCGCCGAGACTGCTATCGGAAATTGTCGGCATCACTGTGAAGTTGGCGTCCTTGCAGGGGCCGGTTAATGGGTTTGGATTCACACCTCCCGCGGCGGTAAAGCAACGATTATTCGTGAACGGCAGAAACTTATCGTCTTGTAAGCGCCATCCGTACGAGGCGGTTGCCAGAAAGCGGGTCTTCAGGGGTAGGGTCGCCGTTCCCGTCAACGTGATGGTATGGGCCTGATTGTCGGGATAAAGATCCAGTTGCCCCCGGCAAGGACCTATACCCGATGCTGGTGTAAAGGTTTGAGAGTCCTGACAACTCCCCCCGAAAACGGTGCTGTTGAAAGGGCCGCCAACGGTCCCGTTGAGCATGGCGTGAATCGGGTTATCCCAAACTAAGGTGCTTACACCGTTGTGAAAGAACGATCCATTGTATTTCAGCCCCAAAGACCATCCCTGTCCCGCGTACTCGCCGCCAACCTCGACGTTATGCGTCTGGTAGTCAATTGGCTCGGCGAGCTCGGATATATTCATGGTCGAGCTACTATAGCCGTTGAGTATACCAAAAGCCCGTTTGCCCTGATCGTTATTGGACCAGTAACTACCCGTAAAAGTCCATCCGGGGCTGGGAGTATAACGGAGCTTGAGCCGTGCAATTCTGTCTAAAAGTGAGAGATCTACAGGATGATCGGTGGCACCCAACCAATTACAAACATTATTTCCGGCTACGCCGCAAGTGGTTCCGGTGTACGGCCCAGCCGGTCGGCTCGGCAGCGTATACGTGCCGCCATTCATCATGTACGGGGTGCGCGCCGTATCGACATTGAAACGATGAGGGATCTGATCCCACTCGAACTGCACATCGAGAAGGCCATACCGGCCAAACCGAAGACTATAATTCTGGTCCTCTCTTCCGACCTTGCCGGAATCAAAGTTCAGATAGAAATCTTCTTTCTTGCCGCCGATCATGAGTTGCAGCTCGGGGACGATAACCGTCTCGGGTAGGTCGCGATATTCTTCAAATTTTGCGTCCCTACCGGTCCTGCTCATCGGCAGGCCGCCCACCTCCCCCGCACCGCTGATGGTAAAGTTGCCGACATCGATCTGTGCCCATGTGGTAGAGGCCAGCAGGAAAAAAAGCGAGAAGCTCAAGCTCTCAGCAAATAAATTTTTTATCCGTTTCATTTTAGACCTCGCTTATCGCTGAAAGAACATTCCCGAAGGATTATTCGAGCCATGGATTTGGCTATGGCAGTTGGTGCAGCCCCGGTTGAAGGAGTAGTAGGCGTTCGGCCCATTCCTCAGTCCGTGCGTGCTATTGTGACACTCGTTGCACAGCCTCGGCACCCGTACCTTGAGCAACCGCTCGTTAACGGAACCGTGGGGATCATGGCAGTTAGTACAATTATCGAAGACCGGCGGATGCTCAAAGAGAAAAGGTCCTCGTCTCTCCGTATGACAGGTGTAACAGTTTTCGTTCACGCTGGTCTGTATGAGCTGTGAAGGATTGGGCGTGCCGTGCGGGTTGTGGCAATCCGTACAGGTAATTTTTCCTTCCCTCACGGGCATGTGGGAAGAACGCTGGAGCTGCGCTTTTCGCTGCAGGTGGCACTGGAGGCAAACTTCCGTCTGGGCCTGCTTGGTGAAAAAAACGGTCTTGTCTTGGACCTTCGCGAGCTGATACTTAGGGCTCGTCTTTTCCATAATCGTATGGCAGTTAACGCAGGCGATGCCGCGGCCTGCGTGCGGGCTCGCCTCCCAATACGTTTGGATTCCACGCTGATGGCAGCCAAGACAGACCTCGTTCTGGACCTTCGCCGACTCTCCCGAGTCTTTGCGAAAACTGACGAGCCCCCCCACGCCGCGCCCGCCACCGGCTCCAACATGGTTGCTTCCCGGCCCGTGGCAACTCTCGCAGGCTTGTCTCTCCTTCTCGTTACGCGCGTTGAAGAGAAAAATCTTGCCCATCATCGTTTGCGAAAATTTCTCGAACTGCGGTGTGTGACAGGCCTTGCAAACTTCGTTGCCGAGATAGGTTGCCGGGCTCGCCGGTGCGGCTGCCGTCTCCGCGGACCAGACCACCTGCACGCAGCCCAACAAGACAGCGCAGAAAAACCCCACGAGCAAAGAGCGCCTCATATTTCCTCTCCATTTCCCAAACAGTTTATAGAAGTTCTATACATTAGAATTAAATTGTCGCAGCAATAGCACAAAGCGGGCATTTCAGGCTATTGGCCAAACGGCCCAATTTCCTCGATAACGCTCTTGTGCCACAGTTCCAAAGGGCAATGACGATCGAAGCCGCGTGGACATCCCGTCATCATCAACGCATAAATCGCCGCTTCCACGCGATTTCTAAGTTCGAGTTTTCTGAGTATGTTCTCCAAATGGCGCTTGACCGTGGCCGGGCTGATGCCCAGATCCGCGGCAATTTCTTTGTTGGTTTTTGCCTGCGCCAGTAGATTTAGAACCCGCGTTTCCGCCGCAGTTAAGTTAGACCGTGGCATAGGCACCCTTCTCCCGCAGGCCTCTGGTTCGGTTGCGAAACCTGCTCCGTGCTCATGACTGCCATGATCGACGACACTGTTGCATTGGGTTCTCAAGGTTTGTGACTTTCTTAATGTGGGCGGTAGAGTTTCGGCGCTACTTCTTTTCTTGGAGGAGCTTCGGAGCCGGCCGATGTGCGTGGAAGCCCGGTTGCTACAGCGAGCCCAGCCAAGATCAGTTTGAGGTAATTCCTCTGTTCCTCATTTCTCTTGAGAATCTCTTGAGAACTATTAATTTTCTCATGATCGCATCCTGCGATTTTGTTCCGGCTTCGTGGAGTCAGCTGGGCCAACAATCGTCCGGGCTCGGAGCCAACGGTGCAGCAAGACTAATGCCACGGTCTTGCTTATAAGAAATATGAATGACTTCAAGGGCAAAGCTTATGAAAGCGGGACAATGAACCAAGAATCTTTCAATGAGATCAATGAATTTCGGAGCAGCCGGCTTTTGAGCGAAACCGCTTCGTAAAAATGCTAGGCTAGAAGCGGGATAGAGCGCGAAAAGGGTTTCTTCCCAAAACCAGGAAAATCATCGGCTTCCTTTGCAGCCTT
>JBGPIK010000415.1:0-5969 GCA_041484845.1 Binatia bacterium | reverse complement strand
AGGAAGGATAGAATGCATGAAAACCAAATCGACTATTAAGCTCACGCAGGAGGGGGCCATGACGATTCTACAGGGGGCATTGGATGAAGCTAAGAACCTTGGCGTTGCAGCCAGCGTGAGTGTCGTGGATGATGGTGGACACATGCTCGCATTTGGGCGCTCTGACGAAGCGGAGCTCTATTCGATTGCGATCGCGACGGCAAAAGCCCGCAGCGCCGCGTTGACTCGATTTCCGTCCGGCAAAAAAAGTCCCAGCGGGAATGAGCGCGACGATCATCATGCCCTCGCTATCACGCTGGCAGCGGGACCGGGTTCCTTCGTGACGATTCCGGGCGGTTTGCCGATTTTTGCCGATGGCCATTGTGTCGGCGCGGTGGCGGCGAGCGGAGCGTCGAAAAATGACGTCGCCATCGCCAAAGCCGGTATTGACGCTTTTGAACACGCATAAGGGCAGGGAGCAGGGGGCGTGGAGAAAAAAACAGAGGTCAGAAGTCAGAGGTCAGACGTCAGAGATCAGAGGTTAGCTTCATAGCATCCAAGCTTCCCAGCGGTCTAGCTTCATTGAACGCAAGCCGCGTGAGGCGTGAGGGGCAAAGAGCAAAAAACAGAGGTCAGAAGTCAGAGGTCAGAAGTCAGCAAGAATACTCAGTCCTCGTTACTCAGTCCTCAGCACTGACGAGAGACCGTGAGGCGTGAGGCGTGAGGGGCAGGACGAGGGATTGCGGATTGATGATTGCGGAATGCGGATTGCGGAATGAACAGAGGTCAGAAGTCATTCGACAGTAAAGACGTAAGTCGTCAGGCGTAAGGCGTGAGGGGCGGGACGGAGGAGGAACAGAGGTCGGAAATCAGCTTTCCAGCTTTCCAGCTTCCCAGCGGTCTAGCAGAAAGCAGAGATCAGTGGTCAGTGGTCCGTTGTCTGTAGTCGGTACTCACGCCTCGTTACTCAGCACTCAGCACTGACACGCAAGGAGCGAAATTGCGTAATGGCAGATTCTGCGCTTGCCGCTTCGCGCTTTGCACCAGAAGGGAGGACTTCAATCTTGGACGAGCAAACCAAAACTGCTCCGGGGCCTAGCGAGTTATTGACGATCAAGTCTATCCAGACCTGGCGAGCGGTTCTTCGTCGCGCGGTGGCGTGGAAAACGGCGCGTTACACCAAAGGGGATATCGAGGCTACCATCGTTGGAATATCGGACCAAGACGGCACGGTAGGGTACGGCTACATGCCATCTATGTCCATTGTCGGCGAGTCCCCACTTTCGTCAGAAGCGATCATTCAAACCTTGCTGGCGCCGGTGATGAAGAACCGGAGTTTCGTCGGCATACAACCGATTCTGCGCGATATCGAACAAGTTCTTGGCAGTAACGACCAGACCAAATTCGCTATTGAAGAGGCGCTGTGGGATCTGCTGGCGAAAAAACTAGACACTCCGCTGGTTAATCTGATCGGCGGCGCCTGCCGGCGAGAAGTGCCGGTGATGCGGATGCTGGGTTTGAAACCGGCGCAAGAAACGGCCACGGAGGCCAAAGCTCTGGTCGACCGCGGATACGGCCATGTCAAATTGAAAATCGGTCTCGATGAAAAGCGCGATGTGGAAACCGTTCACCGCGTGCGCGATCTTATCGGCGAGCAGATCTTTCTTTCGGTGGACGCCAATCAAGCCTATGCGCCCATGGAAGCGGTGCGGGTCTTGAGACAGCTCGAGGATGTTCGTCTCGGCCTGGTCGAGCAACCCGTGCGCCGGGATGACATCCGCGGCATGGCCTTTGTGCGGCAGCACGTGGCGGTGCCGATTATGGCGGATGAGGGAATCCAAACGGCGACGGACGCGCTGCGCCACATCGAGGCGGGCGCCATGGATGCCGTCAGCATCAAGTTGTGGAAAATGGGCGGGCTTTATCGGTCGCGCGATATCGCCTCGGTGTGCAGCGCGGCCAATATTAGCGTTCATGTCGGCAGCACGGCTGGAAGTCAGCTATTGGAAGCGATGCAACTCCATTTTTGCGCTTCGCTGCCGGATCTCTTTGGCGGCGCCGAGATCGGCGAATTTGAGTCGCTGATCGATGATCCTGCTTCTGGACTTGTGGTTGAGCATGGCGCGCTTCAGTTGCCCAACTCCCCCGGACTCGGTGTTCAGATTGACCATGAAAAACTGCGTGAAACGACCGGCTTTTGGGAAGGAAAATAAACGGAACGGGAGGAAAACCCTATGCTGCGCATCGCCTTTGTCATCGGCGGCTATCCGCCGGAAGAATATCAACGCCGCGCCGATGTCGCGCGTTCCTATTCAACTGCCGAGATCGAAGTAGGCATCGTCGATACCAAGGCATCCCCTTATTTTTACGGCATCACGCCCACCGAGATTCAGCTCGTCGCGCCGGCTTATATCGAAAGTTTCAGGCAAGCCGAGAAGCAGGGCTATCACGCCGTTGTGCCATTGGGGATGCTCGATTTAGGCGTTGACGGCGGCAAATCGGCGGTCGATATTCCCGTGGTCGGACCGATGGAAGCCGTTCTCCACATTGCGTGCCTGCTCGGCGATCGATTCGGCCTGATCATTTATCACGAGAAGCTACTCGCATTTAACCGTGCCATCGTGCGACGGTACGGAATGGAGGAGCGCATCGTCGGATTTGGCGTCAGCGGTTTTGACTTGCCGGACCTTGCCGCGCATCGCGATGAAGTCGTGCAGAACTTCGTCAACGAAGCAAAGAAGCTGGTCGCCAACGGCGCGGAAGTCATTATCCCCATGGGCATCAGTCAGTGTCCCGTCCATATTAAACCGGATTGGCTGCAGGCGCAGCTTGGAGTGCCGGTGGTGGAAGGGATAGGCGCGCCGATTCGGTTGGCGGCGATGCTGGCGGGTTTGGGACTGACGCAAAGCAGGCTGCGTTGGCCAAAGTCGCGCAGCGCGGGCGATATCGCGAAGAGCTAAGAGCGGAAAGCAGAGGTCGGAGGTCAGAGGTCAGAGGTCGGAGGTCAGAGATCAGAAGTCAGAAGTCAGAAGTCAGAGATCAGAAATCAGCCGCCCCCTCCAAGAGGATGGGATCAGCAAGGCGCGAAGGAAAAAAATAGCAAAGACCAACTTGCTTCCGATACCTTGCGACGAACGACATTTGCTCTTTGCTGACTTCTGATCTCTGATTTCTGACGTCTATTTTTTAAATGCTGCCTTGAAGAAGCCTTCCTTTTCCAACTTCCGCGCGATCGTCAGATCGAAAACCTGTTGTATGGAAGCGGACTTGGCGAGCGCGTCCCGTGTGCCTACTTCATCGATGAGTTCCTGAAACCCTTTGGGGTCAGGTTCCAGAGTCTCACCATAAAAATCCCCGGCGATGAAATCATAGGCTTTGCTGAGGACTTCTGTATCGTCGGATTTCATGTAGTGGGACAATGCCTTGATTCCTTCCTCGCGATTGCGCCTGAAGCGAGCTATGCTCTCCACTAATGCTTTAACAAACGATTCGGCGGTCGCCGGAGTTTCGCGCAGAAATCTTGCCGATACCACCGGTCCCAAATACGGATAGTTTAAGCTCACCTGCGACAACACCGTATAGCCAAGCTTAGTTAGCCTGAGGCCCGACATGAAATCGAGCGCAGCGCCTTGAACACTCCCGGACTGCAATGCGGCGAGACGCTGGGGCGAACCGCCGACCTGAAGCATGGTCACATCTTTGTCGGGATTTAATCCCAACTTGCGCAGCGCGACCTGGGAAGCGATCGCGCTCACATCACCGAGCCGATTAACCGCAATCTTCCCGCCCACAAGATCCTTGGCGCTTTTGACTCCCTTCGAAACAATTAGCGAGTAGGGAAATATCTTTGCGGTGACGCCCAGGATTCGAACATCGGCGCCACGCAGAATCGCCACCATCGTTTCGGCAATGCCGTTTTGCGCCGCGTGGGCTTGCCCCGCCAGCATGGCTTGAAGTAGGACGCTGCCTCCTTGAACAAAAACCAACTTGGCATCCAAACCGTACTTTTCGTACAGGCCGACGTCGCGGGCGAACCAGAGAGGAGCGAACTGGCTGCTGGTCGTCGGATAAGCGATCACGATATTTTCTAGCGCGCGCGCGGAACGTGACGACAATCCCAATACAAGAAAGCAAATCATGATCGAAAGCGTCAATTTGTGCAGCATTGTGCGTCCTTTCCGCAAAGCACTCGGATTTCGGCTAAGTCTTAATACTGAGTGCCGAGTAACGAGGACTGAGTAACGACTACCGACTACAGACAACGGACCACTGACTGTTCTCTGACGACGGACCACTGACCACTGATGCTGATCTCTGACTTCTGACCTCTGTGTTCTACTGCCCTTTCCGCCTTACCCCTTTCGCCTCACGCGTTAGCGCTGAGTGCTGAGTAACCCCTCTTTCCTCCCCCGCGAGCGGGGGAGGAGTAAGGAGGGGGTTGCGCTTTGCGACTGCGCACGCTGGAGCGAGCCGATTAAGCGCAGCAGCCTGCTAAGGGATGTCTGTCATGAGCGCGGGGTCGATCCGAACGCCCCATCCCGGTTCGTGATTGAGTTGTAGGCAACCCTCTCGAATGGCCACGCCGGTCATCGGATCTCCTCTAACCGCCATGAATTCACCGACCTCACATCCCTCATCGATATCCGGCAACGTGGCCGCGAGATGCGCCTGCGCCATATCGGTCAATGCAGAAGTCACTGAACCGCCAATGTGGATCCGCACGTCGAATTCCCGGCAGATTTCATAGACGCGCCAGCACTCAGCGATGGAGCCCAAATTGGTGGCTTTGATAGAAACGATATGAGCCGCTTTGGCTTTGCAGACCGCCAATGCAGACCTTGCATCTTTGACGCATTGATCGGCCATGACCGGGATGGGACTCGCCGCAGTCAGTTTAGCGAGACCTTGAATGTCATTGTAGTCGATAGGCTGTTCGATAAATGCCAATCGGTAGGGATGGAGGGCGTGGCTGAGCTCGATGGCCTGGGCGAGCGTATAGGCGCTGTTTCCGTCCACGCTGATCCAAATATCGTTGCCGAAACTTTCCCTGACCGCGCGAATGCGCTCGAGATCCTCTTTGATGCCTGTACCGATTTTAATCTTAAAGTGGCTATAGCCGTCATTGCGCAAACCGCGGATCGCCTCGACTAATGCCATCGGCGGTTTGATGCCGACCATGCGGACGACCTTTAGCTCGGATCTCACCGCGCCGCCCCAAAGGGTGTAACACGGGAGCTTGGTGAACTTTCCCACTAAATCATAGAGGGCAAGATCGGCGGCGATGCGGGCGCGCTGGTGCGTGTTGGTCGCCGCCAAAGCACGCCGGATCTTATTGCCACCGAGCGCATCCGCTCCGATCAAAACATCGCGGATCGGACCGTTAAGCTGCGCATCCATTTTTTCGGCAGATATGCTGTTTGGGTGCGCGGCGGTGGCGCCGATTCCAATGACGTCATTTGCACTGAGTTCAATAATAAACCCGTCCACGCCGCTCGACGCATAAGATGCGGTTCGCCAGGTAGGGTCCAGACGGGCCATTTTAAACCGGGTGATTCGCAGATCACGAATTTTCAATATTTCCCCTTGCGATGGTCAGATTTTTATAATGCGCAGAGTAATGTTTTGACGAACTCGTACTTACGATAATACCAAAAGCCAACGCGTAAGCACACGCGGAATAGAATTATTCTCGCCGGCATCCAAGCCGACAAGCTTGGGCGCATGAATGAACGCGAGGAATTTTCATGTGGGAAGAACTTTTGGGCGCGCCTGCAGAGCTTCAGAGTGTCGAAGGGAAGCGACAAAGCAGGACAGCGCGAGAAGGAGAGACAATGATGCACGATCAAATTCTAGTGTAGTGTCTCTTAAATCGGGAGACTTATTTGCTCGTCATTCCGGCCAAGCTGGCGATAGCTAGCGCGAGCCGGAATCCAGAAAAGCGAAGAAAACCTGGATTCCCGCTTCCGCGGGAATGACGACTAAGGCCGTCT
>JBGPIK010000414.1:0-5975 GCA_041484845.1 Binatia bacterium | reverse complement strand
CCCTCGCACGGGGCTTGCAGCGCCTTCATGATATCGTCACCGGTATCTTGCTCGTTCAAAATCTTCATTCTGCTCAACAACTCGCTCCGTCATCATCCCGCCCTTTTCCCAGCAAGGGGGATTATGGGTAAAGACAAGCGCCCGCACCCGGAGAGATCGAGAGCGAGTGGCAAGCCTTTCTTTACGGTTTGTCGCTGGGGAATGTAGGGTGGGAAAATCGGACTGAAGAGGGTCAAGCCGGTTTTGAGATTTCGCGGCAAGCCGAGCAGAACCACGCGGATCTAATCGTCATGGGCACCCATGGGAGAAGCGGCTTGCCCTATATGCTCTTGGGCAGCGTGGCCGAAAAAGTCGTGCGTACGGTATCCTGCCCTGTGCTCACGATAAGACCGGACGCGTTTCAATTTGAGATGCCCTGATGCGCCTGGTGCAGATTTCATGCGCTCTCTAGGGCGACAAAAAACCCGCCGGACGGTTAATATCTCTTTTCAGTTCATTGACTCATTCGCCGCTCTTGATGCGCGCCTGGAATCGATCCTATTCTGTCGCTGTGTTGCCCATCCCCGATCTGCGTAAGAGTCGAGATAATTCGTTGCTCAGATCCCCAGTCACTCCAGTGGACGCCGCGCAGCGGCAGAACCGTCAGGCCCGAAGAATGCTTCTCCGATAGGACTTCCAAAACACTTTTGGAAAAATTCGTTGGCGTCAACTCCCTGTAAACATCCTGCACAATGTCGGGAAAATGCGCTTTGCCTAATGCCTCCTCGATGCGCTGGAAGGAGCGATAGAATGCCGCGGCCATCTCGCGCACCCGGTTCAGAAGATACGCGGGGTTGAAGATCATGACCATCGTGTTCCACAAGCCGCCGTTGCGGATGAGGGCGCGGGCTGAATTCGCTGTTGGTTTTTCTATGAAACTGGATATTTCGCGGACACCCAGAGCCAATGAATCGGCAACCTGCTGTCCCGGCAGGATGTAGCCGTATTCGGGTTCTGGACTATTCGGTTCGACTCCCAACAAAACCATTTTGGCAGGGTCCTTCTCAACCAGACGGAACGCGAGGTAGACATGGATCATGAACCGATTTTCCTCATGGATGAAATGGTCCGAAGGGAAGACGACAACCGTGGATCGAGGATAGCGCTTGTACAGATGGATAAGCGGCAGCAAAAGCCCTGGCGCGGTTTCCTTGTTCTGCGGCTGGACGACAACAGTGCCCGTCGGACGACTCGCCAGCTGACGGTGAACCTCCGCGTATTGTAAATGATCCTCGGAGATAACCGTAAAGAGCCGTTCCGGTCGTATCAATTTCTCGGCGCGATGGAAGGTATGCTCCAGCATCGAACGCGTGCCGACAAAACTGACGTACTGTTTGGGCAGTGTAGTCCCCCATGCGCGTTGGACAAATGAACGGAGCCGTTTGCCGTCTCCGCCAGCCAGTACGATTCCGCACCGCAACGGCGCGGCGCCATTTCCGCCGACGATCATTTGGTTCATGCTGGTTGCGGGGGCAATTCCCATGCCAGACAATTTTTTTGTTGAAGCGATGAACGAGCGAGGCGATGAAAAAGTAACTATTCAATTGAGCAGAACAAATTCCTTTAGGCTTGAAGAATCTCTGACGCAACGACAATTCTTTCGGACCATTTATAATTTTTGGGGCGTAAATGTGCGCGCAGTGTGGCCTGATGGCAAACGTTTAACGCCATTAGACGACTGCTCAGATCGTCAGATGAGAAGAAATAACAAAATTTTAAAAGAAAACCCGTTCCGTATCACCATGACCTTGACTACCGGCGTGCGGTTTTCGTTACTAACTCCAAAAATCGTTCTGTTGTGAAAGGCTTGGAAAGAAGAGGAACGCCGATCCTTTTCGCCGTGTTCTGTATGGTTTCGTCAGCAAATGCCGAGATCAAAATAATTTTCGTGGCCGGAGATTGCTCTTTGAGGCCCGCGGCGAGTTCAGTGCCCATCAAGAAGGGCATGCGCACATCAAAAATAAAGAGGTCATAAAATTTGCGTTCAGCCATCTTGTAACCTTCGATACCGCGGTTTGTCGATTCAACATCATGACCCTTGTTCTCGAGAACTTCGGTGAGAAGCTGACACAAGGTTTTGTCGTCGTCCACTATCAAGATTTTCATCGTGCTTGACCTGTTTATCAAACGTGGCAAGAACGATGCCAGCGAATCGAACCGGCCGTGGCCGACAGCCTTTGCTTTTTGGGGGACTATAGAGATCGCAACTGAGGCGAAAGGGTAAACGGATGGCGCAAAGATCCTCTCTAGACTCAACTCTTACTAAAGGTATCCACCTTGTAGCGGACCAGCATTCGATACAGCGACCGGCGGTCAATATTGAGGGTTCTGGCCGCCTGGGAGACATTACCCTTGCAGAGGCCGAGCACGCGAAGAACATAACGCTTTTTAACCTCTTCCAGGGGAGGGGTTTCGGCGACGAGGAACGGTTCATTTTTCGATGAGCCATGAAATACGTCCTGAGTTGCACCATGCCGGATCTCCACCGGCAGATCGTCCTCGGTCAACACGGGTTGGTTAGAGAGAACGACAGCGCGCTCAATGACATTTTCCAGCTCGCGAATATTGCCCGGCCAAGGGTAGCTGACTAACAAACGCATGGCACTATCCGAGATCGAGGTAACGGGCTTCCCACTTTCTCGACGATACCGTTTAAGAAAATATTCGGCCAATGGAGCAATATCTTCGGTCCGTTCCCGAAGCGCCGGGAGATGAATCGTCACGACTTTGATCCGGTAATAGAGATCTTCACGAAAATCGCCTGTTCTAATTAATTCCCTCAGGTCTCTATTGGTTGCAGCGATGACGCGCACATCAATTTGGATTTGTTTTTGTGAGCCGACTCGTCTCACCTCATGTTCCTGGAGAACGCGCAAAAGCTTGGCCTGCATATTGAGGCTGATGTTGCCGATCTCGTCAAGAAAACAGGTGCCCCCTTCCGCCTCTTCGAATGCTCCCTTTTTATCATTCGTGGCGCCGGTAAACGCACCGCGCACATACCCGAACAACTCGCTGGCCAAGAGGGTCTCTGTCAACGCGCCGCAGTCCAGCGCTACGAAGGGCCGGGCGGCTTGCGAACTATGTTCGTGAATCGCTCGCGCAATAAGCTCTTTGCCGGTACCGCTTTCCCCCAAGATGAGCACGGTGCTCCTCGTCGGGGCGGCCCGAGCGATGGTCTTGTACACTTCCACCATGGGCGCGCTCCGGCCGACCACGGCGCCGAGCGGTTGAGCTTCTCCGACCTCACGTCGCTTTTCATCTGTGGCCGCCAGCAACTCTCGTTGCGCCAGTGCCCTTCGTACGGTCTTCTTCAGTTCTTCCAGGTTCATCGGTTTAGAGATAAAATCAAAGGCGCCCTCGCGAATAGCCTCTATCGCCGTTTCGATGGAGCCGAATGCGGTCATGACAACGATGGGTACTTTAGGGTGGTCGCGGTGCATGGTCCGAGTAACTTCCAGCCCGCTAATCCCAGGCATTCGCACGTCCACGATAAGCAGGTCGGGGCACCCGTTCTGCACCGCAGACAACGCCGCGTCCCCACTTTGGACGCGATGCACCTGGTAACCCTCTCCTTCTAAGACTTCGGAGAAGAGTCGGCCGCTGACCTCGTCGTCGTCGGCTATTAGCACGCGGGCCGTCATGCTTGCCCTCCTGTCAAAGTCGTGCCCTTCGCTTGCTCATCGTTGGGAAGAAAAACCCGAGCACAAGCGCCTTTGCCGACCACACTCGTCATTTCGATCTCGCCACCATGGCCTTTTACGATCTCCTGCGAAATGGCTAAACCAAGACCGCTGCCTTTTCCCGGAGCCTTGGTGGTTACAAACATATTGAAAACTTTAGGTAGAATTTCAGGAGAGATGCCCGCCCCCGTATCGGACACCGTAATGACCAGACCCGCCGGCCTAGACCCGGAGGCGGCACAACTTCGGGTCGCGACGGTCACGATACCACGTTCTTGGATGGCGTCGATTGAATTATCGAATAAATTGATCAAGACCCGTTGCAGAGAAGGCCCATCGGCCAGCAGTGACGGCAGGGATTCCGCGAGTTCGGTTTTCACTTCTATGCGATGTTGTTGGAAAATCGGCTTGAGGAGCACGAGGGTATCCTGGATCAGGGCGTTGATGTTAATTCGATCTTGCTTTTGGAAAGAGCTGCGCACGTTGGTCAAATAATGATTGATGATCTCAACCATGCGCTCGACCTGTGTTCTGACGATATCCAGACGGCGCCGTGCGCTCTCTGGCAGTCCATCCTGAGCCATCAATTGGACGTATCCGAGCACCGAATTCAACGGAGTCCCCAATTCGTGAGCGATCGTGCCGGTGATCCGACCCAGCGCTGCCAGGGGTTCCACACGTTTGATTTCGCTCTGCAGTCGCCAGAGCTCGCGATTACTCTCAATGAGAACACGCGAGACTTGAGCCACCTGACTCGCCGCCTCTTGGCGCTGAAAATAGGACTGCAGCATCTCCGCTAGAGATTCGATCAGCCTTTTCTCTTCTGTCGAGAACCCTTCTTCTACCTCCGGGGCGCTCGGGCGCGAATAGCCGACTTCAATGTACCCGTGTTTGCCGCCTAGGGTGGTAAAGGCGGAATGTTGCTCCCTGAAAAACGGGCGCCCGAAGTTGGTCGTTACGTATTCCGCGCCATCGAAGACAATGCGTGCAACAGTGTTTTCCGGGCGCTGACAAGCTGCGGGCAGCAATTCGACAATTTCATGTAAGAGTTGACTCGGCGCCTTGTTCTCATCTTGGAGCAAATGCGCGGCGCAATGTAAGGCCGTCAGTTCTTTGACCCGGGCCGCGAGTTCATAAAGAAGTTTTTGATTTTCCTTTTCCGTGCGCTCGCGCTCTTTAATCTCGACCCGCAAGCTCTGATTGGCCTCGGCGAGTTTGGCCGTACGTTCCTCCACCCTTAGCTCCAGATCCGCGTGGGCTTTCCGTAGCGCCTCTTCCGCCCGTTTACGCGCACCGGTCAGCGAACTAATGAGAACCGCCACAAGTGTAAAAATCGCAAATCGTACGTAAACATGGATGCCCCACTGCGTCTGCGAAGTTGGAATGAAAAGCGACTCAATGACGACAACGCAGACGGTCGTGGCGAGCAAGCCCGGCCCTAGGCCGCCGTACCATGCGCTGAGCATAACGGCGGCGAGAAAGAGGGAAAAAACGCTGGGTTCGATAACCGACCGGAAGAAAATCGTCATTGCCACTGCGACGGTCACGCATCCGAGAGCAACACCATACCCACGCAGTCGAAACCGCCTCTCGCGTTCTATCGATATGGCTTCTGAGATCATGAAAATGGTAACAAGTGAGCTAAAATCTGTCCGCCGCTAGTGCAAAATATATTACCCTGTGCCGGCGAAGACAATATGCCGTCTTTGTGACCCCGGTCTTTTCCCGTACGCGACCAGGCTCGTTGCAGCTCCAATAACCGCGCATTGGCGTCGCGATTCCCCATCCGCGTACTACCCACGTCCCGGGTCATCCATGTGCAACGCCGGTGATACTTCTAGGTTAGCCGATGCGAATCTTTCCAGTCGAGATAGATCGCGAAGAGACTGACCGCTCCCCCTATCAGCAAGTTATTCAGTGTCGCCAAAGTAATACCGTAGTAATTGTACAAAAGAGGATTGATAAGCGTGAGAACTCCGAAGATAGTGACGGTCCAATCCGTTATGACGATGTCTTCGCTTGTGTATGAAAATAGGCGTCCAAGTGAAATGGCCGCAATGGAAAACCCAAAGATGGCGTCCACCCAGGTTACTTTGAAACCTCCTCGGTAGAGAAATTGTAAAACGAAAGGCGATATCATGAGCCATGCGCCAAGCGCCAGATTCATCAAGATCAGCCCTTTCAACCCTGTCACCTCCTTACTAACGTTTCCGCACCCCGTTTCGAGGCGCCCTTTTTCGCTTTCCCCGTGCATTT
>JBGPIK010000413.1:0-5999 GCA_041484845.1 Binatia bacterium | reverse complement strand
GACCTTTATGGACTATCTGCTCCCTACCAGCACGATTGTCCCGCCCATCGAAGCTATCATCCTTGAGGAAGCCCCCTCGACTCTCAATCCTCTTGGCGTTAAGGGAGGAGGCGAAGAGACCAGCTTGGCGACAGGAGCTACGCTGGCCAACGCGGTCGCCAATGCTCTAGACTCTTTTGGCGTGAAAGTGACTGATCTACCACTGAGCCACAACCGAGTAAGGGAGTGGATACGGGGGCGCAAGTGAGAAACATCAGAGTTGCCCACCTTTATTTGTCTCTTCTTATTCTCCTGGGGATGTTTTCTTTAGGCCTTGCGGCCGAAGTAGAGAAGACTATCCTGGGAGTCACAACCCGTGTCGGCAGCGTTAACCTGCCTTTCGTCATCGCCGAGGAGAAGGGATTTTTCAAGAGCGAAGGACTCAATACCGTTGTTGTGGTCATGCAGAACCAGGTTGTGGTGAACGGAGTCCTCAGCCGGAACGTGGATTACGGCGGAACCTTTTCGAATTTTGTCGGGGCCGCCCTTGCGGGGCTCCCGCTCCGCATCGTAATGGCTGCCATGGATGGCTCCGACCATGTCTTAGTAACGAGCCCGGACATAAAGAGGGTGGAGGATTTGAAAGGGAAAATCATCGGGATCAGCAGCTTCGGCGGGACACCCCACAGCGAGGCGCTTATGATCTTGAGAAAGCACGGACTAAACCCCGACAGGGACGTAACCTTTATGCAGATCGGGGGCAGCTCCAGCCGCTACGCGGCTCTGGAAAGCAACTCTATTCATGCCGCGATGCTGGTTCCGCCTTTTAACAAGATCGGACGAAAAAGCAGGGGCTTCAATGAACTCGTGGCGATCAATGACATCCTAAAGATCCCGCTTGGGGGCGTTGCGGTGCACGTCGATAAAATGCGGGAAAAGCCCCAAGAGATTGTCAAAATCATCAAGGCAATCCTGAGGAGCATCGATTTCATCCGGGAGCGTAAAAATGACGTGCTATCCTTTATGGAGAAGAGCTGGGGAATAAAAGATCCGGAGATGCGAGAGGAGATCTACAGAGATATTGTCGTCCTATACAACCGTACGGGTATTGCTTCCGACGACATGATGAAAAATGTGATCCAAGTGGTTCAGGGAGCCCGAAAGAGTGCAGCCAACGTTCCCCTTTCGAATATCGTTGACTGGAGCTTCGCCAAAAAAGCCAACGACGAGCTAAAAAAGAGATAAGCCCGCCAAGAGTGGTTAGGCCGCCGATTTTATATCCATAATACGCATGTCAGACTTGCGATATTTGCTCACTAACAAACTACGCCGCTACCCGACGATCGATCCCTGGATCTATGTTTACAATCAGCCGATTGCCGGCAAGGATAAAATCGAAGAGCCGTCGTGGTACGATTACAAGCGCAAACGAGAAAAGCCGGAGCTTTCCGTCGAGTGAGGTAAGAGACGGATAGAGGAAGAGAGATTCGAGATAGCTATTTTCAGGCGCCTTCAATAGCCAGATTAAAAACGACCCTTAAGAACCCTTGCAAATATCCGGCCGGGTTTCTAACCTTGTCGTTATGTCCAACCCCTCAACCAAATCTACCTACACTCTGGACGCGAGCACAGCGCGAAAACTCGAAGATATGGCGCGCCGATGGGGAGTTTCGAAGTCGGAAGCGCTGAAACGGGTCGTAAAATCAGCGGCAATTAATGGTCACAGGAAAGAAAACAGCGCCCTCAAAGCGCTCGATCGTTTGCAAGACTTGTTGGGTCTGACTTCCGCCAAAGCGCGTGCGTGGGCTCGTAGGATTCGCGCCGAGCGCCGAGCGTCTTCATCAAGGTAAGCATCCGGGCGGCGATGATCCATCTCGACACCGGCTTCCTGATCCGCGCGCTGGTTCGCAATTCGTCTGAAGATATTCAATTTCGCACTTGGCTGAGGTCCAATACTGAAGTTGGAATCAGTTCGATTGCCAGGGCTGAGTTTTTGTGCGGTCCAGTCGAAAAGAACGATGTCGCTCTTGCCGCTCGCATATTGCTCGATCGTCGATCCTTCACGGACGAAGACGCGGCGTTGGCAGCTCGGCTGTTCAATATTTCTGGCCGTTGGCGCGCCACGTTTATCGATTGTATGATTGCGGCTGTTGCTCTCGGAGTCGGAGCCTCCCTGGCTACCATCAGTCCAAAGGGAAATGAAAAAGGAAATGAAAAAGGGGACATTCTACATTTCGATTACGAGCCGCGAGTCGTATGTGGCATACAGCCATTTACTTCGGTCGATGCCGTCGAGGCAAGGGAAAAGAAGAATGTCCCCTTTTGCCTTTCTAGACCGCGGGGATGATTTGTAAGCCGATCGTCGGTACGACCATCGGTGGTCTTTTGGCCTACGGCTTCCGTCAGTGGTAGACGCGCGAGGCCGAAGGGGGAGCGAATGAAAGCAGCGTGGTACGAGGAACAGGGCGATCCAGCGAAGGTTTTCAAGGTCGGCGAGCTGCCGGATCAGATTCCGGGGTCGGGCGAAGTGAAGGTCAAGATCCGCGCCTCAGGCGTGAATCCGACCGACACGTACACGCGCAGCGGCATCCGCCGGCGTGGCATGCCGTTCGAGCGCATCGTGCCGCATCAGGACGGCGCGGGCGTAATCGTTGCGGTAGGCGAGGGTGTGCCGAAACAGCGCATCGGCGAGCGCGTCTGGCTTTACATGGCGCAGTGGCAGCGGGCTTTCGGCACGGCCGCCGAATTCTGCGTGGTGCCATCAGAGCGCGCGGTGAAGCTGCCGGACAACTGCAGCTTCACTGAAGGCGCTTCGCTCGGCGTGCCGTGGCTTACGGCGCATTACGCCGTTTTGTGCGACGGCGCGGTCGCCGGCTGCACGGTGCTGGTGGCGGGCGGAACGGGTGCGGTTGGCTATTACGCGGTGCAGATTGCGAAGCGCGAAGGATCCCGGGTCATCGCGACCGTGGGAAGTGCCGAGAAAGGCCGGATGGCGCGTGAGGCCGGCGCGGATGAGGTGATCGACTTTCGCGCCGAGGATGTGGGTGCGCGGGTTGCGGAGGTGACAAACGGCAAGGGTGCGGACCGCCTGCTCGAGCCGCACTTCGCGAAAAACGCGCCACTCCTTCCAAAAATGCTGGCAAAGCGCGGCACGGTGATCATTTACGGTGCGGGCGGGACCGAGGGTGTGATTCCGGCCGGCTGGGGCATCCAGAACCAGCCGACCATCAAGTTCATATACATGTACGAGCTGCCGGCAGAGGCGTATGCGCGGGCGGTGGCGGACTTCGAGCGCCTGCAGAGCGCCGGAAAGGTGAAGCACCTGCCCGTGCGGGAGTTCAGGCTCGACCAGATCGCCCAGGCGCACGAGGCGGTCGAAAAGGGAAACAACGCGACGCGGATGGTGATCGTGATGACGTAGGGCGTGGCAATACGCATCTTTTCGCTCCCTACGCCAGTTCACTTTTTAATAGTTATGCGAACCGTGAGGTGATGTCGTGACCTTGCCAGTGTGGATGCTGCTAGGATTCGCTGCCTGGACCGTCCTGTTGTTGACGGCAACGGTAGGCGTATACCGTTGGAGTCGCATTCTCACGGGACGTGTGGAGGTACGTAACTTCCGCGCCGATCAGGTTGAGGGAGAGGATTGGTACAAACGCGCGATGCGGGCACATGCGAACTGCATCGAAAATCTTCCGGTCTTTGGCGCGATCGTCTTTGCACTGCACGTTGGAAATGTGGCCAGTAATCTCGTCAATATCCTGGCAATAGCAATCCTGATTGCTCGCGTGATGCAGTCGCTGGTTCATGTATGCTTCACTCAGACAAATACCATGGCATCGATACGCTTTGGGTTCTTTTTCGTCCAGATGGTCGGCTTTCTTTGGTTGATCGGTATGATCGTAACCAAGCTGAGCGGAAGCGCATAATCACTCGGCTCGAGAAAGACCTTCGGACCTGCTCGCGACGCTCGCGGACCGTGGTTTCTCAGCCTTGGCGTTAAATAGACATCCTTAAGATCCTCTTCAAGTGCTGCGAAAAGGGTACGATTTATCTATAGGACTGAAAAAGACTCCCCGTACATTTTCTCCCTCTCGTATGCCTTTTCAGCACCTTGCACTGGTCCGACCCGGCGCTCGGTTCGCCCCGAGGCGGCCAAAGCTTCGCCGAAAGAATTCTACGATTCGACGATACTGGACAGCCTGGAAAAATAAACCAGCGAAAAGGCGGCCCTACTGAAATCTTGACACCACAGCAGTGGCTATTATACTAGCCGTAATTGAGGCCATCATGAACGAGATATCGAGATACGTTCCCATCACCAAAGCAAAGAACGACTTGTTGGAGCTGATCCGTCAAGTTGAAAACGTTGATGAGTCGGTAGCCGTCACCAAGAATGGTGTCCCGGCGGCCGTGATCCTGAGCATGGAGAAATATGCCGGCTTGCTCGAGACGCTCGAAATTTTGAGCGACGAAGATACCGCGAAGTCCCTGAGAACTTCCATACGCCAAGCGCGCAAGGGCAAGTGGCTGCGGCCGGACGAGGTGTTTCGGCGTTGAGCAAAGTTTTCGCGCGTTACACCCCTGAATGCGCACGCCTCATTTCCAAGTTACCGCCTGAAATCAAGCGGCTCGTTCGATCGACCATAGATGCATTGCTGGTTAAACCCAAGATGGGTACGGAACTTGCCGGCGAACTCGACGGTTACCGGTCCTATCGAGTGAGGCGGTATCGCATCATCTACCGCATCAACGAAGAGGACTCTTGCATAGAAGTTTATCACGTTGGGCACCGACGCGACGTTTACGAGACCTTGAGATCGTTACTGTCACGTCGGAATTAAGACTCAGCCGTGAAACGCTCCGCCTGAGGATGCTTCTGAGTCCGTTCTGATGCATGGAGGCAAAGGTAAAGTCCCTCACCTCCTCGCTCGTCAGGGAGAAATTGGTATTGTGTCCCCGGAATTACCTCCAGGCGTGAGATTCGAGGCGGCCCTTGCATTGTGCGAATGTGTGATTGCAAGACCTGGCTCCCGAAGTTCCCGCTGCGCAAAGAAATTGGTCAGGTATCGATTGTCCTTGCTTGAATTTAGCGGATCGTACGGCTGGCGTGGATCATCAACGGTAAATGTCAAGAGTAGAAGCGCGACCGCATTACGCTTCGTAACACCAGGCTAAGTACCTAAGTCAAGACTTGACCCTATGCTGGCTTGCGGCCGCCGAATTCTGCGTGTTGCCATCAGAGCGCGCGGTGAAGCTGCCTGACAACTGCAGCTTCACTGAAGGCGCTTCGCTCGGCGTGCCGTGGCTTACGGCGCATTACGCCGTTTTGTGCGACGGCCCGGTCGCCAGCCGCACGGTGCTGGTGGCGGGCGGAACGGGTGCGGTTGGTTATTACGCGGTGCAGATTGCGAAGCTCGAAGGATCGCGGGTCATTGCGACCGTGGGAAGCGCCGAGAAAGGCCGGATGGCGCGCGAGGCGGGCGCGGATGAAGTGATCGACTTTCGCGCCGAGGATGTGGGCGCGCGGATGGCGGAGCTGACAAACGGCAAGGGCGCGGACCGCCTGCTCGAGCCGCACTTCGCGAAAAACGCGCCATTCTTTCCAAAAATGCTGGCAAAGCTCGGCACGGTGATCATCTACGGCGCGGGCGGGACCGAGGGTGTGATTCCGGCCGGCTGGGGCATCCAGAACCAATCGACCATCAAGTTCATATACATGTACGAGCTGCCGGCAGAGGCGTATGTGCGGGCGGTGGCGGACTTCGAGCGCCTGCAGAGCGCCGGGAAACTGAAGCACCTGCCCGTGCGCGAGTTCACGCTCGACCAGATCGCCCAGGCGCACGAGGCGGTCGAAAAGGGAAACAACGGGACGCGGATGGTGATCGTGATGACATAGGGTGCGGGAAAGGGATTGGACCGCGCTATGTCTCAGCAATTGTAACATTTTCGTTCCAGAAGAGAGCCAAGTTCGTAGCGGCCCGATCGCATGACCCGACCGGTTCCATGAGCGATCGCAG
>JBGPIK010000412.1:0-6003 GCA_041484845.1 Binatia bacterium | reverse complement strand
GTTTTTCTGCGCACCCCCACCGACACGGTGGACGTGCCCGAAAATCAACTGAGCCTGATTCCGTTTCCCATCGACGATATTTTTCTCGAAGAATTGAAAAATTTCGACGTCGTGGTTTTTGACGATTTCTCGCATCGCGCTTATTTCAACCCCGTCTATCTCGAGAAAGTCAGAGATTTCGTGCGCGACGGCGGCGGCCTGGCGATGCTCGGCGGGTCACGCGCGTTTGATAGCGGCGGATACGCCGACAGCGCGCTGCGCGACGTGCTCCCGGTGGAACTCGATGGCAAGGGAAATTATCAGACTCAGGCTTCGGTGCGGCCCGTTCTGACCGCATCCGGCAAGGCACATCCAATCACCCGCTTGCTACCCGACCCGCGCAGCAATGAAGAAGCCTGGGCGAAAATGCCGCCGTTGACAAGTTTAAATCAAGTGCGCAGCGCGCGCGGAGAGACGCTCTTGACCGCGGGAGCCGGCGGCACGCCGCTATTAACGATTGGCAGGTTCGGCAAAGGGCGAACGCTGGCCTTCATGAGCGACGACGCGTGGCGCTGGAATTTTATCGCCGTCGGCAATCGCGAGTCGCCGCAAAATCACCTGAAGCTGATCCGCCAAGTGGTGCGCTGGTTGGCCCAGGAGCCTTCGTTCGAGCAAGTTCAAATTCAGCCGCTTCCTGTTTCGCGCCCCGGAGAAAAGATCGGCATCAAACTGCGCGTGTTGAATAACGACTTCACGCCAACACGCCAAGCCGCCGTCCAACTGCGGGTGATCGGCCCGGAGGGAGAGCCGACGCTTTTGCCCGCCACGGCGGAAAGCGACGAGGGCGAGTACGGCGCCGACTATACACCGACCCAAGAAGGCGATTACCGCGTCGAAGCGGAAGCGAGCCTCGGGGGCAAGACCCTGGGCAAAGCCCGGACCGGCTTCGAGGTGGCGTTTAAGTACGACGAGATCGACGACGGCCGCCCACGCATGGATCTATTGAAACAGATCGCCGCAACCAGCAAGGGAGAATTTTTTCCGATCAGCAATTTTAACGAAAAGTCGCTTGAAACCATCGCCGCCAAGCTCGAATCCCATGCCCCATCGCAAATCGTCGAACAGCGCCAAACCCGGCTCTGGAGCACGCTTTGGCCCTTTTCGATTATCTTGGCATTGTTAAGCGTTGAATGGTGGATGCGGCGGAAATGGGGATTGATTTAATTGGGTTGCTCGCTTCTTCAATTGAATTCAAGCCAGAGACGGAAAATACAAGAGTCGGTCGAATGATCTCCCCGTTAAAGTTGCTGGCACTGACAGGGTCGCTCCTGGGTCTCATGGCCATTCCGGCCCGTGTTCTGGCGTTTTGCCACGAGCTTGAAGTCGTGCAGAACGGCTTTATGCGGGTTGCGGCGGCCGCGCCGGCAACGGTTGCAATCGAATGGTTTGGCCACTCTACTTTTCAAATTACCTCTTCTAAAGGAACGCGGATTCTCACCGATCCCCACGGTGCATTCGACCTTCCTCATCCGACTTTACCGCAAGATATTGTAACCACCAGCCATCAGCACGGGCCGCATAGTAGTGTCGAGATGGCACTCGGCAACCCGGTGATCCTGCAGGGTCTGACGCCAAGCGGCGAGAACTGGCAGAAAATTTCGACCACGATTAAGGACGTTTCCATCTACGTGGTCCCCGCCTTCCATGACAAGAGCCGCGGCATGCAGCGCGGTAAGAATGCCATCTTCGTTTTCCGCGTCGATGACATTTGCATAGCCCATCTCGGCGATCTCGGCCATCTTCTCACTCCCGACCAGCTCAAGATGCTCGGCAAGATCGATGTCCTATTGGTTCCCATCGCCGGCGGCTATTTCACCGTCACGGCGAGCGAGGCTCAGGAAGTGACTAAGCAGGTTAACCCAAGAATCGCGATTCCCATGCACTTTTGGTGGGAGTCGGCTGCTGAGGAATTCACCCGCGGCATGCCGCGCGTAAAGATATTGAACGTACCCATGCTCAAGACTGCAAAGCCCGAGTTGCCGCAGCAAACCGAGATCGATATCTTGCCGTTTGGCCGGCGTTGATCTGATAGCTCAAACAACTAGACTGCCTTATTCACCGTTAGAGAAAAAACGATGACACTGGTTCGATCGAGAGGTGACCCTGGAGGAGCGAGGGCAGTAAGGCCGTTCAAGGTTCCAAGTTCAACGTTTCGACTCGTTTCAAACCTTGCGCCTTGAACTTTGAACATTGAACCTTAGACCTCTCCACATCCGCTGGAGGGCTCGCCTTTCGATCGCTCCTACGCCTGAATAATCCCGACTAGACTAACAAGTGGAGGATGAAAAATGAAAGCGATGCGAGTTCATAACTATGGCGGGCCGGAAGTTTTAATCCTCGATGAGATTCCTGTTCCCGAGCCCAAAGCGGGCGAGGCGCGGGTTAAAATAGCAGCGATCGGCCTCAACTTTATCGATATCTACCACCGCACCGGCCTCTACCCGCTGCCGACACCCTTTACCCTCGGCATGGAGGGCGCGGGCGTGGTCGATGCCGTCGGCGACGGTGTAACCGAAGTAAAAAAAGGCGATCGCGTCGCCTACTGCATGGTCTTGGGCTCCTATGCGGAATACGCGATCGTGCCGGTTTGGAATCTGGCGCCGATTCCCGCGAACATCGACGCCAAGTCCGCGGCGGCACTCATGCTCCAGGGAATGACCGCCCATTATTTAACTCACAGCACCTACACTCTTAAACAGGGAGAATCGGCTCTCGTTCACGCCGCCGCCGGGGGAGTCGGGCTGCTTTTGGTGCAGATTGCGAAACATCTGGGCGCCACCGTGATCGGCACAGTTTCAACCGAAGCGAAAGCGGGTCTCGCCAAGGAAGCCGGCGCCGACCACGTAATCTTATATACGCAATCTGATTTTGCCGCGGAGGTCAAAAGGCTGACTGAAGGGCATGGCGTCCACGTCGTTTACGATTCGGTCGGCCAAAGCACCTTTAATAAGAGTCTCGACTGTCTGCGGCCAAGAGGAACCATGGCGCTCTTCGGGCAATCGAGCGGACCGGTGCCGCCTCTCGATCCAACGATTCTCGTAGCTAAAGGCTCGCTATTCTTAACGCGCCCGAGCTTGATCCACTACACGTTAAGCCGGGCCGAGCTGCTGGACCGCGCGGCGGATCTGTTCGCGTGGACGGCATCGGGGAAATTGAAGTTGCGCATCGAGAAGACCTTTCCGATGAGCCAAGCGGCCGAAGCACACCGCCAGTTGGAAGGACGAAAGACGACGGGGAAGGTTCTTCTCATTCCTTAGCTGGAGGATTGAGACCGCCGCGCGGTGAACGCGCTGTGCCAGGCTCGGCGATCAGTTCTTGTAACTTTTTCTTTTGCTCGGCGTTTAGCTGTGACTTGGCCTGCTCGATCGCGCGGATGCGCGCGAGTCTGAGGTCGGCGCGCAATTTCTCCGCCTCGCGGATCTTTGCCTCCAGTTTCGTCATCTCCACCGATTCATGATCCAACAGCGCGGCAATATCGATCTCAACAATCCGCAAGTCGGCGTCATTGCGAATAGACTGACGTTGAAAATTGTCTCTGAACTGCTCCAGTTTGCGCACTTGATCGGCAGAGAGCCCCAGCCGATCCTTGTTGGTCAACATTAGAGTGATAAGAGGCCGTTCCTCGCGGGATTCGCGCGCGCTAAATCGCTCCCGCAGCCGGCCTCCCCAGTCTTGCACGACGCGCTGCAATCGCTCCCATGCATCAGCCAGTTCCTCGGGAATGGGCGGCTTCGAGTTGCCGGGTTCGGCGCCCATCACTGGTCCGCTCATAAGAGAAAACATAATCAAAGAGCCCAGCAGTATTTTCCGTGTCATAAATTCCTCCGATGTCAGGACCTTCTCGGGCTTCAAAAATTAAACCGCCCGCCCGAGCCATTGTCAATCCTCCGGCGCAGAGTTATTCTCGATTGGCCATGCCATTGTCTTCCCCATTAGACATTTTATTATAAAAAGAGGCGCATAGGGGCTTCATCCTGGATTCGCTTTTCGGAGGTGACGGAGAGGACCAGACCGGCTCAGCGAAAAGGAGGAACCACAATGATTACGCGCATGATCCTTGTTAACGTTCCGAAGGAAAAGGCCGCCGAGGCCGAGCGACTTTGGAAAGAAGATTGTGGCCCGCTCACAATCAAACAACCAGGATGCTTGAGCGAACAATTCTTGCGGGGGCGAGAAAATCCTGGTGAATTCATCGCGCTTAGCACATGGGAAAGCCAGGCGGCCATTGATCGCTATCGCACCAGCGAGGCCCACAAGACAATTCAGCAACACACCCGGACGTTGATGAACGTCTCCAAAGTGGAGGTCAAAACTTACGACGTAATTAGATAACGACAAGGGATCTCGCTGGCGTTTGCCTTGTGTCCAGCGAGTCGCGCGTAAAAAAGTACACTTCAAGAGCTGCATCTTTCTAGCGGGTGGCGCCGTTCCGGGTCCCCGCTCTGCAGCGCTTAGACATACGGTCGCTTCATCTGACCGCCGCAAAGGCACGAGCGAGCTGAGGAGTTCAATTTAGCCGCTGCCAGAAGGCGCTCTGCCTATTGCAAGCTCCGGGCTCCCCATATAGATTCGGGGCAAAAACAATTGCTTCTCGATAAGGAGGTCCCTATGGTCAGATACGCACCCAAATTAACCTATGGCCCTGAAGCGGCAGATTGGCAGGAACGCTTTAACCCCGATCGCATGCGCCGGCAGCGCGTCGAGCGCGCGCAAATGCTTATGCGCAAGCATGGGATCGCGGCGCTGCTCGAGGCCAACCATCAAAACATACGGTATTTGACCGGCCTCAAAGGTTTTGCTTATCCCATGTGCCGCTATGTGCTGTTCTTCGCCGAGCAAGATTCGGTGATGTACGAGCACGACGGTTACTATCACCAGATGCCCGATCAGTGTCCTTGGATCAAAGAGTGGCGCCCCGCTCGCTCGTGGTTAACCGGCTCGCCCGGTCCGGAAGCTTCGGCGGTGGAAGCGAAGGCGTTCGCGGCGGAAATTAAGGCAGAACTGGAGAAGCGGGGCTTGCTAGGCGAGAAGCTGGGCTTGGGCGGTTTCGATGGCCTCGCCCGGGAAGCATTGATCAATGCCGGCGTAAAGAACATCGCCGATACGCGCAATCTCATGCTCGAAGCACGCATGATCAAGAATCCGGATGAGATCGCTTGTCTCAAGACCTGCGCTGCCATGGTCGACGGCGTCTGGTTTCGCGTTTGGGAAAATCTGAAGCCCGGAATGAAAGATACTGATCTCATGACCCTAGCGTCCGCGGCCGGTTATGAATTTGGTTTGGAATCTGCCGTGCCCGGCGGCTGGCGCACTGGGCCAATGACTTTTGACCGGGGGTGTCATGCGACGAGCCGCATCGTCCAATTCGGCGATCTGGTCTATGGCTCGTATTGCGGCGCCACCTATATGGGATACGGCAGCTGCACTTACCGAACCTTTATTGTCGGCCGGCAGCCGACGGCGAAAGAAAAAGACTGGTATAAACAGGTGCGCGATCGCATCGACGCCGTTATCGACGAGATCAAGCCTGGCAAGACAACGGCGGATGCGGCAAAACATATGCCGCCGGCAACCAAATGGGGATACAAAAGCGAAGTCGAGATTCTCGCCAGTGAAATCGGCCACGGCATCGGCCTCGGCACCAGCACGGGTTATGACATGCCGATCATTAACCGGCTCTGGTCTTTGGAATATCCGCAGACGTTTGAAGAAGGAATGACCCTGGCGGTCGAATGCCGCGAAGGCGAGACGCGCGTCGGCGGCACGCGTCTGGAAAATATGCTCGTCGTCACCAAGAATGGTGCGGAGATCATGGACTACTTCCCGCGCGAGGAGATCCTGGTGGCGCCTATGGCCTTTGCCCGTTGACGGACTCCCTCTCTCTCCTCCGCAAACGGGGGAGATCTAAGAGGAGGGCCATCGACTGTTTTCCTTTGGTTGCGGCATCGCCGCGCTGGGCTCGCG
>JBGPIK010000411.1:0-6034 GCA_041484845.1 Binatia bacterium | reverse complement strand
TAGACCGCACAGTGGGAAGCGGCCGAGGACGATGCGCTAGTTTGCTACCGAACGATCTCTGATGTCTGACCTCTGTATTCTGCCCTCTGAACTGAGGTGGATTTCTGATTCCGTTAATCATTCCGCAATTTGCAATCCGAAATCCGCAATTTCCTCCGGCTCCATGCACCCTGCGCCCTGCTCCCTGCTTCTTTGCTCCGCCAGGCCAGCCATTCTGCCGAGCAACAGTCGAATGATTCCGGACGAGATTCTCATGCTAACTTCGATACACGCGCTCGGAATCGCAACATATCAAAACGCCACCGTCGGAACCTGGGACTAGTGCGACTGTATATCGATCTAAGCTGCTTTAATCGCCCTTTTGATGATCAGGGCCAGGAGCGAATCCGCCTGGAGACGGAGGCAGTGCTCAGTATTTTGACGCGACTCCTCAATGGCAAGGACACTTTGCTGTGGTCTTGGGCGCTTTCTTTTGAGAACGATAAACACCCCAAATCAGACCGTCGGGACGAGATTGCCGTTTGGGAAACAAGGTCAGAACAATTGATTCCAGCAACTGCAACTCTTGAAGAGCGCGCTTTTCAGTTCGAGAGCATCGGAATTGGCGCACTAGACGCCGTTCATTTGGCATCGGCTGAGGCGGGCGGAGCGGACATTTTGTTGACTTGCGATGATGCGCTGATAAAGCGCGCATGGCGATTAGGACTCGGTTTACGGGTCCTGAACCCTGTGGCATACTGCAATGAGGTAACGAACAATGGCTAAGAACCTTACCGAACAAGAGTTGAGGCGGCAGGCAGTCCAGGCGTTGAGTGACCGGTTGGGTCCCGTGGATGCACTGCGGTTTCTTGCGCTGGTTTCTCGCGAGCCCTTCGACTATCAGCAATGGCGGAATGAGTATTTTTCGCACTACAGCGTGGATCAGTTAGTGCAGGAAATTAGAGATTCTCGCGGCGAGAAGGCCTCCTAAGGTCTTCCTCTGTCCCTCATCTCCGTAATTGATCTGACCTTAATTAATTAAGTCCCCCTCCATATAATCTAGCAGTGCCATTTTGACGTTTTGAGAATTATCAAAACGTGCAAGTCGCTTGACAAGAGAACGGCGGTTGGCGTACATCGGCCAGGATGGAAGAAAAGCGTTATCGGGAGTCCCGCCTGTGTCGGCTGCTGGGCAATCCGGTCGTATACCAATTGATTCTGTTGCTGGAGTCCAGCGGTCCGCTTACACCCGGCCAGCTGGCCAAATTGATCGGCCGCCAGGTTTCCACGGTGAGCATTCATCTCGGCAAGCTGCGCGCTGCCGATGTCGTGCGCTATGACACGGCGGGCAAAGAGACCCGTTACTGGCTCAAGCACAGGTCAGAGATGAGGGGACTGTTTCGGATGCTGGAAAAAGTAGTAGGCGCCGCAGCGAAGCTTAAGTGAGGGTCATTTTGACGTTTTGAGAATTATCAAAACGTGCAAGTTCCGCCTGGGGGAATAGATCCCGCCTCACGCCTCTGACATCTGCCCTCTGATCTCCGGCCTCTGATCTCTGCCCTCTGACTTCTGATCTCCGATCTCTGACTTGCTGACCTCTGACCTCTGACTTCTGACTTCTGACGTCTGTCGTTTAAAAGTCTTTGGGAGAAATTCAACGGGACGTTGTTGACTATGTTGACAAAGGCTGCTGATCGGGAGACTACACGTCACCTGCCGGGGTAACGAGCAAAACGTGATTTTCAAAGACGAGCGGGGGCGGTGGCATTTATAGAGAAGCTTTAGGGACCCGCTGGCGATCTACCAGGTCGAGCTTCACGCCTAGGTGCTATTCCGGTCCAAATCGGCTACCCATCCCGATGCAAATCGATCACCGTATTCTACCCGTGTGAGGACACAAAATCGTCTTCCAAACGCAGTGGTTTTCATTCGTTCACAGTCTTGACTCGCGGTGAATCCGAGCGAGCGTCGCTCACGCGAAGCGGGGATGCGTAGCGCGTAATCAGCAGGATGTCGATTAGACGCGGCGGCTTCACCGCATCGGCCAGGATGAGATGGGGTCAAGTCCGCCTTTAGCTCTTAACGCTAGGCCGTGGGAATGTTTCCGACAAGATCTATGAGAAAGGGGACCAGGCTACTTTTGTGTTGCCCAGCGTGAGCAAAGGAAAAGGGGGCACGTCCGCTTTTAGCTTATTAGAGCAATTCCAGGGATAGCCGTACTTCCGGGACATCCTATAATTCTCCTGTCAAGTTCTGATGTAGAGACACCTATCCCCTCTGGGCTTGCAGAAGCCGTAACCATTGTTTTCTGCCAGGCGAGTCTCTCATATGGGGACATCGTTGTTGACTAGCTTGACAACATGGTTCACCGCTAACGAGCGCGCATGATTTATTGCCAAGAGACGAGCGCACACCGTCGATATTGTCTGATGTCTTCGCACAATGACTCTCCGTTTTAGCGGCGCCAAACCCAAGCCGGCCGTTACCCTCCTTCGCCAAGGCTACGGAGGGTTGCGCCCGTAGGAAGCGTGTGGAGAGGTGCCACGGCCGCCCGGCCTTCGTAGCCGAAGCTACTTCGGCGGAGTAGGCTAAGGCCGTGGGGCTCCACTAGATAAGAGCTTCCAATCCCTTACGATCGAGGAGGTCGAGAAGCTTCAGAGACGGCCCGCTTGGCTGCTTGGCGCCGATCTCCCATTGACGCACGGTTGAAAGACTCGTGTTTAAAACCGTTGCCAGTACCGCTTGACTGATACGGTGCCGTTGGCGCAAAGCGCGAATCTTCTTCCGCGAGTAGCGCGGTATCGGGGCGAGACAGAGCGCATCGTACTCGCGCATTCGCCGCTTGCTAATGAATCCGGCCGACTGGAGATCGGCGGCCGTCCCATGAACAGCCTCTAAAATTCGACTTTTCTCTTGTGTTTTAGTTTTCATGGCATATCTCCTGCAACGTTTTTGCCGCTAGAGCGGCCGACAATTCAGACACTCCCAGTCGGAGAAGATCAGAAGCAAGAGCTTTGAGCGCGCTTAACTCCTTTGCGTTGATATTGTCTCTATCGGTTTTTTCAAACCCAAATACGAAGAACCACCGATTTACAGTGTTTGTTGCAACTAACGTGCGTGTACTGCCCCTTTTGCCGCGACCCGGCAGCGCCACGCGTTTCTTTAGTATTCCGCCGCCAAGATTGGCATCGACCAGCCCTCGCTCCATTTCCTCAACCGCCCCGCAAAGCGCCTCAATCGAAAGATCAGTCTTACTGAGCCATCGACTGAAGTGGCGCGTCATGAAAACCCGTTTCATTATGGTTAATATATCACTTAGTGACATAGTTCACAAATCTTGTTTGGGTGCACGGCAAAGTTACTTGGGGGGGCTTTTACGGAATAGAGAGCCTCTTTCACGGGTCAAGGAAATGGGGTCAGGTCTTGTATCTTGCCATCCGTGAGCGGTTGTGTTACGTCGGCTAGTGGTGGCTCGTCCTCTCAGAGCAGGTAAATCCGGGACGCTGTTGATTAGCTGGACAAAGTTTTTCGACGAGAAGTTCAAATCTAGACTTTGGTATCTGTCTTCTTGCCCGGCGGGCTTAACCCTTCCGTGAATAATCGGCCTTGCCCGCGATCACGCCGCGAACGCCCCCGCGCGGATTCGCGCTGTCCCCCGATCTCCGAGGAATCAGATGACTGTGGCAGTGACATGCCAATTATTACAATCATTCAATGAATGCCGGAGCCCGTTCAAAAGTTCAGGGTTCTGGCTCCAGGGTCAGGTCTTGGATCTTGCGGCCGCCGGTTCAGCGATTTGCTCTCGTGTTCAGAAATAATCGAAGATCGGTGCGCCGCTCTCGAATCATTCCGTGAATCAGAGTTGACTGAGCCGGCAGACTGATCGAAGCCCGTTCAAATCGTTCAAGCCGTTCAACGGTAGAGATCGGGGCAAGCCGCTGGGGCCTGGCCTTTTTATCTCATCAATCTTCAACGCAGCTTTTTGATCATCGTCTCCAGGTTGACGTGTAAGGTTCATCGTATTGTGGTTGGTTAACGACGTTACGTGTCCCCAACAATCGCAGCGGCGTGTCGTCGCTGGCTTTCAGAGCCGGAGCGGAGGCGGGACGCCTCCGCCACTATATCGTCGCGGGATGTCGAGTTTCAAATGGAGGGTGAACTGGGGTATTATGCGATTACAAGGGGGGCGCAATGGCGAAAAATGTTGACGATATAACCGAAGAGATTCGTAAGCTGCCGGACGTTGAAAAGTTGCGCTTGGTGGACACGATTCTTTCTGACCTCGACAAACCGGACCCGGAAATCGATCGGGTGTGGGCGGAGGAAGCCCGCAAACGGTGGGCTGCGTATAAAGCCGGCAAGGTGCCAACCGTCTCTTATGAGTCCGTCATGGCCAGACACCGCGAGTCGTGAAAGTTGTTTTCCTCACCCCGGCTCAAAATGAGCTTGATGAGGCGGTTGGCTGGTATAACCGGCAAGCCGCCGGTTTAGGACGAGAATTCCTTGATGAATTGGACAGGGCCGTCCGGCGAGCCATGGCGTTTCCGCTATCGTATCCTGAGATTGCAAAGGGAAAAGGGTCACGTCCGCGTTTAGCTTATTAGAGCAATTCCAGGGATAGCCGTACTTTCGGGACATCCTATAATTCTCCTGTCAAGTTCTGATGTAGGGACACCTATCCCTCTGGGCTTGCAGAAGCCGTAACCATTGTTTTCTGCCAGGCGAGTTTCTCATATGGGGACATCGTTGTTGACTAGCTTGACAACATGGTTCACCGCTAACGAGCGCGCATGATTTATTGCCAAGAGACGAGCGCACACTGTCGATATTGTCTGATGTCTTCGCAATGACTCTCGGAGTTTGCGGCGCCAAAGAAAAACAACAGTAAGAAGCGCCCGTTCAAATGTTCAAGGTTCAAATCGTTCATCAAGGACAGTATCGGAGGGGAACTTGCACGTTTTGACAATTCTCAAATCGTCAAAATGGTAGAAAGGCGTCGGCGAATTCACTTGGGGGCGCGGATTGCGGGGCTCTATCTTTTTACAACTTCGACCGGGTGAAGCTTGCCATCGTCGTAAAGCTCAAAGAACTTTTCATTCCACGTTTTAGAATGAAATTGCTTCACGGCATTGGGCCAGATTTCAACTCACCGATCAATGGTCATCGACGGGGACACACGCGACCAGATGATGCTCGCCTTACAATCAGGTGCCGCGTCTACGAAATCTTCGTCTTGTGTTAGGAAAAGTAGCTCCTCTTGTTTTAGCCGGAGCAATATTTCTCAGTCGTGAATGCCCCGGTGGGTTAGTAGGATATGCTCAGCCGAAAACCCTTCCTGTTTGAGCCGAGTATAACACTGCAGCGGAAAGTTCTCGTCGAGTAGAATGATCATGCAGATTTGACAGCGGGGGGAAGGTGCTCGGCTACGTGCGTCGCGTAGGCAAGTGCCGCCGTGACCTGGTCCCGGGTGAGCTGATAATCTTGCTGTATGTCCTCGATTTTATCCCCCGCGGCGAATCTCCCAAGCACCGTTGCCACATCAATTCTTGTGCCGGTGATGCAAGGCTTGCCGAAGCGAATTGCCGGGTCCATTGTGATTCCAGGGTAAACTTCCATGGGAGCCTCCGTGACGGCCACCAATATACATTAGACACGGCGGAATTTCACCCTGTGTTTCTCAACTTTCCTACTTCCTGAAGGCAATCTCTCCAAGGGAATGCGCCAGCTTAACGGCATTTACACGCAAGTTTACAACCGGCGCCATGGGAGCGTGGGGCATGTCTTGCAGGGTCGCTACAAAGCCATTGTCATTCAAAAAGAGACCCACCTTTTGGAGGTTTGCCGCTACGTGGTCCTCAATCCAGTGAGAGCCAAAGCGACGGGGAGAGTCGAGCAATGGAAGTGGAGCAGTTACGGGGCCACGGCCGGGCTCGGGAAAAAGCCCTCGTGGTTAACCGTTGACTGGGTATTGGGCCAGTTGGGCAAGAGAAAATACCCCGCCGCAAGACACTACCGTCGATTTGTGAGGGAAGGGATTACTAAAGCGTCGATCTGG
>JBGPIK010000410.1:0-6093 GCA_041484845.1 Binatia bacterium | reverse complement strand
TTCGACGCTTAGTGATAAAACTCTCTATGTTAGGTCAGTAAATCGTGAATAATCGAGATTTTTTGCAAATCTTTAAGAAGGCCGCATCTAAGCAATCACACGGGCGCTAAGATCAACCTGCTGCGTGATGATTTCCACGGCGACTGGAACTATACTATTTGACCCTATCGTCAACCCTGACTTGATATACTTATTTCATCGCAGTAGCTTATTGGATTGGGTCACGAATTCGCCTAACTCACTGTTGAATCGCGCTGCGGCTTCCCAAAACGGCATGTGTCCGACGCCTTCGTAAATAGAAGACTGCGCGTGTGAAACAACACTGGCGGTGTAACGAGCCATAGGGATGAGTGCCACCTGGTCTTCCATTCCATGGCTAACGAGCACCGGCACAGTAATCTGTTTGAGAGCGTACTCATAGGGTGCCGGGCGTCCCAGCAGATGAGCGCGTATCTGCGGCGGCACGATCATGTTGTAGGCAAGCATCACTTGCAGCTCTTCCGGAGGCAGGGTCTTGGCCGTGCAGAACTTCAGAAAGGAAAGCGTGTTCTCAATATTTTCCGCCAGGTTTTCCGACGCCATCTTCAATACGGCGGGCGCTGCAGGGCCGAGAAGATCCGGAACTACTTTGGTGAACGCCGCGACGAAGTTGATTCCCGCGATATTCTTATCGCCGTATTCCATCAAATATTCCGCGATAATCCGACCTCCATAAGACCAGCCGACTAACACCGGCTTGTTGAGCTTAGCCTCTTCCATCACGCTTTTCAGTTCGCCAGCCCAACGCCGGTGATCCCGGTAGTAGGCCGGGTCCAGAGGTTTATCCGAGCCGCCATGACCGCGGATGTCGTAGGTAATAATGCGAAATGTTTTTGCCAGCTCACTGCCGCACTGGCGCAACCAGGAGAGATGGCTTTGTGAAAAGCCGTGGATCAACAGGATATCGAGTCCGTCCGGATTGCCCCATTCTTGAGCGGAGATCCGCACGCCGTCCGGTGCTTGGACATTGAAAGGTTTGGATTGCCGCGTGCCGGCCTGTGGTTGCGCCATGTCAGGGTCATATCCTAACGCCACCCACATAACCATTGCCAAAGCGCAATTGATAGCGGCAGCGCTTTTCCTTCGTGTGCAATCGTCCGATCGGGCAATGCACGGTGGAAGATTGAGGTCACCTATTCTGTTATCTGACCGGCTATCTCCGGCCCAGCTTTTTCAAAGCTGGACAAAAACAGGTTGCCAAGTGATAGTAGAAAAAGGGGGAGGGCTGCTTTTCCCGTCCGCGCCGGGCGCGTTCTAAGCCCGCTGATTTTCCTCCCAGCTATTTAATAAACTGGTTCTTCGGAAAATTCGCCGTGGCCATCACGCCGCCGTCGACCACTAGCGGGTGACCGTAGATGAAGTCAGAATCATCGCTGACCAGAAACAACGCGGCTTTGGCTTGATCGTCCGCCGTACCGAGCCGGCCCGCGAGATTTTCAAACGTGCGGCTGCCCGTAACGTCATCGTCGAAGCCGACCGGAGAGCCGGAACGGTTCGGCACAATGCAATTCACTCTAATCCTATAGGGTGAGAGCTGCACCGC
The DNA here is from genome assembly GCA_041484845.1 of Binatia bacterium. Lineage (GTDB taxonomy): Bacteria > Desulfobacterota > Binatia > UBA9968 > UBA9968 > JBGPIK01. Next base: position 4,511 of record JBGPIK010000410.1, on the reverse strand, counting down.
CATCGCTTTCGTCATATTGATCACGCCGGCCTTGGCCGCAGCATAGGCGATCCCATCGGCACGTCCGATCATGCCCGAGGTCGAACCGAAGTTAAGTATTTTGCCGCCCCGGCCCTGCTTGACCATTTGCGCAGCGACGTATTTTGTCACGAGATACGGTCCTTTCAGGCTGACCGCGATGACTTGATCGAACTCCTCTTCCGCGCTGTCGAGAATGGTCGCATGATCGGTGAGCGCCGCATTATTGACGAGAATATCGATGCCGCCGAAGCGCGCTACGACTTTGTCAACCATCGCCTGCACGTCACGCGATTTGACAACGTCACAAACCACGAGCATGGCTTCGTGACCGGATTTGTTAATTTCGTCGACGACGGCCTGGCCCCGTCCCTGATGCATCTCAACAACCGCTATTTTAGCGCCTTCAGATGCGAACAGTTGCGCCATGGCCTTGCCGATATTTCTTCCCGCTCCGGTAATGACCGCCACTTGTTGTTGCAATTTCATAACCTGATTCCTTTCGCAAAATTCTCTGCTGCGACACTATCCAACAGTCTGCCGACCTGTCAACTGAAGGCCAAAGGCGGGTTCAAAGTTCAAGGTTGTAGGTTCAACGTTTTACTTCTATCGAACTCTGATCATTGAACTCTAGCAGGTTGCTGAAAAACTCTGTTTGCAGGCTGCTCAAAAAGATCTCAGAGGCGAGGCGCGCGAAAAATCGATCCTTCGGCTTCGCTCAGGACAGGCTAAGCGGAGGCGTACTTAGCCAGTACGTTGTAGCGAGGCGATTTCGCGCAACGAAGCATATGAGTCTTTTTCAGCAGCCTGCTAGATTTTCAGATCGTCCGGCGGGTCCGTCGTCACCAGGTCAAACCCGTTCAGGACGCAGGCAAGCATCGCGTAATAACCGATGGTGGTGGTGAGTTCCACGAGCCCGCGTTCGCCCAAGCGGGCGTAGAGCGCCTGAAACGTCGATTCGCTGGCGCGGCGCCAGCGCAAAACCTCCTGAACGTAGCTGATGACTTGCGCATCTTCCGAGGAAAAATGCTCCATGCCTTTTCTTTGATGGATGGCGCGGATGGTTTTGAGCGGCACGCCGGCATCTTGCGCGTAAATAATATGCGCGGCCCATTCGTGTTTGCACTCGAGCTCCCGCGCTGCCGCAACCGTCGCCAGCTCGACGACTTTTTTATCGAGTACACCTTCAAAGCGCAGATAGCGTCCCAGATGCGCCGTTCGCGCAGCGAGCTCGGGACTGTGGAGCAACGCAACGAAGGGACCTTTCACCGCGCCGCGGCTCTGCGCAATCGTCTCATAAACCGAGCGATCTTCGGGCGGCAGATCTTCTTTATTGTTAATGGTGGCGATGCGAGCCATATCGTCTTTCCTTTATGAGAGCCTTTCTCTAAGCCAACGGGTCACGATCCCTTGAACTTCATCGTTGCCTTGGCCCGGCTTGCGCCCCATGTGCCCTGCGCCCGGCATGATCCGAACGTCCTTGGGACTGCCGTGCTCCAGAAGCAAATAGATATCCTGCACGGGATGCTGATCGTCTTCCTTGCCGTTGATGCAAAGTAGCGGCGCGCAAGGTTGATCGATGAGCCCTTGCGTCACGAGCGACAGCGTCGGCGCGATTTTCAGCACCTCTTCAAGCGTTTTGGCGCCGAAGATGTACGAGCGCGCATCCAGTAAGCTCGCCGGCCCCATTAGGTACTGCGAAGCCGTAACGGTGAGCGCAGGGCGCAGCCACTCCTCTTGAAAGGTTAGATGGACGCCCGCCCCCCAGTTGACGGCGCCGCGCAATCGTTTAGCTTCGACGTGCGCGACCTTCGCCGCCCAGTAGCCGCCGAAGCTTCCGCCCATTACCGCAATCCGCTTGCCGTCAATGTCGGAGCGGCCCTCGAGGTAATCCAAGGCCGCGGAAAAGGTGCGCTCCGCGCGCGGGTCATTGCCGAGCACGGGATTCTCGCCGGTCCCAGGCATATCGATCGTAAACGTCGCCATTCCCTCTTTGTGCAGCAATTCGCTATTGCTGCGCCGGTCTTCCTTCCAACCATCGACCCCGCCCCAATGCATCACCACCGGCGGACAAACGGTTTCTCTCGGGATTTGCAGGTAGCCGACCACTTTCTTCCCCTCGAAGGGAATCTCGATGCGCTCGGCCGGCGGCTCGACATACGGAGCCGCTTTGAGAAATGCGCGCAGAACGCCTCTGTAGCAGTTCATTTTCTCCGGACTGCTGGGCACCGGATAGCGGCCGATACGGTAATATTCATAGGCTTGATAATAGGACTTGCCCGCCTGATCTTTTTTTCCTTCTTTTTCCAGCTCTGCAGCGAGCCCTTCATGATGCGCTCCCAGTTTGCCCCACTCTTTACCCCAAAGATCGGGATCGAGACTCGTGAGTCGGGTCAGTAGATCGTGAACCTCTTCAGGAATAACCCGCTCGAATGGATTGATTCTTCCGGCCCGGCGCGCGATGTCGTTTTTTATATCTTCGAGACTACGGCTTTTGGCTTCCACGGTTTTCTTCTCCTTCTTACATTCTCGCGCCCGGTTCGCGCGCCAACGTCTTGAGTGCGGCTTTGTAGAAACGGTCGTCGACAAACTGCTCCGGTTTGAAGTTGGGACGCTCTTTCAAAACCGCGAACTCCAATTCCGCGCGTTTATAGATGCCTTCCGGACTGAGCGCTGGAACAAAGGCGTCGCGCATAAGATCGTAAAGCGACGCGGCGATTTCACGTTGATCCAACCTTCCCTGTTTCTGAATAATATCGATGGTACCCTCGCGGTTGGCGCGAATCCAATAGAGCGCCTTGACGACAGAATTAACGATTCGTTGGGTCATGTCCGGTTCGTCCTGAATCTGTTTGGCGGTTGCCTGCAACGCGCTGAAGGGCACGTTTTTGAACTCATCGCCAAGGTAAATCAACCGTTTCATGCCCGCCTTCAGCAGCGGCCGATCCGTCGGTGGCGCCATCAACGCCGCCACCGCGCGTCCTTGCATCAACGCAATCGCCTTTCCTTCATTATCCGGGATATTCAAATACTCGGCGAATTTTTCGTTGTAGCCATATTTGGCGAACAGCGCCTGCAGCACGCTATAAGTTGAGCCGCCGAAGGTGACGGCAATCTTCTGCCCTTTCAAATCTTCCAGCCGCTTTATTTCCGGTCGGGTAATCAATCCAAAAGGAATCTGATTGAAGATTTGCAGAAGAATTCGGATCGGTTCGCCGCGAAACATCGCCTGCATCGACGGCCCGAAGGCGGACGAATAATGCACGCTGCCGGAAATCAACGCTTGAACGTTCATCGCGTTGCCGCGCAACACAACGATATTCACGTTCGACAGCCCCATCTCGTCGTAAAATTTTTTCTCCTTGGCGACAACATAGGCGAGATGCTGCACGTTTCCCGGCCCCGGCAAAGACACGTAGATTGGTTTGTTGATTTGGGCGTGGAGCGAGATCGGGAACGGAAAAACCGCCAGCACGAGGGCAAAGAGGCTCAAGCGCTTCATGCAAAATTCTCCTAACACGGATGTGGTTAAGCTCGGCACCGACTTAACAGAAATAGCGTTCCTAGCGCAAGCCCCGCAAACGCGGATCGAGAACTTCACGCAGCCCTTCACCAACGAGATAATAGGCAAGCACGGTGATAAAAATCGCCGCCCCGGGAAACACCGCCAACCACCAGGCAAAGGTCGCGCTGCTGGCTTCGTGCAGTATCGAGCCCCAGGTCACAAGTTCGGCGGGCACGCCGATGCCGAGAAAGCTCAAACTGGACTCGACAAGAATCGCGCCGGCAATCCCAAGGACGACTGAAACAATGACGGGCGCGAGCGCATTCGGCAGGATCTGCTTAAACATGATTTTGCGGTTCGAAACTCCCAGGGCGATGGCCGCGGTCACGTAATCCAGATTGCGGATTTTTAAATACTCGTTGCGGGTAAAACGCGCGATGCCCACCCAGCTGGTCGCGCCAATGATCGCCATCGTGAGAAAAATGCTTGGCGGCAAGAGCGCCGCGACCGTGATCAGCAGGAAGAACGTCGGGATCGATAGCATGATTTCAAACAACCGGGAGATGATTAAATCCACCCACGAGCCGAAGTAGCCGGCGAGCGCACCGAGAATGACGCCGATGACGACGGCGATGCCCACCGCCACGAATCCGATTGAAAGCGAAATCCGTGAGCCGTGAATCATTCCCGCCATGATGTCACGCCCAAGTCTATCCGTGCCAAACCAGTGTCTTGCGGAAGGCGTTCCATAGGGAGCAAGAAGATCGATATTGCCGGGGCGGTAGGGAATCGGCGGAAAAATCGCCTCAGAGCCGCCGAGTTTTTTAAAATTTACATTTAGCAGTTACGCCGGCCACTGGCTGAGGCCGGCGCCGACCAGATAGCTGCGGAATACGGGGAAATAAGTCTTACCTCGATAGGATAGATAGTAAGGTTTATCGTTGGCCAGGAAATCGGCAAAGATGGCCGCAAAAACCAAGATGCAAAC
>JBGPIK010000409.1:0-6094 GCA_041484845.1 Binatia bacterium | reverse complement strand
GTATCTTGCTCGTTCAAAATCTTCATTCTGCTCAACAACTCGCTCCGTCATCATCCCGCCCTTTTCCCAGCAAGGGGGATTATGGGTAAAGACAAGCGCTCGCGCGGGGGAGGATGGTAACAGTACTTCCGCCCAATGCCTGATTAGTCGTGAGTAGCGAGTATTTCGCCTTCCGCTCACTGGTTGTTGCTTTTCATTGTGATCGATATTGCCATAGTTGGGGAATCACAATAGAAATCGCGATGATCATGAAAAAACACAAAACGCTGCCCATCAGTAACGCATGGGGCGCGCCAAAGTTTTGCGCCGCTATGCCCGCGAGCAGCGCGCCCAAACCATTGGTCGTCTGAGCGAACACGGTAATCAAACTCGCGGCTCTGCCCAACATGCCGTCGGGAGCGAGAAGTTGGACTACGGTGCGGCGAATAGCGACACTGAGGGAATCCGTGAAGCCGAGAATCATGACGGCGCCCACCGCCATCCAGAACCACTGTGAGATCCCCAACAGGGCGAGGCCGGCGGCGAAGAAGAGGGCGGCAATAATGACCAGTAACCCTTTTCGTTTAACATCACCGGCCGTCAGTAACGCCATCGAACCTAGAAGCGAGCCGAGTGACGGCGCGGCATAAAGGATTCCCAGTCCGGATGCCCCCGTCTGAAATACGTCGGCTGCGAAAATCGGTAGTATCGGCCGGTAAAAGCCCACCAGCGTCACGCCAAAATCGAGCAGGAAGAGTGACAATACAATGCGCTGAATCCAAATGAACTCGACACCTTCAACGATGCTGCGCAAATTGACGCGGCGCCGCTCGCCTTCAGGCTCCCCCGAAGCGCGAATCGCGAACAGGGCGATCAGCGACGGGACAAACGGCAGCGAGCTGAAAAAATAGGTCACCGCCAGACCGCTCTGATCGATCAGAAAGCCGCCCACGGTCGGACCGATGAGAAAACTTGTTTGCAAAATCATAGTGCTGAAGGCCATCGCGTTGAGTAAGACCGGGCGTGGCACCAAACGCGGGATGAACGCGGAACGCGCCGGCCAATTGAACACCTCGACGAACGCTCCCACGAGACCCAGCGAATAGATATGCCAAACCTGAATGGCGCCGGTGAGGGTGAGCACGGCGAGTATTAAACTCGGAAACAGTTGCAGCGAAACGGTCGCCACGAGCATTTTCTTGCGGTCAAAGGCATCGGCGACTGCGCCGGCAAACAAACCAAAAATGATGAAGGGCAGGGCCTCTAAAAATCCTGTGAGCCCGAGCTTAAAAGCCGAGCCGGAGAGTTGGTAGACCTGATAAAGAGTGGAAACATTGCGGATCTGAATCGCCAGCGCGCTAAGCACGCCGGCGCTCCAGAGCAGCCTGTAGTCACGAAACAGCAGCGCCGACCAGGGCCGGATGCGCTGGTCGGCCGTGTGGTTTGAATCCATTTGTAATGTTGCGGAAAAATTAACAGAGCCGCATCGAGATTAGAATGATAAACAAGGTGACGTGCAAACGCATAGAAGCAGGCGAGTCGCTGATCGCGGCCGCCCGCTTCTATGGCCGATCGTCAGCGGGATAGCGCCAAAGGCGCGTCTTCCAACACGCCGCGTTGTTCTGCCTGCGCCAGTACTGCTTCTATGCTCTTCACCAGATTACGGGCCGCTTCGACACTGAGCTCCACCGCGACCCGCGCCGACGGGCCCTCGGCCGCATTGACGAAATCAATGTTTAACGCGTGTTCCAGAGGCATGTCATAAGGGTGATCGTAGGAAACGTTGGCTTCGTCGAGTTTAAACCAGCCGCTGCTTCCTTTGCCGCGGCCATCGATCTTTGCTTGATGAACAATCATCGTGCACATAGGGGCTCCTTTCGTTCGTTCGAAAATTGACAGGCGTTTGAAAAAAATGGACGATCTACTTCAAGACTGAAGTATTGGAGTGGTGGAGTGATGCGCTTAAGACCCAACATCCCAATACTGCCATACTCCAATTCGGTCATCCGCCTATAGGACCTTTTTGACGAGCCTTATTTCAGAGTCTTTCAGCACTCCCGTTAAGAGGCTAGATGCTTCTCCAGGAACGCGAAGATTTTTTTCCACCCGTCCACAGCCTGCTCCTGCCGATAGGCCGGGCGATCATAATAGAAAAAACCATGGCCGGCGCCGTCATAGCGATGAAATTCGTAGTTCTTGCCCTGTTTCTTGAGTTCCGTCTCGTGCTGGTTCACCTGCTCCGGCGATGGCGATTTGTCGTCGTTGCCGAATAGTCCGATCATCGGACACGAGAGATCTTTAGTATAATCAATCGGCGCGACGGGCTGTTTGGGGGTGAGATCTTCTTTGGACATGACTACGCGGCCGCCCCAGCACTCGACTAACGCATCGACGCCCTTCAACCGGCACGCTGCCAGAAAGCCGTGACGCCCGCCGGAGCAGGTTCCAAAGACGCCGATCTTTTTGCTGACATAGGCCTGCGAGCGCAGAACCTTTAATGCGCCCTCGAGATCGCCCAGCACTTGATCGTCGGGTATCCCGCCACCCGAGCGAACTTTGGCGCCGACGTCTTCGGCTGTTCCATGGCCATCGCGGAAATAGAGATTGGGGGAAATCGTGACATAGCCGTGATGGGCATAACGGCGCGCGCATTCCCGATACCACTCATCCCACCCCGGGGCGTGGTGGATGATGACCATGCCTGGAAAAGGGCCGGCCCCCAGCGGCCGCGCGTAATAGGCATTAATCATATCCCCTTTATGTCCCTGCATCGGGATGGTTTCGGCCAGCATACCTTCGTACATATCGGTCCGGTACATAAAACCTCCTTGGGATAGGGTCGTTTTTTGGGAATTATAGCGGATTACTTAATACAAAATTTCCGGCGGGCGCAAGACTTTGGTCCGGGAAAGGGGTCGAAAATCGGGCGAAAAAAATTTATTACGGATGGCTTGCAAGACCCCCGGTTCACAGGTTAATCTAAAATCACACTTCAGTATGGGGCCTTCTGATAGTGGGAAAAATAGGGGTGAAGGTCTAGGGTGTCTTTCCTTGCGACTCGGTGCTTCGCGGATAAATCCGACCAGAGCGTGTTGTGCATTCCATGTTCTGCTCCAGCGGTGATCAGGCTCACAGGGTGAAAGACCACAACTCTTTAACAACAGAAGGAGAAGGGCATGAGCAGTAAAATCTACGTAGGTGGTCTGCCGTATGCAACCACCGATGCGCAACTACAGGAGATCTTTTCAGCGCACGGAACCGTTGAGTCTGCGCGAGTGATCACGGATAAGTTCACGGGTCGTTCGCGAGGCTTCGGCTTCGTCGAAATGGCGTCGCAAGACGAGGCTCAGAAAGCGATTCAAGCGCTTAATGGGACCGACCTCGATGGCCGTAACCTAACGGTCAATGAGGCTCGTCCTCAGGAGAAGCGTTCTGGCGGTGGCTTCGGTGGAGGGGAGAGACGCGGTGGCGGCGGCGGCGGCGGGCGTAACCGCTGGTAGCATGTAGGCTGTAGCGCAGGGCGCTAGTCGGAGGCGCCGGTGCGCTGTTCAAATTTGCTGCTGTAGCTGGCGCGTTCGCCTGATGTTCCGGTCCACGTCGGTTCAGAGGGCGGGCGCGCTTGCTGCAATGAAAGCTGTCTGCATCGATGAGTTACACTTCTATAATCTGCGCGCCCGCGCGGTTTCCATAAAGGATTATTTCCAAAATTACGCTCTCCTGATTTTTCTCAGGCACCTGGCCTGACTTCCTTGCCAATACCACCTCGGCGAGGTGCAAGCTGCACAATCTGAATTCAGCCGTCGCGGCGTTTCCATTATCGTCATATCGTTTGCTGAACCGGCCATGCTTGTCCGTTATCAGGAGTATCACCGGTGGCCATTTGCGATTTTGGCCGATCCCAATCGACGCGCCTATGGGGCTTTCGCTTTACCGCGCCTCTCCTGGCGGCGCGTCTTTTCGCCCGCGACCTTAAAGCTCTACTTTAAGTTGCTGCGAGCAGGCGAGAAGCGGCAAGACTACGGCAAAGAGGACATTCAACAGGCGGGGGGCGACTTCCTGATCGACCGCACGGGAAACATTCTCTTTGCGCACCGCAGTCGGGAACCGGCCGATCGACCAACGCAGGCTAAGCTGCTACAAGAAATCGATCGCATCAGCGCGGCGAGCGGCCCGCCGTAGAAATTTAATCCGGTAGGGTGGATTAGAGAGCAGAGCCACAACCCACCGTCATGACAAATACGATGGGTATCGGCACAAAGCGCCTCCACCCATCCTACGTCGGATGACTTTTGAATTTTGTAGGATGGGTGGAGCCCTTCGGCATGGCTCAGGACGGGCTCCGCGATACCCATCGTTTTTTTTCGATGAAACGGGACCTCCAAGCTCACCATGTGGATAGGTGGCGTTCAGTTAACGAGTGACGAGGTGCGGCGATTGTTCAACGTTGGGTGAGATGCAAAGCGATGGGTATCGGCACACAACGCCTCCACCCATCCTACGGTAACGTAATTCCGGATGTAGGATGGGGTGGAGCGCTGCTAAAGCAAAATTCTATCTCGTTCGAAGCAAAAAAAAGGTAGCGCCGGATTTTTCCGAAACGCCACCTTTTATGACAACAACTTTTGTCAACTCTGCAATTGAGGAAACTATTCTGCGCCCACCTTTGGACGCCATTTGTCGAAGCGGTGTTCGAGGCGGTCCAGCACAGCGGTCAGGGTCATTCCCGAAATGGCGAAGATAAGAACTCCGACGAAGACCTTGTCGGTCTGGAAGGTTGCGCCGGCGACCGTGATCATAAAACCAATCCCCGCTGTCGCCGCGTAGAGCTCACCCACCATGACTCCGATAAGAGCGCGGCCCACCGCCAATCGCAAACCGGTCAAAATGAATGGCACGGTAGACGGAAGCACGACAGACTTAAAGATCATCCACTCCGAAGCCCCAAAGCTTCTAGCTGCGGTAAGTAGGTTGGCCGGAGTCGTCTTTACACCATCCCGAGTGTTGATCAACAGGGGAAAAACTGCGCCCAAGAAGATAATACCAACTTTCGAGAGAACGCCGATACCCAGCCAAATAATGACGAGGGGCAAGAGGGCAATGCGTGGGGTTGCGTTCATTGCGTTAACAAACGGGTCGCAGACCCAGGCAAATCGCTTGTACCAACCGATTGCGATGCCAAAAGGGACAGCGAAGATCACGGAAAGCGAATACCCCCAGGCGAATTCGATGCCACTGATGTACAAGTCGTTCCAGATCTCGCCCGACGCAAACATCTGAACCCCGGCGTTAAAAACCAGTGACGGAGCGCTCATGAACATCGGGTTGACAATTTGGAACCAGTTGCCGAATGCCTCCCAAGTGGTTAGGAAAAGGATCACAGCTATGGTTCCCAGGATCTTCTTTTCCTGGTTAAGATAAAACTTATATAGGCGTGAGGCTTCAGCCACTCTGACGTCTAATAACACCTCTTGTTGAGTCGTCTGGTCGGCCATAGATCTACCCTCCTATTTTTGGTCGGCAAAATTGTTGGTTTCCAAGTCTCACGAACTGATAGTCCCTTATTTTAAAGAATAACCTTGCCTTTAGATTAGCCATCGATTAAACCCTCCAGCCTACTGCGTGCCGTACGCGCAGCCTCTCTCATGAGGACTGGTAAAACGCTCGCAAGTGTTACCTAATGGTCAGGGTGGTACCTCGTAATAGATTTAATCTCGCTACTTCATACTTGCATGTAACCTACATGGATGCAAAACAAAATCTGTCCAATATTGGACACTTTCAACAAAATAATCGTGTGGCTTTGATGGGCGTCGCTGCGCTCCAGCCATCCTACGGAACGTTTCCGAAGAAATCGGACCGCCAAAGGACAGAGTGTGAATCAGGGTGTTACGAAGAGACGGAAGCAATTTTCGTGTTTGGCGTGACGCGCAAAAGCGATGGGTATCGGCACACAACGCCTCCACCCCTCCTACGGCAAGACGCATTCCAAATGTAGGATGGGTGGAGCCCTGCGGCGTAGCGCAGTTCCGTAGCATGGGTGACAGGAGAATTCATTCCCGGATTGCGCTTCGCTACATCCGCCTACAACTATTGGAACAACTTCCGGAACGTCTCG
>JBGPIK010000408.1:0-6094 GCA_041484845.1 Binatia bacterium | reverse complement strand
TTCACCGAGCTCCTGTTGAATCTGTTTCAGTTGCTCGCGCAGAAAATAATCCCGTTGCGTCTTGCTCATCTCCTCTTTCGCCTGGTTTTGAATCCGCGCCTGCATGGTCGAAAGTTCCAGCTCGCGAGAAAGGAGTTCGTTCACTTTTTTTAAGCGTTCAATGGGGTCAAAAATTTCGAGAATCGCCTGACTCTCCTCGATTTTAAGCCGCAGGTTCGACGCCACAAGATCGGCGAGGACACCGGGGTCGCTGATGTTGTCCGTCACCATGACAATTTCCGGCGGCAGATTTTTGAGGTTCAATATCTGCTCAATTTTTTCTTTGGCGGTGCGCATCAATGCTTCAATCTCGATCGGCGCTTCCGGCAAGGTGGGCTCGATGACCTTGCGGACTTTGACTTCGAAGAAAGGTCTCTCTCGGAGAAAGCTGTCAACTTCTCCTTTGGAAAGCCCTTGAACGAGAATTTTCACTCGACCATCCGCAAGTTTAAGCATGCGCATGATGGACGCTATCGTTCCCACCCGGTGGATATCTGACGGACTTGGATTTTCTTCGGCGGAATTCTTCTGCGCAACGAGAAAGATCAAGCGATCGCGTGAAAGGGATTCTTCAACCGCGCGGATCGACACGTCCCGCCCGACGAAGAGCGGCAACATCATGTAAGGATAAATAACAATATCGCGAATCGGTAAAAGCGGTATAACGTCGGGGATCTCGACTTGAGAACCTTTGTTGTCTTGCCCTTCGGCTTTCCATTCAGCTTCGCTCATTCATTTGCCCTCGCATCTAGTTAATCACAGTGGCATTGCAGGTCAACAAAAATATCTCTCTCGCAGGTGTTTTCGGGAAAGGGTAAAACTCGGCTGAACTACGGATCAAGGGTATTTTCAGCTTCGCGGTGCAGTTTAGCCGAACAACTCTTTCATTTTTTCGAAGAAGCCTTTCGACAAAGGATTGACCTCTTCCCCGCTCGAAGCGGCAAATTCCTTTAGAAGTTCCTTCTGCCGGAAAGTAAGGTGCGTCGGTGTTTCAACCGTGATGCGGACATGCTGATCGCCTTGGTGATATCCTTGAACATCTTTGATTCCTCTGCCTTTCATACGGAAAACTTTGCCCGACTGTGTACCCGGCGGAATTTTCATTTTGACCTTGCCTTCGAGTGTTGGGACATCGAATTCCGCACCCAACGCCGCCTGTACGAAACTGACGGGAATGTCGCAGAGGATATCAAGATTGTCTCGCACAAAGATCGGATGGGGCTCAACCTGAATAACGACGTATAAATCACCCGGCGATCCTCCTGCCGCCGCGCCCTCACCCTCGCCGCTCAACTTCAACCGCGAACCGGTATCAACGCCAGCCGGTATTTTTACGCTAAGCGTATGCATCTTTCTTGTTCGCCCTGCGCCGCCGCAGTCCGCGCAAGGAGTTTTAACAATAGATCCTTGGCCCTGACATTGATTGCAGGTGCGCGAGACACTGAAAAACCCCTGCTGAAAACTCACCTGGCCGCGACCGCGGCAGGTGGGGCACGTCTGCGGCGCCGTGCCAGCCTTGGCGCCGCTGCCATGACACGTTTCGCACGGACCGTGCTTCGGAATTTTGATTTTTTTCTCGCTTCCCGCGACAGCTTCCTCAAAGGTCAACGTCAAGTTGTAACGAAGATCCTCGCCACGGCTCCGGCCGCGCCGCCGTCCGCTTCCAGCGCCGAAAAACTCGCCGAATATATCTCCGAAAATATCCTCGAATCCGGCCGTGAAATCAAATCCACCTCCGAAGGGTCCGCCATCGCCAAACGCGGCATGCCCGAACTGATTATATTGAACGCGCTTCTGCGGGTCAGACAAGACCTGATAAGCCTCAGAAACTTCCTTGAATTTTTCTTCTGCTTGCTTATCTCCGGGATTACGATCCGGATGATGTTGAAGAGCGAGTTTTCGGTAGGCCTTCTTAATTTCTTCTTCGCTCGCAGTGCGATTCACGCCGAGCATTTCGTAGTAATCCTTCTTGCCGTTCAAAACTTACCTCTCGATGCGGATTCTCTGTATAAACAACAAAGCCCCTCTCCATAACAGTCAGCGGGAGTAGGGGCTTATGGGGTCGGACAATTTGAACTTTCGTCCGAAACTAATCCTTGACTTCCTCAAAATCCGCATCCACGACATCGTCTTTCTTTTTCTTGTCTCCACCCGGCGTCTGGCCATCGTGCTTCCCCTCTTCCTGCTGCGGGGTAGATTGCTGCTGCGAAGCTTTTGCATATATCGCCTCGGCTAATTTATGTGACGATTGGCTCAATTGCTCCGCCGCGCGGCGCATAGCCTCGGCATCTTGGCCTTCCAACGCTCCTTTGGCTTCCTTCAAGGCGGTCTCGATCTTTTCTTTCACGCCGGCATCAAGTTCACCCTCATATTCTTTGAGCGATTTCTCCGTCGAATAGACGAGGGAATCCAGTTGATTCCGAGCTTCCACCGTTTCCTTGTGTTTCTTGTCCTCGGCAGCGTGGGCTTCCGCGTCCTTAACCATCTGCTTGATTTCTTCTTCACTGAGACCGCTGGATGCGGTGATCTTAATCGATTGCTCCTTCCCGGTACCGAGATCTTTGGCCCCGACATGAACAATACCATTCGCATCAATATCGAATGTCACTTCAACCTGCGGCATGCCGCGCGGAGCCATAGGAATTCCAACGAGATCGAACTGCCCGAGGAGCTTGTTATTGGCAGCCATCTCACGCTCCCCTTGAAAAACGCGGATCGAAACCGCCGTCTGATTATCTTGTGCCGTTGAAAAAACTTGGCTTTTCTTAGTCGGTATTGTCGTGTTGCGCTCGATGAGTTTAGTGAAAACTCCGCCAAGAGTCTCAATACCTAGCGATAGCGGAGTCACGTCAAGCAGCAATACATCCTTAACCTCACCTTTGAGAACGGCCGCTTGTATAGCGGCTCCCACGGCAACCACTTCATCCGGATTAACCCCTTTATGAGGGTCTTTACCGAAAATCTTTTTTACTCTTTCCTGCACCGCCGGCATACGGATCATACCGCCAACCAAAATGACCTCGTGGATGTCACTCGGACTGAGACCGGCGTCCTTGAGTGCTTGACGGCAAGGTCCTTCAGTTCGATCAATCAAATCCGCGCACAGAGCCTCAAGCTTCGAACGAGTCAACTTTATATTGAGATGCTTCGGCCCTTGTTGGTCCGCGGTTATGAACGGTAAATTGATATCTGTCTCCATTGAAGACGAGAGTTCACACTTTGCCTTCTCGGCGGCCTCTTTAAGACGCTGCAAAGCCATGCGATCCTTACGTAAATCGATTCCTTGATCTTTCTTGAACTCGTCAGCCAAGTAATCGATAACGCGTTGATCAAAATCTTCGCCGCCTAAGAATGTATCGCCGTTTGTCGCTTTGACCTCAAAAACGCCGTCACCGAGTTCCAATATTGAAATATCAAAAGTTCCACCCCCGAGATCGAAGACGGCGATTTTTTCGTCTTTTTTCTTTTCCAGACCGTAAGCCAAAGAGGCGGCCGTGGGTTCATTGATAATGCGCAAAACATTCAAACCCGCGATACGGCCGGCGTCTTTCGTCGCCTGTCGTTGACTGTCGTTGAAATAAGCCGGAACTGTTATGACCGCCTCAGACACCTTCTCGCCCAAATAATCTTCGGCGGTCTGTTTCATCTTTTGCAAGATGAACGCAGAGATTTCTGCGGGACTGTATTGTTTGCCGCGGATTTCTACCCAGGCGTCGCCGTTGTCGTTACGAACGATCTTGTACGGGAGCACTTTCGCTGCTTTTTGAACCAGCGGATCGTCACTACGTCGGCCGATTAAACGCTTGACGGCAGAAATGGTATTCTCAGGGTTAGTGATTGCTTGTCGTCTGGCGATTTGGCCGACCAATCTCTCACCGCTATCCGTAAAAGCGACCACCGAAGGGGTGGTTCGACTCCCCTCGGCGTTGGCAAGGACGTTTGGGTCGCCAGTCTCCATGATTGCTACACAGGAGTTGGTTGTCCCTAGGTCAATCCCAATTACTTTTGCCATTTGATTACTCCTCGAAACCTTTCAGAAATTTGCCCAAAAATTTATTTAATCATCGGCGGGGCCGTTTTCAACCTCGGTGCCGCCGTTTTTTTTTCGTTCGGATATCTTGGCCACGCTTACTAATGCTGGACGAAGCAGCCGACTGTTGAACAGGTATCCCTTGTGATGCTCTTGGACAACGGTGTTCGGCTCGTGGTTGTCGCTCTCTACCTGAGCGATTGCTTCGTGCTTTACCGGGTCGAAGGGCTGTCCCACAGCTTCGACGGGTGTGACGCCGTGTTTGTTGAGAACATCGAGTAACCCTTTGAGGACCATTTCAACTCCCTCCACCAAAGGCTTACCATTACCGCCTCCTTGAGCATGAGCAACGGCCCGCTCAAGATTATCAACGACGGGTAGGAGGTCTTTTACCAGAGCTTCATTGGCAAAACGAATCGATTCTTCTCTCTCTCGTATCGTTCTTTTTTTGAAATTTTCAAGTTCAGCGGCCTGCCGGAGTAGCCGCTCGTAGGCAGCTTTTGCCTCTTGTTCCTTCGATTCCAACTGTTGACGAAGTGTTTCTAGTTCAGAACGATCTGCGGCGGATCCTTCAGCTGCAGGCGGTTCAGTGTCGGTAGCCTGTTTTTTATCTTGGTCAGACATTACGGTCACTTTCTCCGAAACTTTATAGTGCCGCGAATTTAACCACGGTGTTCGTTGATGTCAAGCTTAAGTCGTCGAAAAACACTTGATATTTTAATTACTTGCCCGCAATATGAAAAAATGATAACCTATATACGAGTTTAGTCTGTGTCGTATGCCTGTTAGCCACATTACCGCAGCCATCGTCCTGCGCACCCGGCCCTTTGGCGAGTGCGACAAAATTGTTTCTTTTCTAACCGAGGATTTGGGAAAGATAAGCGGCATTGCTAAAGGTGCCAGGCATTCACGCAAGCGATTCGCCAATTCGCTCGAGCCCTTTTCCCTGGTCAAGCTTCATATTCAAGATTACCCAAACCGTAGTCTGGCTTTTATTGTAGCGGCGGATTTGTTGGTTGGCTTCAAACAATTATTTACCAGCCTGGTGAAAATCTCCCACGCTTCGTACATGGTTGAAATAACCGAAGGGCTCATCGCTGAAAGGGAAGACAACCGTTTGGTTTTTGAGCACTTGAAAAATGGTCTTGGTTATTTGGACGAGAATGAGCCGTCACTGAGATTTCTCACCTCATTTGAGCTCAGATTATTGCGGCTGACCGGGTACCAACCATTACTCGACCACTGTAAATATTGCGGCCATGATCGTCTACAAACTGTAGCGCAATGGCATTTTAGCGTTAGAGATGGGGGCATTCTGTGCGACACTTGTGCTCGCACCAGAAAGCAAACTCTTTTAATCGGCGCGACAGCTGTGGAAATCTTAAAGAATCTTCAGGCAGAGCACAGCACAGTGGCGCCGCGCATTTCATTGCCATCCTCGGTCATAACCGAGATCCGTTCTTTAGTGCAGGAATTCATTCAGTATCATATGGACCGAGAGGTCAAATCGGCATCCTTTCTCTATGAATTCGCTTGAGTTTAATGTATCGACCCCAACCCGTGAATTATCCCCGCATGGACGAGAGATAAAAATGCCAACGGCGCATAAGTTTAAAAACACGCCCAAGAGGAAAAAATTAGTTTACTTCTTCGGAGGCGGCAAAGCCGAAGGTAATGCACGCATGCGCGAACTGCTCGGCGGTAAGGGAGCCGGCCTGCACGAGTTAACTCGTATCGGCGTCCCTGTGCCCCCGGGCTTTACCATAACCACCGACGTCTGCACGTCTTACTACGCGCACGGACGCCAGTATCCCAAAGGACTCGATTCCCAAATTGCAGCAAATTTACGCCGTATCGAAAAAATCCTCGGCCGCGATTTTGGCAACCCGGATAATCCGTTGCTGGTTTCGGTTCGTTCAGGCGCAAGAGAGTCGATGCCGGGAATGATGGATACCGTGCTCAACCTAGGTCTGAACGATGGCAACATAGAAGGGCTGATCCACCGAACTCGCAACGCCCGATTTG
>JBGPIK010000407.1:0-6110 GCA_041484845.1 Binatia bacterium | reverse complement strand
TATATTGACGGCATCAGAAAAGTTAGCCGTGAAGATATCCGCAGGGTCGCCAAACAGTATCTCGACCACGATCGGAGAACCGTCGGAATCATGGTTCCGACGGTCCAAAAAGGCGAATGAAAAAAATTCTCAGTAGTCTGGTTATCATTTGTTGCTGCGCGGTCATACCGATAGGCCGGTTGCAGGCCGACCTTATCCCGAAGCGAGCCGAGCTCGATAACGGCATGGTGCTATTGACATCGGAGCAGAGGGCGCTGCCGATGGTTTCGATCGAGCTCTTGATTGACGCGGGCTCGCGCTATGACGAGCCGACCCGAGAGGGAGTGGCTAATCTCACGGCACGGCTTTTGACCTACGGTACCCAGCGCCGGAGCGCGGTTCAGATCAGCGACGCGCTCGATTTCATCGGCGCGAGTTTATCCGCGAGAACCAGCGACGATCTTGTCAGTGTCAGCCTGACGGTGCTTAAAAAAGATCTTGCAACCGGCCTCGATTTGTTGGCGGACATCTTGACATCGTCGGTTTTTCCGCAAGAGGAGATGGATCGACACAAGCAGTCGATCATCGCGGCGATCAGAGCACGCGACGAGAATCCGGGCGATATAGCTCAAAGGAGATTTGCCGCAGCCCTCTATCCGAAGAGCCCCTATGGCCGGCCGGTGGAGGGGACGGAATCGTCGGTGAGGTCCCTGCAGCAAAAGAACGTCAAGGAATTCTATGAGCGCTATTATCGTCCGAACCGTTCAATTATGGCCGTGGTTGGAGATGTTTCCCAACAGGAGATGATGGAAGCCATGAACCAGGCACTGCGGTCTTGGCGCAAAGGTGAGTCGAGCGGCCAACTTCTTATTCCGTCGGCGGTAGCCGTTCCACAGGTGATTCGCTTCAATAGGGATCTAACGCAGGCCAATATCATCATGGGCCATGAAGGCGTCGCGCGGGGCAATCCGGATTACTATGCGATCCAGGTCATGAATTATATTTTGGGTGGCGGCGGATTTTCTTCCCGCGCGATGGATTCGGTGCGCAACCAACGCGGCTTGGCCTATTCTGTGTACAGCACTTTTGACTCGGAAAAGAGCCATGGCACCTTCACATTTGTCATGCAGACCAAGAATGAAACCGCCCACGAGGCCATTCGTATTGTGCGGGACGAGATTCGCCGAATGCGCGAGCAACGGGTAACCGAGGGGGAACTGAACGATGCCAAAGATTATCTCACGGGCAGCTTCCCGTTGCGGCTGGACACGAATAGAAAAGTAGCGAATTTCCTCGCCCAAGTCGAATTTTTCCAACTTGGCTCGGATTATCCGGTCCGGTATGCTGAGCGTATCAAAAAAGTCACGCCGGATGACATCGATCGAGTTGCCAAACGATACTTGCAGCTGGACAAGCTGGTCACGGTGATTGTTGGCAATCAGAAGAAGATCGGAGACAAATGATCACGGTCCATCGGGTCAAGCGTCGTCGTTTCCGGCTGCTGGATCGCATTTTTGTCTTAACAAAAAATGTCAAATCAGTGACATTGGGGCGCCATTTAAACATTAATGAGCTTTTCCCGGCAGCCTCAAGCGTCAGAAGTACGGAACGGCATATTTTGTGCTTATCCGTTAAAGTGATGTTCCATTAGTTCGAAGTGCGCCGTCCGGTTAACTTGAGTCATGAAGAAAGTTCTTATCGTTGAAGATCATGCCGACATGCGCGAACTCTTGAGTTGGCAGATCGAACTTATGGGCTTCGTTCCAATAACCGCCAAACACGGCAAGGAAGGCGTAGAAAAGGCGCTTTCCGAAAAGCCTCACCTCGTTCTCATGGATATCATGATGCCGGGAATGGACGGGCGCGAAACCGCCCGAGCCTTACGTGCCAATCCGGAAACCAAAGACATTCCCATATTGGCTGCGACGGCACTGTTTCGTGATTCGGACCTGAAAAGCTGCCTGGAAGCCGGCTGCAACGGTTACATTGTCAAACCTTTCACGTTCCAAGAGCTGCAGACCAAGCTGCGCGAATTCATTCCGCAAAGCAACGGCTCTCTCCCGTCATAGTTGCAATTCTGAGCACTCTTTCACTCCACGGCGTTCCTGAATACAATGATGCGGCTGAGTTATGTCGATATCATCCCGGGAAAAAGCCGTCACCATCGTTAAGTCGCTGCGCGATCGGGGCCACGAGAGCTATCTCGCGGGCGGCTGTGTGCGCGATATGCTGCTCAACAAGTCACCGCAGGACTTCGATATTGCGACCAGTGCCAAGCCCGACGAAATCCGCGCCATTTTTGATCATACGGTTCCCGTCGGAGCTCAATTCGGTGTCATGCTCGTTGTTCTTGAGGGGCAGCCGTTTGAGGTGGCGACGTTTCGCCATGACGGGCCTTATTTGGACGGACGACGGCCGAGCCAGGTCCGTTACGGCAGTCTCAAGGAAGATATCTTACGCCGGGACTTTACCATTAATGGAATGGTATACGACCCTATTGAAGATCGTGTTATCGATTTTGTCGAGGGCCGAAAGGATTTGGAGCGACGAATAATCCGGGCCATCGGTGATGCTCGGCAACGTTTCGCGGAAGATCGACTTCGAATGATCCGAGCGCTCCGTTTCGCCGCGTCACTTGATTTCACGATTGAGGAAAAAACCTTTGCCGCCATCAGGGAATTGGCGCACGCCTTAACGGAGATTTCTTGGGAAAGAATTGGCGACGAAATTACGCGCATTTTGACCGAGAGCGGGCCGCGGAAAGGATTTGAATTACTGGACGCCACAGGGCTGCTCAAGATCTTGTTGCCGGAGATCGAAGCCATGAAGGGAGTTGAGCAGAGCCCGGACTATCATCCCGAGGGTGATGTATTCACGCACACATTGTTGACTCTGAGCCACCTTGATTCGCCGAGCGAAACGCTTGCGTACGGCTGCTTGCTGCACGATGTGGGTAAACCGGTTTGTATCCGCCGCGACGGCGAACGCCTGACGTTTTACGGTCACACCGAAAAAGGCGCGGAAATGGCAGTGGCAATCTTGCAGCGGCTAAAACGAAGCCGCACGACTTGGGAGCGAGTCGCTTATTTGGTCCGAAATCATCTCCGTCACACGCAGGCCCCGCATATGCGACTCAGTACGTTGAAGCGATTTCTTGGCGAGGACGGAATCGACGAGCTCTTGCAGCTCACTCGCATCGATGCTCTCTCCGCTAACGGTGATCTGCAGTACTATCACTTCTGCGAAAAAAAGCTCGGCGAGCTGAAACAAGAGGAAATTCATCCCGAGCCACTGCTGCGGGGTAGGGATCTGATTGAGATGGGGTTTGCCCCCGGCCCAATATTCCAGCATATTCTAAAACAGGTTGAGGAAGCCCAGCTCGGCGGCGAATTGAGCGACCGCGAGCAAGCGCGCGAATGGGTTAATAGAAACTACGGCACCAGAGGCTGAGGCATGAAGCAATCCCAAGCATACAACGTTATTGGCCGGCCCGAGATCCGAGTCGATGGCAGAGAAAAAGCCACCGGCAAAGCCATTTATACCGTCGATGTAGAGCTGCCGGGGATGGCGCACGGGAAAATCCTGCGAAGCCCCTACGCACACGCGAAACTGGTGCGCATCGATTGCGGCAAAGCCGAAAAGCTACCCGGGGTTTACGCCGTAATCACGCGCAATGATCAACGACGAATTGGAATGTTCGGCGCCGCGTATAAGGATCAAACTATTGTGGCGATCGACAAAGTTCGTTACGTCGGCGATCCGGTGGCGGCCGTAGCGGCGGTCGACGAAGCCACGGCCGAACAAGCGCTGGCATTGATCGAGGTCGAGTACGAAGAGCTTCCAGCGGTCACTTCAATCGACGAAGCGCTCGCGTCGGGAGCGTCTTTGGTGCACGATACGGCTTCGCGTGGCGGTGAGTTGATGGGGCAGCGCTATGAAACGCCCAAGGAGTTTGCCGGAACGAATCTCTGCTATCGTTTTAGTTATGCTAATGGAAATGTAGATGAGGGATTTAAGAAATCAGATCATGTTTTCGAAGATACCTTCACCTTCCCCCGTGTGCAGCATTTTTCCATGGAGCCTCACGCCACTGTGGCGCACGTCGAAGGTGATCACATCACCCTCTGGGCCGGAACCCAGGAGCCGTTCACGCTGCGTGAGCATCTGGCTAGCATCTTTCACCTGCCGTTAAACAAAATACGCATCATCGTTCCCTATCTCGGGGGCGGTTTTGGCGGCAAGTTGGCCGTTAAAACGGAGCCGCTGGCGGTCGCTTTGTCGTGGAAAGCGCGTCGTCCCGTGCGTTTGGCTCATTCTATTGAAGAGAGTTTTAAGACCGTGACGCGCCATCCCTCGCGCGTTTATATAAAATCCGGCGTAACCAAGGGCGGAAAACTGGTGGCGCGCCAGTGTGTCATTTACATGGAAACCGGCGCCTATGCCGATGCGGGCCCACGGGTTACGCAAAAGGCCGGATATCGCTGCTTCGGTCCGTACCGCATTCCGCATATCAAAGCCGACGCCTACACGGTTTATACGAATACCGTTCCCGCGGGCGCCTACCGCGGCTTTGGCACGTTGCAGGTCACTTGGGCTTACGAGTCCCACACGGATATCATTGCCAACAAACTCGGCCTGGATCCTCTGCAGTTTCGCCTCAAGAACCTATTAAAGAAAGGCGAGATCTACACACCCGGTGACACGCCGGTGGATTGCAATCTCAAAGAAGGATTGTTACGCGCCGCCAAGGCCATCGGCTGGCAGCAAAAACGGTCTAGACCGAACCGTGGTAAAGGGTTGGCGTGCTGCATGAAGGATGGTGGTGGAACTTACAAAGTGGCGTCCGCCGCCGTGAAGATGAATTCCGATGGCAGCATCATTTTGCTCACGGGCACGGTCGAAATAGGACAAGGCGCGCGCACAGCGTTGAGCCAAATCGTTGCGGAAGATCTGGGGGTGCCGCTCAGCCGCGTTTCCGTAGCCCAATTAGATACGGACGTGACGCCCTACGACGTTAATACCAATGCAAGTAGCTCGACGGTCGTTATGGGCTTATCGGTGCAGCGAGCGACTCAGGATTTAAAGCGTCAACTGGTACGTCATGCCGCCAAACTGCTCAAAGTCAAACCGGAACGGTTGTCGTTCAAGAGCGGCGGAATCCATGCCGGCAAAGGTCAAAGTCTTTCGTTTGAGGATCTCATGCAAAAGGTCTTTTTATCCAAAGCCGGCGAATTGGTGGGTCACGGAGCCTATCAAGACATCAAGAGCACAAAAGCCGCGCTGGGATCGCCCACGACTTTTTGGGAGATCAGTTGGGGCGGCGCCGAGGTCGAAGTGGATCCTGAAACCGGCCAGATAAACTTACTTAAGTATGTTTCGCTTGCGGACGTGGGGAAGGCGATTCATCCCGTGCTCTGCGAGGGCCAGGATGAAGGCGGAGTAATGAACGCGATTGGTCACAGTCTTATCGAAGAGATGGTCTACAAAGACGGCCAGTTGCTGAATCCAAATATCATTGATTACCCGATCCCGACATTTGCGCACCTGCCTCATGTTTTTGAAACGATTCTAATCGAAAATCGCAACGGCCCCGGGCCCTTTGGCTCCAAGGGAACAGGCGAGGGATCATTATTGCCTGTAGCCGCCGCGATTGCTAATGCGGTTTACCAGGCAACGGGCCTTCGGCTCTACAATCTGCCGCTCACGCCAGAGAAAGTGTGGCATGCGCTCCAAGCAAAGAACCAAAGCTAAATTTATTTCGGCAAGCTGAGGGCGCTGTTTGCGCGCTCAGCTCCGGCTAATCACGAGCCTCTAATCAAGGTAAAGAGCAGTCCATCGGGGAACGGAATGCTCAGTGCCCGTTCAAATAATCCATAAACAAACAGCCAGGTGAAAAAACTCACAGCGATCGTCATCGGCCATTTTTCTTTACCTGCTATTTTGAGGTAGAGGATCATCGAAACGAGAATCGAGTTCGAAAATCCTAACAGCCAGATGGCGAGAAAAAAGCCCACGGTCCAAATGAGAATCGAGATCGTCCGCTGCCGAGCCACTTCGGGTGCAACCTCAACGGCGATTTCCCAAGCGGCGAGAGCGGCTTTAGGCTTCTCGCGGCCCATCGTATCTTTGCC
>JBGPIK010000406.1:0-6143 GCA_041484845.1 Binatia bacterium | reverse complement strand
CGATCCACGACGCGGAACGACATCTCATCGGCAAAAAGTTTCGCCATATAGGCTTCATTGCGAATATCTTCCTTCTGATCATTTTTCCATGCCGCCTGGTAAACCATCAAGCGCGCCGCGTGCAGCTCGACATAGGAATCGGCCAGCTTAAACGTAATGCCCTGGCGCTCCGAGAGCGGCTTACCGAAAGTGACGCGTTGCTTGGCGTAGCGGGAGCCCATCTCTATGCAGCGTTCCGCGATTCCCAAGGCGCGCGCGCCGTGTTTAAGGCGTCCGATGCCGAGCCATTTTTGCGCCAGCTTAAACCCCTCCCCTTCTTTTCCCACCAGGTTTTCCGCGGGTATTTTGAGATCGTCGAAGACCAGCTCGCACGGCTCCTCGCCCATCATGGTTTTGTATTTCGTCACAATCTTGAGTCCCGGCGATTTCATGTCGACCATGAAGCACGAGATGCCCCCATGAGACCCTTTGGCCGGGTCGGTGACCGCCATGAGCTGCCCGAAATCCGCCTTATCGGCTGCGGTGATAAAACGTTTGGTGCCGTTGACGACGTAATGGTCTCCCTTTCTAACGGCGCGCGTTTTCATCGACCCCGGATCGGAACCGGCGTCGGGTTCGGTCTGCATAAAGCACAACTGCTTTTCTCCTCTGAGAATAGGTTCGAAGAAGCGTTTTTTCTGGTCATCGTTCAGGGCGTAAAGAATCGGGCGGATTTCCGGCCCAAAGATTCCTTGTCCGCGCGACGGTAAAGCGACGGTCCGGGCCATCTGCTCCCAGACCACCACCTGGGCAAGACTGCCGAGCGCCGCGCCGCCGTATACTTCTGGCACGTCGAACATCCACAGCCCCATGTCCTTGGTCTTTTTTTCCATCCGCTGACGGACTTCGGGCTTGAGCTCGTTATTCTCCAGGGTTTGCATTTCAACCGGAATCAGTTCGTTATCGACAAACTTCCGCACCGTGTCGCGCAACATTTGCAGTTCTTCGGGCAAATTAAAATCCATCATGATCCTCCGCCGCCGGCCTCGGGTCTTCGGGCGCGATGAATCGCGCCCCTACGCCAATCACATGCGCATCCGGGGGCGCAAATTCATTGCGTCTTGGTGCGAATGGTTTGAACGCCGCTACTTCTTCTCTTCAACCTTGTACGAACCGAGGCCGGGCCGATACTCTTTACGCGCAAACTGCTGCAACCCCGGCCTGCCGCCGATCGCCAGTTTGGCTTTGTCGGAAATCAATCCGGATATCTCGTAGGCGACTTCCGGGTTGGAATAGAAAGTGTAGTACCACGCCTCTTTGACGGCGTTCAGCGCCGACGGGGCTTTTTCTTTTAGGTTATTGGCAATCTCCATGACCTCTTTGTCCAAATCGGCGCGCGGCACAGCCTTCGTAATCAAACCGATGCGCTCCGCTTCTTGAGCGCTCATGGTTTTCCCGGTGAGCGCGTAGTAAAGCCCGTGCTTCGGCTGCAAGTGCTCCGTTAAGACGATGGTCACCTCGCCGCCGGGGAAGTGGCCGAAATTCACTTCGGATAAACCGAGTCGAATATCATCCGCCGCGATTGCGATATCGCAACCGGTCACGACGGTGAATCCGCCGCCAAACACCCACCCATTGATTTTTGCGATAACCGGCTGCGGCATTTTGCGCAGAATCTCATTGCGCCATTGGCGCGATTTTTCTCTTACCTCATCGCGCACGCGATCCGGCTGTGAATCCATCTCGATAAAGTATTGCTTGAGGTCCTGCCCCGCGCAGAAACTTTCGCCGGCTCCCGTAATGATGATGACCCGCGTTTCTTTGTCGTAACGCAGATCGGTAAGCAAGTCATACATCTCGCGGTGGAGCTGGGGACTCATCGCATTGCGCTTTTCCGGACGATTAAACGTAATCGTCGTTACCCCGTCATTCTTGTTCACCAAAAGTGTTTGATAGTCGGCCATAACCCATCCTCCTTAAATAATTAAGTTTTGATTCTTCTGATTGCTCCCCCTCCTTCATCCTCCCCCGTGCGCGGGGGAGGAAAGAGGTGGGGCAGTGGCAAAGTCATCCTTTTGTTTTTCTTACGGCATTTCTTGGCAAAACGAGTCCGCTCTCTTCGATGCTCTACCCCAGTTGAGACAAAGCTGTCAATCGGTAAGCCGTGCAAAGGTCGGCGCCCTATCTTCGGACCAACTCCATCAGGAGCTTCTTCCATCGATCTTGAGTCTTTTCGTACTGTTCGGTGGTTAAACCTTTTTCAGGATACCAACGTTTGAAACCATAGTTTTTTGTCGAGCTTGCGAAGCGAAATTTCTCCTCGACAATCTTCTGCCCCTCCGGGCTGAGTAGAAAATCCGCCAATAACAATGCCGCGTGAGGATTACCGCTGCCTGCCGGGAGCGCGACGCCGCCCGCATTCGTCGGCACCAGATCCAAGGGCACCCATTCGGTCGGCGCCCCCCGGCTCTGGGCCATAAGCACATGATTGCGAAAAATGGTAATCGACATGGGCATCTCGCCTGCAGCCAACAATTCGTGCATCGCCCCGCCCGAGATCATATGCATTTTTATTTCCAGCCCTTTGAGCTGCCTTAGAAAGTCTTCGCCTTTCGCTTTAATCATGGCGCCGAGAAAGCGCACCCCCGTCGAGTCCCCGCTCACGGCAATCTTACCTTTGTTTTCCAGCTTCACCAGCTCGGCAAAAGTTTTGGGCACATCCGCGGCCCGGATCATGTTCTTGTTAAAACCAAGACCCACGAGCGATTCCCGATCCGTGGTCCAATAAACTCTCGTCTTATCGGCCTCCTCTTTCGAATCCTCGGGATAGATTGCCAAGTGGGGCGAGAAATAGGGCAAGAGCAACTTATTATCTCGCATCACCATCAGCGTCGGCGGCGTCGTCTCGATCAAATCGGCGAAGCTGCGCCGCGACTGCGCCTCGGATAGAATTCTGCGCAAGAGATCCGCGGAAGCGGCTCGATAGGTCTCGACTTTAACGCCCGGATATTTGGCTTCGAATACATTGGCAATATCCCGATGCGCAGTCAGGCTCGTATACCAGGTCACTTTCCCTTCCTTCTTGGCACCCGACTTAAGCATTTCTTCGCGATCGCCGCCACGATAGTTGGCAAGCTCCGTCACCGATTTAGACTGCGCGCTAGCGACGGTAACCAGGGCTAAAAAACAGCCGACAGTGAAGAGCGGAATTTTCATGGGAATTCTCCGGATGATGTCGTACACAATGCTAAGATCTCGGGGTCGTCGTTCGGATAACCGAAAGAGAGCAGAATTTACAAAAGAGTGTGCATTCAGGCGGCGCTCATCATTTCCTTACTAAGTCCATTAGCAGCTTTTTCCAGCGATCTTCGGCTTTCTCGTACTGGTCCAGAGTCAATCCTTTCTCGGGATACCAGCGTTTGAAGCCATAGTTCTTGGTCGATGTCGCGAAGCGGAATTTCTCTTCAAAAATCTTTTGTCCGTCGGGGCTGAGCAGAAAATCCGCAAACAGCAGCGCCGCATAGGGAGTGTTGGTAGAAACCGGTATCGCCACCCCACCGGCGTTCGTCGGCACCAAATCCAGCGGAACCCATTCCGTCGGCGCACCTTTCGCCTTCGCCGCGAGCACATGATTACGAAAGATCGAAATGGACATAGGCATTTCGCCCGCAGCCATGAGCTCGTGCATCGCACCGCCGGAAATCATGTGCATTTTCAAGTCCAACGCCCTGAGCGGTTTAAGAATTTCTTCACCTTTGGCTTTGATCATGGCGCCGAGGAATCGAACGCCGGTGGTATCTCCGCTCACCGCCACTTTGCCCTTGTTCTCGGGTCTGACTAAATCGGCGAAGCTTTTCGGAACCTCGCTTGCCCGCACCATATTTTTATTGTAACCGAGGCTGATCATCGACTCGCGATCCGTGGCCCAATAGACGCGCGTCTTGTCGGCGTATTCTTTTGCTTCCTCGGGGTAAGCGGCCAGATACGGCGAGAAATACGGCATGAGCAGCTTTTCGTCGCGCATCATGATCAGCGTCGGCGGGGTGGTTTCAATGATGTCCGCGATGCCGCGCTTCGATTGCGCTTCGCTAAGCAGCCGTCGGGTCAGATCCGAAGGGCCGGCTCGGTAAGTCTCGACTTTAACGCCCGGATACTTGGCCTCAAATACGTTGGCGATATCTCGGTGCGCCGTCAGGCTGGTGTACCAGACGAATTTTCCTTCTTTTTTGGCGCCGGCCTTGAGCATTTCTTCCCTATCGGCGCCGCGATAATTAGCGAGATCGGCCAAAGATTTCGATTGCGCGGCGGCGAATGAAATTGAACCGAAGAAGAACACGACGGCCAGAAGTACGACCCGCATAGCCAACCTCTTTGATCTTGTTTATTCGAGTACGCCGTCGCGATGATGCGCTGCGATGGTTTCTTCGCTGTAGCCGACGACGTCCCGGAGCACGGCATCGCTGTCGCGTCCGAGCACCGGGAATTCCCATCTGCGCGTGAGCGTGGCGTTGACAAAGCGGAGCGGAAAACTCGGCAACACCACTCGTCCGAGCCGTTCATTCTCCACCGCGACGATAAATCCCCGTTCCTTGAGATGCGGATCCGCGTTGAGATCGGCGCCATCTTGCACCGCGCCACAGGGCACTCCCACCTGCTGCAACTGATTCATGATTTCCTGGCCATCACGTTCGCGAGTCCACCGCTCGATAATGCGCTCCAACTCGTCGCGGTGTTTGAGCCGATTCTCAACGCTTAAGAAGTGTTGATCCTGTTCGACCTCGGGCCCGAGCTTTTTCGCCAGCGCCGCCCATTGCTGGTCGTCCTCCACGGTAATCACGCACCAGCGATCTTCCCCTTTACACGGGTAGCAATCGTGGGGCGCGCTGGTGACCGACGCGTTGCCGATCGGCTCCGGATCACGACCCGAAGCCACGGCCTCCATCAAACTCGGGCCGATCATGAATGCGGTGGCTTCTGATTGCGCCATGTCGATGAAGGCGCCCTTTTTCCGGCGATCGCGATAGAGCACGCCGGAGATGATGATGATCGCGCACAGGACGCCGGATACATAATCAGGGAAAACGGTTTGCGAACCGATCGGAGGATCAGTCACGCCCGGATGATTCCACAAGTACGTGAGTCCGGTAAACGACGTGATATTCGTACCCACCGTCGAGAAATATCGCTTCGGCCCGGTGCAACCCAATCCCGGCATGCGCAAGTTGATAATATCCGGATTCACCCTGCATAGATCTTCATAGGCCAGACCCAGCCGAGCCATAACGTCGACACTATAGTTGTCCAACACCGCATCCGATTTTGCGACGAGATCCAGGAGAACTTTCGGACCCTTGGGATTTTTAAGGTTGATGGTGAGCGAACGCTTGTTACGATTGAACTCGAGAAAGCGCGGCGAGACATTCGGGTCCTCGCCGGTGCCGAAGAAACGAAACGGGTCCATTCCGCCGCGGCGCGACTCCACTTTGATCACATCCGCGCCCAGTTCCGCCAGAATGGTCGTACCGTACGGTCCTGCGAGCACATGATCAAAGCTCACGATGCGCATGCCATCGAGAGGTCCGTTATCGCCGCGCGTGCTCTGTGCCGCAGATCTGGAACCGGTGCGAGGCGCGGACATTTTCTCACCTTCAGTTTCCCGCCAGCTATCCAACACTGGAATGCTGTGAAGAGGCAGGCGCAAACCGTCGATGACGAACGGCGCCGCCGGCTGTTTGGCGCTGCCGAAGCCCGCATGCTCAACCGCGGCGATAAACTCGCGGCTTTGCACGTGTTCGTCGCCGGCAAAGCCCAAAGGAGTGTTGACCGGCACACAAGGGACACCGTGCGCTTGCATCAGGTTGGTCAACTCGTCCCTTGTGTATTGTCGCGTGAAGGCCTCAACCGCCGGGTTGATTTTATCCACATGGGCGCGGCGATATAAATTGTTCAGCCACTCGGAACCATCCATCTCGGCCGGATGATCCTTCCACACGTCGAGAAAAAGTTTCCAGTGCTGTCTCGTTACGTAAAGATAGACGTAGCCGTCGCTGCACGGAAACATTTTTGCCGGAGCCACCTGGCCGTGTTGGCTTCCCTGCCGCTTGAGGACTTGACCTTCGTTCGCGTACAGGCGGATGATGTGTTCCTGAGTCGCCAGCGCTTCT
>JBGPIK010000405.1:0-6169 GCA_041484845.1 Binatia bacterium | reverse complement strand
GACGGCAGCGGGTCCAAGGGGACCACCTGCTTAAAGGCGTTGTAACCGGCATCGATAATCTTGCTCTCGCTGGTTTTAAATATTTTGCCGACCAGTTCTTTTGCGCGTTTTTCATCCGCAAATATCAAATACGTTCCCTCGACATTGGCCCTGGTAAAGCGAGTGAAAAGGTCCCGGTTTTTCTCGAAATAGGCGCGCTTGACAACGGCACCTTCAAAAACCCAAGGAACTTTTTCCGCGGCTAGATCGAGGAAAGCATTCAATCCCAGGTCGCGGGCCTTCGTTGCGATCGGCTCCTGCAGGGGCACGGCCTTCACGCGTCCGGATAAAAGAGCTGCCAGGCGCGTCGAGCCGCCGCCGATCTGCGCGACGGTCACATCCTTCCGGGTTAAGCCGATTTTTTTCAGCATGATATCCATAGCGATATCGCTCTCCGAGCCGAAGCTACTGATGCCGATCGTGCTTCCTTTCAAGTCCGAGGCTGTCTTGACATTCGCCGGAGTAAAAATCGTAAATGGGATCGTATTGCAAAAAGAGCTGATCAACCGCAGATCCGCCCCTTGAGTATTAGCCCGAACCATGGGCCCCAGGCCTACTTGCATGGCCTGAATCTCTCCTGAGAGCAGCACTTGAAGTCCACGCGTTCCGCCGCCCATGTCTATGATCTCGACGTTGAGTCCGTGCTTTTTATAAAGTCCCGAAGCCTGTGCCATCCACATTTGCAGAATGAAGGGGTCCGAAACGGTCGAGATGCCGGCACGAAACGAAAGCGCGTCGGCGCCGAAAGTGAGGGTGGCAGGGCCGCCAAAGAAAAGGATTAAAAATAGCAGCAATCTTTTTGCGCCTGCGTGGCGACACCTCAAGCATCGCATCGCTGAGTGAATGCCAAGAATCATGAGACCTCCCAGAGTAGAATTTTGCAGTTGGGCCGACTTACCCAATTCCTTAACTTCTCAAGCGAGAGCAGCGAGCGAAGGCGGTGAGACCGAAATCCGTGGGCACCTGAGCGTACAGGTTGCTCGCAGGCCCCGACCGTACGGAACATCACCCTGAGGGGATTGCGGGGTGGCTCTCGAGGCAGTGTCCTATTGCCCACGGCTGTAGGGCTCATTGCCTTCGCGGGTTCAAAATAATCTCGGATCTCTCCGAAAGTGGCGTTCAGGGACAAACCTTCCGGCCGCAGCCGATGGGTCTGTGGCTCCAGTGCACCCCTCCCCAGCCCCATGGGTGCTCATTCCAACAGTCCGGGCCTGGCAACACCGGTACGGCTCTACGTCTGTGACCTCCAGGTTTGCCCCTTCGCGCCGAACTTTCATGGGCAAGGGTGAAACAAGCTTTCATGAAAATTAGGGTTAATATCCCAGTTCCTTATGCGCCTGTCTTAGATAACTCAGGTCGATGTGCTTTTCGGGCGGCGGCAACGGCGGCGCGATCAGGCCGTCCCGTGCTTGAACTTCGATATTGACTCGCATCCCCTCCATCGTTATCGCGGCGTCTTTGGGAAAAAGTCCTTTGCGCGTGAAGTAGTCCAAACCCTTGCGCGAGTAGGGCGGCTTGATCCCCATCTCACGGGTCATGAGATCCGCGGCCTCGTCGATATGGTCGTGGATCCAGCCTAGACTGCGGATGTGGGCCTTGAGAAATTTAACGACCGCAGGACGGTTCTTCTCTGCCCATGTGGGATTGACGTTTACCGTGGTGAATTGAAACGTCGGGAGGATCTCACTGACATCGCCAAGCCTGGTGAAGCCGGCGTCCAAGGCCATATCCGATTGCGGAACGCCCAGCACCGCCGCCGACACTGCCCCGGTTTCTAATGCCGCAAGACGCGCCGGCGTGCCGCCTGATACAAGCACCAGGCTATAATCGCGCGGATAGGTAAAGCCTTTGGCGCGCAGGTATTCCAGGAGAAAGGTTGTAGGACCCCCTTTCAGGCTGCCGACTCCCAAGCGGGTTCCTCTAATATCTTCCAGCTTTTTGTAAGGCTTGCCGCCCACAAGGGTATAAGCTACCCCGTTGACCACGCCGGCAATCGCCTTGAGGTTCGCGCCTTTTTCGTTGACGATGATGATCCCGTCCGGGTTGATGTTGCTGATCTGGATTTGACCCGCGATAAGAGCCTGTAGATTTACCGCCGGGGTTCCCATTTGGATAAGCTCAACCTTCAGATCTTCGGTATCGTAAAAACCTTTTTTCTGAGCTACGAAGAAGGGCAGAAAGAAAATGGTCTTCGAGGTATAGCCGGCCTTTAGCGTCTGCGCCGGAGTTGGCGGAACAAGAAACAAGGAGCCGGAGAACAGAGCGAACAAAGCGAAAAATAGAATTTTTCCCATCAATCGGGTCCTCCTCGGGGCACACGGGAACGCGCGGGAAACACCGATTACTCCTATAAGCTTTTGCGCGCGGATTCGCAATTGACACGCGCGCCTAGTTGCTCTACTAGTTCAGCTCGGACGGTTTGAAATGAGAGTTTGTCACCCTGAGCGCGAGCGAAGGGTCTTGTTTGTTCGAGAAGTTCGTCGCCTTCGGCCCAGAATAGCGCCATTGGAATCGGTGAAAACGAAAGTAGTGTTTTTTGAATAGAGACGCGCAAAAACTGGCCCAGAAAATTTCAGAAATAATGCCGCTGATGACAGCGGCCGATTTCTGTGATCGCAATGCCGGCGAGAGTGGCGCGCGCGAGGCCGTCGTGGACCGCAACCGCCGTTTGACATGGTTGCAGGTCAAACAGCTCTCCGACACGCTCGCCCTGAACCTGCTGCGCCTGGATCTGAAGCGCGATTCCAAGGTCCTGGTTCAACTCCCCAACTGTGCGGAGTTGTTTCTCACCCGTTTGGCCTGTGAGAAAGCCGGCATTCGGCTGGTTACGGTGACACCGACCTTTCGTTTGGCTGAGCTCGCGCCGATCATGCGCTTCACGCGACCTCAAGCGGCGATCATTCCCGGCCATTACCGCGGAGTGAATTACTTGAATTTGCTAGAAGCGGCGCGCACGGAAGAGTTGCGCTCGGTTCTCGTCACCGGCGGCGCTGCGCCCGCGGGAACTCTCGCTTTCGAGGAGTTGTTAACCGGCGTGGCCGACGCGGAACAGCTGAAACAAAGGCGCTATTCGATTCTCGACGTCTGCCAGATCGCGACCACCAGCGGCAGCACGGGCATTCCGAAGTGCGTGGAGGTGCCGCTTTATACCCGGCTACTGACGGGATGGATTCACCTCAAGCGCTTCGGCG
Organism: Binatia bacterium; assembly: GCA_041484845.1. Lineage (GTDB taxonomy): Bacteria > Desulfobacterota > Binatia > UBA9968 > UBA9968 > JBGPIK01. The sequence continues at coordinate 2,939 of JBGPIK010000405.1, read as the reverse complement.
TAAGCGCCGGCGATAGGCTGGCGGCCGTGACCTCCATCGTGACCGGGACTGCCGATGCTCTGGTCTATAACGGCGTCTGCGCGTCCGGAGCCGCGGCCGTGTTGATGGACCATTTTTCGCCCGCAGAAACTTGCGCGCTGATGGCGGCGGAGCGAGTGAGCGTCATCCCGCTCGTGCCCACCATGATGGCGCGGATCATAGCCTTGCCGGATCTCTCGCCCTACGATCTCCAAGCGCTGCGTCTCATCATCAATCACGGCGCCAGCCTGTCCGCGGCGCAGGGAGCCGAGGTCGAAGCCCGGTTGGGTTGTCGCATTGCCCAGGCTTACGGAAGCGTGGACTGCGGCGGTATTTCAGCCACCGGCTGGAACGAGCCGCAAGCAGTGCGCCTCGGCACGCTGGGCCGCCCGCTCGACGGCAATGAAATAAGGATCGTCGGCGCCGATGATAGAGATGTTGCGCCGGGAGAAGTGGGAAGACTTTGGGTGCGCGGCCTCCACACCGACGCGCGCTTCTTCAACAACCCGGATCTCGATCGCAGCAGGCGAGTCGAAGGCTACTTCGATCTCCAGGAGCTCGGCAGGTTCGACGGTAATGGAAATATCGTGCTCATGGGGCGAGAGCACGATCTCATTATCCGCGGCGGCCAGAACATCTTTCCTGCGGACGTCGAGGCGACCTTGAGCCAACATCCGAAAATCGTCGAAGTTGCGGTGGTCGGCCTCCCTGATGCGGAAATGGGCGAAAGGGTCTGCGCGTTTGTAGTTTGCGGCGCCGGGAACCCGATCGATCTCATCGAAATCAAATCGTTCTTAGAGGCAAAAGGGCTGGCGCGTTTTAAATGGCCGGAGCGAATTGAAATCGTAAAATCGCTGCCGCGAGTCGCCTCGGGTTATAAAATCGACAAGAAAAAACTCAAGGAAGATTTTCTCCCCAGGCCGGCTTCAGAGTAAGCTGCGTCTAGCTACGTGCGTAAAACCCCCAGCCGCGGCACAGCGCACGGCGAGATGCTGATCAGCAATGAATTGGCAGGGATCAAAGGAAGACCACCGTCAGGCCCCAACCTCTTCGTCCAGCAAAGGCACTCTTCTTGCGGGCGGCCTTTGCCGATATTAATATCGACAAAAGCCGGTCTGTATATTACTGGCTTGGAATAGATCATGAAACTCTGGCGTCCAGTCGGTCTCAACGAGATGGCGCTCATCTTCGACAGCGGAATGAAGGCGTTTCCTCCACGCCTGCCCGAGCAGCCTATCTTCTACCCTGTTCTCAACTGCCATTACGCGACGCAAATCGCACGCGGTTGGAATACCAAAGAGGCAGGCGGCGCGGGGTATGTGACCTCCTTTGAGGTGCCAGATTCCTTCAACGACAGGTACGAACGTCATATCGTCGGAGCATCTACGCACGAGGAATGGTGGGTGCCAGCGGAGGAACTTGGAGAATTCAACCACGCAATCCGAGGCCATATCGTCGTCGATGCAGGTTTCTTCTCCAGGTCTTTTGCGGGTCACATTCCAGACCAGTTTATGCTCAAGGGAAAGGACGCAACCCAGCAGTTCATCGCGTTGGCGCGCCATCTGGACTACAGTTCCTTTGACGTTTGGTTTGAGATCTATACAAACAGGAAGGCAATATATCTGCACTTCCTATTCTGGATCCAGCTGGGACTCGAGGACATCGATATCACCAAGGAACAAAGGGACAAACTAATCAAGTTCATAGAGCACCGATGGGCGCAGTCCGACATACCGTTTCCTCTGCCAGTAGCTAAGAGCAGCGAACAAGGGCGCGAACCGGACGCTTGACAGCGCCGGTTGCGCCCGCCGTTGGCCGCGGCAATCGTGTCTTTGAACGAATGATCGTCGTCTATTAGCATTTTTGCCGTCCTGCTGATAATCTTTCGATTAAAGGTGATTCTATGACCACGCTCACGATCACACTCCCTGACGACCGCCTCGCCAAATTACGAGAGATTGCCGACCGTTTCAACATAAAACCGGAAGACCTGGCCCGCGTCAGCATTGAGGAGCTACTGACACGGCCCGAAGAGTCGTTCCAAAGGGCGGCCGACTACATTCTCCATAAAAACGCCGACCTTTATCGGCGTCTCGCCTAGTGCGCTATCTAACCCTCAGTGAAACGCTGGAATTGCATCGCCGAGTTATCGGCCAGTCTGGAGGAGCCATGGGCGTCCTCAACCTCGGCGCTCTGGAGTCAGCACTGGCCCAGCCTCGCATGACTTTCGGGGGCAGAGAGCTGTACCCGGCTATCGCGGACAAGGCGGCAGCGCTTGGCTATTCACTTATCCAGAACCATCCATTTCTAGACGGCAACAAACGTACAGGACATGCAGCAATGGAAGTCTTTCTGTTTCTCAATGGTTTTGAGATTCAGTCCTCCGTGGACGAGCAGGAAAGAATTGTATTGCAGGTGGCGTCCGGCGAAATGGATCGGGAAGCATTTACGGCTTGGCTCCGCGATCATGTCGCGGCACAGTCGTGAAAGTCGGAGGCCAACCATTCGCTTCAAACCGATCACTGAGAGCGACGGCTAAGCTTAGCGTTGCTACGCCTTTTTAAGTCACCAAAAATACCCGTGGACAACTCGAGGTTTCAAACACCGGCGCAGTGTAAAAGATCATCTGTTCACGAGTGTCACACTTTTTTGTCGGTATGTTTGCATTCCACATCACCGAGGACGGTTTTCGAGGGAACTCGGGCTATGGCAGCCGCACCCGCAGCGCTTCAAACTTGCAGTCCCATTGGCAAACAAAGCAGCCCTGGCAGTCGTCGGCGTAGGCGACGATCGCTTTGTTTTCACCGTCCATGCGCAACACGTCGGGTGGACAGGTTTCCACGCAGACTCTGCATCCCGTGCATGCGATTCGATTGACTTCAACGCGGGGCATGAGAGGTTTCCTTCTCGCGGAAGACCAG
>JBGPIK010000404.1:0-6186 GCA_041484845.1 Binatia bacterium | reverse complement strand
GGGAATCTGTTCGTCCAGAAATTGACGAAACGCTTGTTGCGATTCGCAATAACTAAAAAACTTTGCCGTTCGCACATGGAAACACGAAACCCGCGTGTTGCGCTAAAAAGTTAGGCGGGTGGTTTTCTAAAAAAACGGGGTTTTCTGTCAGACACTAATTAGGCTCGTCAATTCGTGTGCGGGCACTAAAGCGTTGAAAGTTGCTGCTTACGGGAAATCTCGCAGTGATTGTTTCACGTGTTTTGTCCTAGATTCTAACTCGAGAGAAAATCTATGGAGCCGTAGCCGATTCAGTGGGCTTTTCGCTGCGCGTGGCCGAAAGCTCCGTTTGCTCAACAGAGCGCACCACCAAGCCGTATGGGTTCTGCTGAGTTCTTTCCACGTAGCGGAGAGTAACTCGATACTGGTACGGTTTTCTTTCAGTCTCGGTCCGGCCGACGTAGGTCATTCGTTCACCAGTGAATCTGACCACGAGAGGATCTTTACCCTCGACATTCTCTGAATCGACGGCGAAAAACCGGGAGATTCGATTGGTGACAACTTGCTTGAGTTGGGCGTGGGCTACCGGCTCGAAGCGACTCAAAAGCTCGGGGCTCATGTAGCGGGCGGCGGAGAGGTAGCCTTTCTCCGCCGATGCCGGCGTGTAGTTGGCGAGATCGACCACGAAATTGCGTGCGAAGTGAACCATAACGGTCTCGGGCATCTCGCCGGCATTGTAAACCCCGGCGATGGCGGCGCCGGGAACAACCACGACCGGCTTCGGGCGAATCGCTACGCTGACCAGCAACCCGCTCAGGACAATAACCAACACCGTTAAGACGACAGAGAGCCAGCTCAAGACTAGCTTGTCGTACTGACTCTCCGCGAGGATCTCCCAGAATTTTCTTTCTTTAGCCACGAAGAGGTTCCTTTATTAGCTGCTGAGTTTCTTTAGCCCCGGCGGGAGTAGCTTCCCGAGCGGTATGCCCATCCGGTATACCAGGTGGAAGAGATAGCCTTCCGGTCTGCCACGCCGGGTGCCGCGCAAAAAAGCAAGGACGAGTCCGGAAAGCACAAGCCCCGTGAAGAACCGGTCAACCAGCAAGAAGACCAGCAGGACACTGACGAAGACCCCGATTTCGTCCATCCGAAAGCCAAGGAGCTCGGTCGGCTTGTCGATGGTCCGTGGAAGCCGGCGCATGGATCATCCTCCCAAAGTAAACGTGCCCGCGTTTGACCCCTGGAAGATCGCCGTGACGATATTAGCCAGCAGCCCGAGAATCACCGCGGCAACCAATGAAGAAACAGCACCCATCCAGCGCCCGGCATAGAGCAAACCGACGAAGGCGAAGAGACCAACTATCGCAAGTCCTTTGGCAACCGGACCGACTAATAACCGCGCGAGCGGGTTCAACGCATCGGTGACCTGCGTTTCCAATTGCGCGCTTGCATCCGGCGCGAAAAGAACGATCAAGGACAACACGCCGACAATCGCTGTGGCCGCTAATAATCCTCTCCGGCGCTCGATCATGCACGATAGATACGCCTCATTGATCTTGTCCGACATAATCTCAACTCTTGAGAACACATTCATTTGAATTTCCTCCTTTTTGATTTTTTGAGTTCATTAAACCACTACGACATCGAAACCTTCGGCAGTTATTATCTCTCGCATGCTGTTCAAAAAGATCTCAGAGGCGAGGCGCGCGATAGATTGACGAGCAGAGGCGTACTTATCCGTACGTTGATGCGAGGCAATTGAGTGCCACGAAGCATATGAGTCCTTTTCAGCAACTTGCTAAAGGCCCTTTTTTAAAATCTCCTCGATCTTGTCCCGTTTCGCTTTGCTGCTCTGCGGCATGATGACCGGAGGCGGGAGAGCAGTTCCCGAATTCGGTCGCAACAACTTAATTTCCTTCTCCTGTGTTGTTCTAACCGGCGTCGGCGCTGAGCTTTTGGACGGCGCCTTGGCTACCGCTGGGCGCGGAGCGGTGTTCTTCGCCGGTAAATTGTCTGAAGACTTATCTTCTTCGCCCTTCAGACTAGCGAGAGAACTCTTGATCGATTCTGAAAAATATCGCCCGTCAACGATCAACGGCACCGCTGGCGAAAGATCCGTTGATTCATCACCTTTGAGATAGATTGTGAATTCGGCCAGCACCTTCTTGATGTCGTCTCGTGCGCTTTGGTAATCGAAGTACGGCGCCTTACCAATTTTCTCTGAAGCCTCAAGCGACCTCAGCGCCATTCGCGCGTAGTATTCGGCCTGGCCGATCTGTGAGATCGATTGCTGTTCTTCGAGAGAACGAGTCGCGCGATAAATTTCCTGAGCGTCACCGACCGCTGGCGAAAACAGGGAGAGAAGAAGCATCGTCACACCAGAACTCTTCATTTCGTCATCACCTCCTTCGGAGTTCGAAGCACAGCGATTGATTTACCAGTAAATAATTTAGAAAAGCCCCCCAGAAACGCACCAAAAAGCCCCCCACAATGTGCAATTTCTGATCGATTACGATTGAAATGCATCTGGACTTGATCACGCAGGCGATTTAAATTGCTCGTATGTATTGTCTGAAATGTAATGCCAGCGTCGCAAACGATTCCAACTTCTGTCCGCGCTGCGGCACGCCGTTTAAAAAACGAAATGGCTTTGTCGCGAACCTGTGGCGGGATAACAAACCTGGTTTTTTGATTCTTTCGTTGTTGCTCGTCGCGATGCTGGGCAGCTTTGGCTATTTTTTGTACTCGCGGACGGGAAGGTTTGTGGTCAGCGTGGATAGAATCAGCAAGGAAGAATACTTTGATCTTTTTGCCCAGAAAACCTTGGAAGTATTTTGTCGCGAATTTCCGGCCGACTGTCTAGACCGACAAAAACACGACGTCGAAAAGCAAATCCGACTGGCGCTTTCCAAGATCTTGATACCCGTTAGAACAAATGATGCACGAATCAGGTACAAAAATAATTCAAATAGTCCTGTAGTGATTAAACAGTTCTTCTATCGCACAACGCCTGGTTCTTGGAAACTCGAAAACCCACAACAATATTACTCAACGAAGCTGCAGCGTCTACGCTTTATAATTGAGACAGCAAACGGGCAAGTCCCTTTCGAGACGAAAGTTGATTATGCAAACACCTTAGCTTTAACCGAAAATCACGGAGCAATTACTATTTTACCTGGAGAGGAGAGGACCTGGAGGCTAGGGTATAATGAGCGGTCAGAGTTTTTAGTCGAATACATGCAGGATGGGAAAGTTTACCGTACTCCTGCTTTACAGCCAAACTAGAACTTCATCCTATCGCCCTCGTGCCCACACGTGCCAGGGCGCTTAAGCCCACAAACCTAAAACGCAAAGCAGCAAGGTTACCCAGCCTGCCAAAGAACAGTGTGTAGGAGATTATAGGTGTGAGGATGATCAAAAACAGATACGCCCACGCGACGTTGTTGGTCAGATTTACCAATCCTGTGCCTGCCAACGCGAATTCATCTGTCAGAGTGAATCCGCCGCTGATCCCATACAGCGCTTCGAGTAGGTGACTGATCAACCCAAGAAACAAAGTCCAGCTTTTCACCCACCAAATTGCGCCGAAATAATCGAACACGCGGGCATGCATTCCCGGCAGAAGACTAATAACCACTCCAAACGGAAAGAAGGCATAGAGGAGCATAATCAGCCAACCCTGGATGGTCGGGACAATCGTTTGCATGAACCCTCTTACGAAGTCCACTATGCCTCCGCCCAAAAGACTCAACAGCGTACCTGTAGCCCCTCCAACCCATCTGGAAGCTCGCTGGAATAAATCTCCTCGAACCGGTTCACCGCCTGGGCCAGAACCTTCGGGCACTAACCCTTGTCCGGCCCCCTCCGCCTGATAACTGTTGTAGAGTCTGGTAGCGGCAGTAAATAAAGAGAGGGTCAGAGCATCGTTTACCTGCGCATCTCCGAGCTGTGGCAGCTTCTCGGTAAGAAGAGTTTTTCTGCTATCCAGCCAGGTTCCGAACTGACTTTTGATTTGATTGGCCCAGTCAAGACAGGTAGCCGGACCGCCAACCGGAACGATTTCCTGGAGTGCTGCGCGCGTATTCGCCGTGGCCTGATCGTCGGGACGGTTCACTAGGTCCCCCAATCCTCCGAATATTCCAGAAATACTTCCCGGCTGGTTTGAATCCTGTAGTTTCGCTTCGGTCGGCCCGAGACATTGACTCAGAAAGTTGCCTGTTTCGCGAATCGTAGTCGCATCATTCATCACTTGTGCCATAGCCCACATCATTCCCCTGGTCGAGGCGAAGGGAGCGGTCGCGAAGGCGACGTTTTTTCCGAAGCCACGGTCGAGAATATTGATCAGGCTTGACAGGACTGCGTCAAAGGCTCTCACGACTGCGAAGAAAATCGTATTTACTCTTGCGCCGGCGTTCGCTTGAGCGATTGTCGAACCGGACTTCCCGGTAATCAAAGCCTGGGTGTCGGCAACCATCGTCTGTTTCAGGAGCACCAGCGAGGCAACCGCAAGCAAGACATAGAGAAGAATCGCGTTGGCTCGGCCGCGGATCATCATCGAACCGATAGCCCAGACAATGCCTATAATAAAGAGCAGAAAAACAAGCGGCTTGAGGCCCGTGAAAAGCGCCTGGATCATCTCCCCCTGGAGCACCATGCCCAGGTAGGCATACATCGCTTCGAGATCAGTTTGTGCAAGAATCACGTTAGCTTACCTTCCCGTACCGTAGTCGAGAGATGGCCCAAGCGTTGCTCCCAAACGAGTCACCGTACCGGCGCTGCCGGCGGCTCTGGCTTCCACTCTCTTTTGCTCCGCCAGTGTTGCAAAGATACTGTTGGCTGAACGCTCTTCAAATTCCATCTGCTTTGCCAGGAGATCCACATCGCCAAGGAGCCGCGAGAGAGACGCGCGATATTCGTCTCTGACGACCTGCGGCACATCCTGATTTGAACTCACGCCATCAAGCGCTTGGCCGAACCTTTGGCTAAGCCGTGTGATCTTAGCTCGCGTGGCGACCAGGGATTGCCTGCGGCAGATACTTTGGATGCTCACCTCTTTCATGGAGGGCTCCATCCTTGCGAGACCGAAAAGCAGATCGGCCGTAAGAGGAATGGTTCCTTCAACGCTAAGCGGTCCTCCGGCACGGGTCCCGGACACAGCCTGGCTGACTTTATTTCTCACCTCCTGGCAGATCGTATCTTCCAATTCCTGGCGCACATCGCTTACTGATTTAGCCGGCATGACGCGGTAAACATCCTGTCTGCCGCTTGAGAGCGGGTCAGTGCGGAAGTCGGTGATCAGATCTTTAGCCAGCTGCTGGTCTTCAGCGGAGACTTTGGAGCCGCTCAAGATCTTGTCCGTTGTGGATGGAGTGCCGAAGACCATGATGCCGCGGGATGCTCCGCCTAAACCTCCCGAACAAAGCTTCTCCGCTGACTCAACAGAAATTAACCCAAAAGCCGCAGCCAGCTGCACGCATTTCTCCTGCGAGGCGGCCTGAATACTCGCGGCTGGATCGGGACCCAGTTGAAGCCTTCTGAGAACATCCTGAAGCATCCGAATGGTGAGTTTTTGATTCATCATCGACGTCGCATTGGAAAGAACTGAGGCCTCGGTGGGATTTTGAAACGACTGAAGGAGCAAATATTGAAACACATCCGTCCCAGTGGACGCCTGTAAAGCAGTCGTGATGTCGGGAAGATTGAGCAAGCTCTGGACGTAGTTCTCGATATTCACTCCGGACGGATTAAACCCGAACGTAAAATCTCGCCCCAACGTGCCGAGCTGCCAGTCCTGTTGGATCTTGGGCAGAACGGGACCGATGCGGTAGGTGTAGCCGGAAGAGTCCCGGTTATAGAACTCGTCTTGGGCGATCAATAGCCGAGTTGAACTAAGCAACAGGAAAACCGCAATCAGGAGTTCGAACAGTGTCCGCATAGCATTTAACCTTTCTCTTCCGGAAAATCGGAAGCAGGCTCAGAGATTAAACGACGGTTGCCTCTTTTGGATGGCGGAAAATGGACCAAAAGCTTGGCTTAAGCAGCATGAATTTGCCGGAATTGGAAGAGATGTCGCCGCTAACGAAAACTGACCCGTTCTCGCTAACGAAAAGGGACCCAGTGGCTGCGGCAGGATTTTCGGAAGGAGTTGCGGCGTAGGTTTTTAGGATGAAGCAGTCAGGGGCAGCTTGGGCGCTCGGGCGGGCAGCT
>JBGPIK010000403.1:0-6192 GCA_041484845.1 Binatia bacterium | reverse complement strand
GTGAATGATCTGATCAACGCAGGCCTCGGGTTTGGCGCCTACTGTTCGGAGATGGATCTCGGGCGACTCGGGCGGCTCGTATCCGCTGTCTATGGCGGTAAAGTTTTTTAGTTCCCCGCGCCGTGCTTTCGCGTACAACCCTTTAACGTCGCGGCGCTCGCATTCCTCAAGCGGAGTATCCACGAAAATTTCGATGAATTCGCCGGCATCAAACAAGCGCCGCGCGAATTGCCGCTCCGCCCGGTACGGTGAGATGAACGCTACGAGCACTAGCATTCCCGCATCCACCAAAAGTCTCGCGACCTCGGCCACCCGGCGAATATTCTCAACGCGATCGGCTTCGGTAAATCCCAGATCACGATTGAGCCCATGGCGAACGTTATCGCCGTCCAATATGTAGGTGTGTTTGCCGTCGGCATGCAGCCGCTTTTCCAAGAGGTTGGCGATGGTAGACTTACCTGAACCCGAAAGGCCCGTGAACCAGAGGCAGCGCGCTCGCTGGTGCTTCATCTCGGCGCGCGCAGCTTTGGTGACCTCCAGCGCTTGCCAATGGACGTTCACAGCGCGACGGAGCGCAAAGTGGATAATACCGGCGCCGACAGTCTCATTAGTCAGCTTGTCGATAACAATAAAAGCGCCCAACCGCTTGTTCTCGCGATACGGCGCAAACGGCACCGCGCGATCAAAACTGATATTAACAGTCGCGATTTCGTTTAAGGCTAGCGTCGTGGCGGCCAGATGCGAGCCGGTATTGATTTCCAGACGGTGCTTGATGTGAGTCACAGTCAAGCTTGCTGCCTTGGAATGAATGAGGGCCGCATAAGGGCGCCCGGGCAAGAGCGCGTGCTCGCTCATCCAAAAAAGATCCGCCTCGAACTGGTCAGCGGATTCCACCGGGTGCGAAGCGGTCGCGATCACATCGCCGCGGCTGGCATCCACTTCATGCTGAAGAACCAAGGTGACGGAATCACCGGCTGCCGCCTCTGGTTTGGAGACGCCCCAGACGGCGATCTCTTTGATGCGGCTCATGACCCCCGACGGACTGATGCGCACGTGATCGCCCGGTCTTACGGAGCCGCTGGCGATGCGGCCCGAAAATCCGCGGAAGTTCAGGTTCGGCCGGTTCACCCACTGTACGGGCATGGCAAACGGCCGTGTAATGGAACGATCTTCGCTTGGAACCGTTTCGAGCCATTGCAGCAGAGTCGGCCCTTCGTGCCACGTCATCGCGTCCTTGGCGGACTCCACGACATTGTGACCCTCGAGCGCGGACAGGGGAATCGCCGTGATCGTCTCGAATCCGAGATCCTCGGCAAAGCGCCGATAAGCAACCTCGATTTCGTCGAACACCGGCCGCGACCAATCGACTAGATCCATTTTGTTGACCGCGAGCGCCACGTGGCGGATGCCCAGCATTGAGACGATTCGGCTATGGCGTTGGGTCTGGGTGAGCACGCCCTTGCGGGCGTCGATCAGCAGCACGGCAGCCTGAGCGGTCGACGCGCCGGTTGCCATATTACGGGTGTACTGTTCATGGCCCGGCGTATCGGCGACGATAAAGCGCCGCTTGGGCGTCGCGAAGAAGCGGTAGGCAACGTCGATGGTGATGCCCTGCTCGCGTTCGGCCTGTAATCCGTCCACCAGCAACGCAAGGTCCAGCCGCTCGCCCTGGGTGCCGAATTTTTTTGAATCCACTTTCAGCGCTTCCAGCTGATCCTCGAAGATCAACTTGGTCTCATAAAGCAAACGGCCGATCAGCGTCGATTTGCCGTCATCGACACTGCCGCAGGTAATAAAGCGCAAGGTATCCATCAAAAATACCCTTCCTGCTTTTTGCGTTCCATCGAGCCGGCGCCGTCATGGTCGATGACGCGCCCCTGCCGCTCGGATGTCCTCGCTCCGAGAATTTCGGCTACGATCTGATCGAGAGTCGTCGCAGTGCTTTCAATGCCGGCCGTCAGCGGATAGCAGCCGAGCGTGCGGAAGCGCACCATGCGAATCTCAGGCCTTTCACCGGGAACGAGCGGCAGCCGATCATCGTCAACCAGGATCCACTGGCCGTAACGGTTGACCACCGGTCGCCGGGCGGCAAAGTACAGCGGTACGATCGGAATGTTCTCCTGGCGGATATAGGCCCAGATATCGGCTTCCGTCCAATTCGAAAGCGGAAAGACTCGTATGGTCTCCCCCGCATTGATGCGGGTGTTATACAGATTCCAGAGCTCCGGGCGTTGGGCTTTCGGGTCCCAACGATGGCCCGGCGCCCGAAACGAAAAAATGCGCTCTTTAGCGCGTGATTTTTCTTCGTCGCGTCTTGCGCCGCCAAAGGCCACATCAAATCCGTGAAGATCGAGCGCTTGCTTCAGGGCCTCGGTTTTCATGACGTCGGTATGGTATGCCGAGCCGTGGCTGATTGGCCCGATGCCCTCGGCAGCGCCGCGCGGGTTCGTATAGGTGATCAGATCAAAACCGATTTCTCTCGCGGTGCGGTCACGAAACGCGATCATCTCCCGGAATTTCCATCCGGTATCGATGTGCATCAGCGGAAATGGGATCGGACCCGGGTAAAAGGCCTTTTGTGCCAGGCGCAACATCACCGACGAGTCTTTGCCGATCGAGTACAGCATCACCGGCTTGGCGGCAGTCGCCGCGACTTCACGGATGATTTCGATCGACTCCGACTCGAACTCTGAAAAAATACCATTCATAGTTCTACTGTAATCCCTTGCCGATTCGCGCTTGCACCGTCGCCGGCGCAAGTTTAAGAATGCGCTACGATATTAGCAGCACCTTTGAGTAAATGTTAAACGCTGCGCTTTGCGGTTAAGATCCGCTGGGCCGACGCGGCGACTTCGGCGATGAGCGAACCCATCTTGGGATGAGACGGCTCAATGTCCGGTCTGATGCCAAACCGTTCGAGGACTTGAGTACAGACAGGACCGACGGAAGCAACGACAATGCGTTTGAACGCCAGGCGCAAGGATTCAGCAGCTTGGTCATGGCCGCTAACCTGTAACAAATGATCCACCTGTGCACCGTTAGTAAAGAGCGCCACATCGAGATCGCCGCGCAAAATCTTTTCGATCGCTTCGCGCAACGGCGCGAGATCTTCCGGCAGAGCCCAACGATAAATCGGAACAGAAATCACGGTTGCTCCAAGCGACTGAAGCGCGGCAATGAGGTCCTTATTGGGAATGCCGTATTCTTGAATCGCGATACGTTTACCGCGAATCTCAATACCGGCTTTCAACGTTGACAAAATTTCCCGCCACGTGTTCGGTTCGGGCACCGTGAACGCCGGTTGCAGTCCTAACTCTTTGAGCACGCCAACGGGTTTCGGCCCGCGCGCGACAATCGTTGTTTTTAGCAACGCGGCCGTGATTCTCTCCTGGGGATACATTGTGAGCAACGCTTCGTTAAGGGTCTTCGTCCCGACGCCGGTCATGAGAATCAGCAAATCGACCTTACCGCTTTCCAGTTGGAGCAGGAGATCAAGAGCCGCGTGGTTTTCATTGAGAGGAATTTCGCGCATCGACGGCGCTACAATCGGTTCGCCGCCGTAGCGGCGAATGAGCTCGACCATTTCTTTGGCGCGCCGGCTCTCGAACGAGACAACTCTAAGCCCTTGCAGGCTCGCTCGAACTTTCGAATCCATGGAGAACCCGACTATAGCACTGCGGGAAGAACCAATCCAATTTGTCGGCGAGAGAAACCACGTCGCCCACAACGATCAACGCCGGAGGTTCGATCGCCGCACTTTTCTCGACGATGTCAGCAAGGCTGCCAAGGATACGTTCTTGCTCCTCTATGGTTCCCATGCGAATGACCGCGACCGGAGTCTTGGGCGATTTTCCATGCTTTATCAGATTAGAGACAATGATCGGCAGATTGCTGAGACCCATCAAGATTACGAGCGTGTCCACCGCGGTCGCCAGCTTGGCCCAATTCACCGAGGATTGTGTCTTGCGCGCCTCGTGTCCAGTGACCACGGCAAAGGACGATGCGAACTTTCTATGGGTGAGCGGAATCCCCGCATAGGCGGGCACGGCCACCGCGGAGCTGACGCCGGGAACGACTTCAAACGGAACCTGCGCATCCGCGAGCGCTTCCGCTTCTTCGCCGCCGCGGCCGAAGACAAACGGATCGCCGCCCTTAAGCCTCAATACATCGTGCCCGAGGCGGGCGTAGCCGATCAGGACTTCATTGATCTCCGTCTGGGCGACGCAATGGCGCCCGGCCTGCTTCCCGGCAAATATTTTAATGGCGCCGGGTATGGCTTCCTCTAGCAGTACCGGATTGACCAACTGATCATAGACGATGACGTCGGCCCGGCGCAGCAACTCGAGTCCTCTTACGGTCAGAAGACCCGGATCTCCCGGTCCAGCGCCGACCAGATAAACTGTGCCTGGTTTCATAACGTCACTCCCAGCTCTTTTAAGAGAAAGTTTTTCGCCTGACGCCGCTCGCCGCGCGTGACCCATTGCTTCAACTCACCCGTCAAAGCTTGGCGCCACTTTTCATACCCCGGCGCGATTCCGCGGGCGCGCAATTCCTCTCTGACTTCGGCAGCCAACTCAGCCACGATCTCGTAATCACGGCTGAAGTAACTCTCTAATTCCTCACGTACCAATCGTGCCAACGCCGGGCTTGCCGCGCCGGTCGATACCGCAACCGTGAGCGCACCGCGCCGCAGCACCGACGGCAAAATGAAATCACAGTGCGCGGGATCATCCGCCGCATTGCACCAGACGCCGCGGCTCTTCCCTTCTTCATAAACCGCGGCGTTCACTTGAGGGTCATCCGTTGCAACGAAAACGATTTCGTAACCGGCGAGATCTCCCCGGCGATAAGGGCGCCCGACCGCATGAATGCTTGCTTGCTGCGACCAGTCGACCAGATTCGCGGTTAATTCGGGACTGATAACCGTAACCCGCGCGCCCGCTTGAACGAGAGCCGCAACCTTGCGTTCCGCAACGAGGCCGCCGCCGATCACAAGGCAGCGTCGCTCATTCAATTCGAGAAAAATCGGATAATAACCCATCGCCAACTATCTCACCGCTCGCGCCTGGACTAACCGCCTCATTGGAGATCTCATATCGCTTAGTTCATTTAAGACTTGCCGATCTTCGAAACTTCGCCGCTCATATGAAGCCCGCACTCCTTGGTATCAGGATTTTCCCACCACCAGCGCCCCGCTCGGAGATCGTCTCCCGCTTTCACGGCGCGGGTGCAGGGAGCGCAACCGATGCTGGGGTAGCCCTGATCATGGAGCTGATTGTACGGGACGTTGTTTGCGCGGATGTAATGCCACACCTGTTCGTGGCTCCATTCCACCAGAGGATTGATCTTGACAATGTTTCCGTGGTCTTTGTCCAGTTCGACCTTGCGGACATCGGCACGCGTCACTGCCTGCTCGCGCCGCAAGCCCGTCATCCAGGCGTTCAGATCTTTAAGAGCGCGGTTAAGCGGCTCCACCTTGCGCACCCCGCAGCATAGTTTGCGCAGCTCGACGGAGTTATAGAAGAGATTGAGGCCGTGAGCGCGCACCATCGCCTGAACCTTCATCGCATCGGGGAAGTAAACCTCCACGGAAACTCCATAGCGCTTGCGGATCGCATCCATGCAATCATAGGTCTCCTGGTTCAGGCGCCCGGTATCGAGCGTGAAAATTCTAAAATCGCTGCCGACCAGGCGATGCATCATGTCGATCAGAACCGACCCCTCGGCTTGAAACGAGCACGCCAGCGCCACCTTCGAGGAAAATGCATTGAGCGCCCATTGCAGCACTTCCTCAGGCGAAAGTTTCTCGAGATCCCAGGTCAACTCGGGCTTGGCGATTTCTTGTGTATTTAACGACGACATGTCCGATTGCTCCCTCTAGTTGGTGTTTAGATTCAACAGTGCGTTCAGATCAAGCGCGCCGGATGTCTTGATCCGGACATGCAACCGCTTGCGTGGATCGCTGTCACGCTCAAGGCTAATCTCGGCGTTGCCGTAAAGTTCGTTCTTGAAGGATTCAACTTCCGATTTGAGTTCTTGAAATGACTCCTCCGTATTAGTTCCGGCAAGGCGATCGTTGATCGAGATCACAGCTTCATTCGCTGAGAATCGCAATTTTCCCCGCAGCGTCGGCTCTGCTTCCAATTTGCGACAGTTCTCCAGCGCTGAGCGTAAAACGGTTCGCAGCCGGTC
>JBGPIK010000402.1:0-6200 GCA_041484845.1 Binatia bacterium | reverse complement strand
CAGGTGGTGCGTCATTCATCCAGAATATTTCAACTACCAGGACGACTCATTCGGTGGCCGCGGGCTATGACTGCGCTAATAACAAGATTAAAAACTGCAAACCCGTCAATAATAGGGTCTTTATGCCATTGACTGTGCAAACGGGGACATCGACAGTTGCCCTCGATTCAGGTGGCATTGGTGTTTACGGAGTGATCCCATAACTGTTTCTGATCTCACACCTCGTATAGCCACCTAAGACAAGTGAGACGACGGAGGCCTTAGTCGCAAAACAGACTAGGGCCTCCGTTCTTGCTTGTCGCCGTTTGAGCAGCCAGCGGCCCCCATTCTAATATTCTCTCGTCCCGAGCCCCACGAAACGAGGATTCCTTTGCGAAGGACACCAATGAAAAGTCTGGTGATTGGAATAATCTTGCTCACGGTTGTTTTCTTTACGCAAAGGGGGTTCGCTCAGAACGACGCCTTAACTGGTAGAGAATTGTTCAAGTCGAACTGCTCGCCTTGTCACGGAGAATCGGGAACGGGAGACGGACCTGGGGGGCAGGTGCTTCCGGTAAAACCAGCCAATCTTGCCGAAAGAATTACAGCGAACGGCTACTCGGATCAGTACCTTTTCGAGGTTATCGGCAAGGGTGGAGCGTTCGTCGGAAAATCAAATTACATGCCGGCGTGGTCCGGGGCGCTGAACGACAAACAAATTCGTGAAATAGTTTCCTTTTTGCGGACTCGACCCGGCCCGGCTAATCCTACCGCGGGTAACAAATAAATCCGGCGGCGACCGACGGGTGATTCCATTCAGTTTCTGGGCGGAATATTGGCTGGCACCTTGTTGCGTATGGGTTTAATGGTTCGCAGGTAGCGATAGATGGCGCGGCTATCTTCTACGCTCATATAGCGGTAAAGTTCCCATGGCATCGCGGATGCCTCGTACTTGCTGCCGTCCGGCCTGACGCCTTCTTTGAACGCCTTCGCGAAGTCACTTTCGCTCCATTTCCCGAGCCCGGTCTCGTCGTCCGGCGTTAGATTTTTAGGATAAAATCTGGCGCCATTGGGTCCCGGATAGCCCGCTATCTGCGGCGGCCCCTCGTTCCTGCCGGCGAATTTTTCAGGCACGCCAGACAAAAAGAGGCTCCTATCGGCAGTATCGCTGCCCGGCTGTAGCGGGGTGTGACAGCCTACGCACTCGGCGAGGTGGTTGACCAAATAATTGCCGCGCTCCAGGTAGCTCTTTTGCTCCCACTCCTGAGGCACTTTTTCTTGTGCCAGGAGGTAAAGTTGAGAAATGATGATCAGAGCTAAGGAACTGACCGTAGTAAGGCCGATGAGCTTACGGTTCATTTTCTTATACTATCGGGGACCTTATTCTTGATCGGCTCGATCGTGCGCAGATAGGCCCACATCGCCTTTAAGTCTGTATCGGTCAATCTCTGGAACGCGCCCCATGGCATAAATGGATCGAGGACCCTTCCGTCCGGAGTCAAACCGGTTCTTAGCGCGCGAATAAAATCCGCCTCCGTCCACTTGCCGATGCCCGTTTCCGGGTCCGGGGTAATGTTGCGTGCATAGAGCTTCTTCCAACGGGGGTTGGTCCAGCCCGCGTTTGGGAAAAGCCCCACCGCCGGCGGCTGTGCGGGAGCTCCGGCTAAGTACCATTCTTTTTCCTTTGTGCCGTCGGACCTTTCACGAGTATGGCAAGCGCAGCCTTGAATCGCGGTGGCGATATAGCGCCCGCGCTGTAAGAGTTCGGCGTCGGTTTGCGCAGCAGCAATTCCGGCCGACCAGAAGGTAAGGCTAATGGCGGCTAGAAGCCGGCGACATTTCGATTTCAGTATCATTGGTTTTTGCGAAAACAAAATGGGGGACGGGCAAATTGATGCAATGGCCTAACGGAAGTCAACAAAAAACTCCGATCTCGGGTAGAAAAATCCTGGATAAGCGCGATCTTTTGCGATATGTTTTGAAGCTTCCGGTGCCAATAAATCATAATCAACTTTAATCAGTGAGGTAATCAAAAATGGCTGACATGAGCCACAAGTATCGACGGTTCGTATTAGCGGTCGCGGTTTTGTTTGGCGATCTTATAGTGAGTCCGCCTAGCGACGCGCAGCAACTGAAAAAAATCAATGTCGTTTACACAATTGTCTCAGGCGATTCTACTGCTCTTTGGGTAGCGCAGGAGAAGGGATATTTCGTCAAGTACGGCCTGGACGTGAAACTTGAATTCATTACCGGTAGCAGCCAGACCATAGCAGCCATGATGGCCGGGAAGGTGGACTTTACTAATGCCGGGGGAGGCGCGGTGGTTGAGGCTGATCTAGCCGGCGGCGACGTTGTGATCATAGGCGCGTCAGTTCCGTATTTTCTGATGTCCATGTATAGCCAGCCAGAAATCCAGAGCGTTAAAGAACTCAAAGGCAAGCGCATTGCCGTCACCACCCTCGGAACCGCTACCGACTTCGCGCGCCGAATGATCCTGCAAAAAGCCGGATTGAGTCCGGATCGGGATGTGACCGTGCTGCAAACAAAAGGACCCGCAGAGGTTCTCCAATCCTTGCTGACGAAAAATGTGGAGGCTGGACTCGTCGTTCCCCCTCTGACCGTGGTGGCACGGCAAAAGGGCTTGAAAGAGCTGGTCGATTTGATTGGCGCTAAGGTTCCATATATTCAGACCTCGGTTGCGACGACCCGGCACCTTCTGCAAAAAGATCCTCTCGTGGCAGAAAATTTTCTCAAGGCCATTACCGAGGCTGCCGCTTTTGAGAAACAGGATCCGAAGGGCACAAAAGAAATTCTCAACAAGTATCTCAAGAATCTTCCCGACGACTTGCTAGAGGAAACCTATCATCAATACGTCGTAGCCATGTATCAGAAATATCCGCATGTCCCTCTAGAGGGAATCCAGACTTTGCTCGATTTCGTTGGGTTGACAAACGAAAAGGCAAGAGCAGCAAAGCCAGAGCAATTTGTGGATACGAGCTTCGTACAAAAGCTGGAGAAGGGGAGGTTCGCCGACCCGTTCTACAAGCACTGATGGCCTGTAAGAACCGCGTCTATGCGCCGGAGCACAAGGGCGCAAAGAGTAAAAATTTCGAAGCACGAAATCCGAAATTCGAAACAATTTCAAATGACCCAATTAAGTCGAATTCCAAACAAGCTTGCTCCGGATTCGATGTTTTGGATTTTCCCGATTTTAGCTTCATCTGTGTCAGCGTTTGTTTCGGATTTCGACATTCGGATTTATGTCGCGGGGGTACCGGCACGCTAATTTTATTGCAGTCGTTTAGTCCAACATTCCTGAGGTAAGTGTCTAAAATATGGATCGCCTGATTTTGTTGCGATGCAGTAGAGGAATTCTGTTCCGTAGAACATCGGCGCCGCTGTCTATAACGTTGATAATCGCGCTCTTTTTTCTGAGCGCGATTGTTAGTGACGACGTGCATGCGCAGAAGGCCGGGCCGGTAATTCGCTTAGGAGTTGCGGGGATCAGCGGCAGCAATTCATATCCGTACGTAAGCAAACAGCTCAACCTCTTTGCGAAGTACAAGGTTGACGTAGAGCTGGTGGTATTTCAGGGTGGGACGCAAATGACGCAGGCGATGGTTTCCGGGGACCTCCCTTTGGGTTTGATCGACGGACCTCCCGTCATGGCCGCCAACCTAGCAGGCGCCAATCTGGTCATGATCGCCGGAAACATCAACACTTTTCCTTACACTATTATTTCGAAAAACGATTTCCGAAACGCGCTCGACCTCAAAGGCAAAAGGATCGGCATCAGTCGCTACGGCTCATCTTCGGATACTGCCGTGCGGCTTACGTTGGAGAGGCAAAATCTTAAGCCTGATAGAGATGCCGCCATTCTTCAGATCGGGGGCCAAAGCGAGCGATTTGCCGCCCTTAGGGCTGGTGTCGTAGACGCGACTATTGTCAGTCCGCCGTTTAACCTGGTCGCGCGTCGCCTGGGCTTTAAAGACCTAATCGATATATCGGAAACAGGGATTCCCTACGCGCATCTTCAGGTCGCGGCGCGAAGGGACTTTGTCGACCGTTACCCGGATCAGGTCGTAAGGTTTTTGAAAGGTTTAATCGAAGGGACGAGCTACTGGAAAGACCCGAGCAAAAAGGAGCCGGTGATAAGGGCCGTCGCCAGTTTTCTCAAGCTCGATCGTGAAAAGGACCGAGAACAACTCGACGAGACCTTTCGCTATTACGGAAAGATATTTCCTGCACGCCCCTATCCGACCGTGGAGGGAATGGAATACGCAGCAGAGCTGGTCAAGAAGAGCCGGCCCGATGCTAAAAATCTGCACGCTACGGATTATATCGTGAATCGTTTCATTGATGAATTAGAAAAGGAGGGCTTTCTCTCACAACTGTACGGCGGACACTAGCCGTTATTGCAAAAACAGTCAGATGAGGCGAGCACAGACCACGGGCCGCTAGCCCGGCGATGCACTAGGCGCAGCCGAGTATCAAGCTTTTTGCCGAAAATCTTTTACCCAGTGGTAAAGCTGAGTGCGATAGAGATAGGCTACGAAAACCAAAACACCCGAAATAGCAGCGATAATAATGGCAGTCGCGTATTGGCCGCTGCTGATGGTCGCGCCCTGTATGTTAAGCAGATAAGTCCCCGGCATCCGGCCAAAGGTTGAGACAATCAAGAAGGCGCCCAAATGCATGCCCGTAAGACCCAGGATGTAGCACAGATAATCTTTAGGGAATCCGGGTATAAGGAACAAGAGAAATGAAATCATCACCCCTGCGTTGGTCGTGAGAAAATGGAATCTCTCCAGGACTTTCTTTGAAACAAACTTCTCTACCAGAGGCCGTCCAAAGATGCTCGCGAGCTCAAAAGCGACCCAGGATCCCAAAGTTAGGCCGACGGTTGAAAAGATAAATCCGAAATTGACGCCGTAAACAAATCCACCTACCACGCCGGTCAATTCTCCCGGAATCGGTGAAATCACGACTTGTAGCGCTTGCAACAACATAAAAACGGCAGCCGAATAGGGGCCGAGAGAAGTAAGAAATCTCGCTAATCTTCTTCTTCGTGTATAGAATTTTCCTAAGTTCTCTCCCCAGGGTCCCAACACGCTAAAGGGCCGCGGGCCGTACCAGCTGAGCAGGAAAATTAAGGCGATACAGAGAAAAAACGATACGCCCTTAACAATTAATATCTTCTGTTGTCTTGTGGTCATTCAATGATGCGCCGAACTACTAGAAATGACTTAGCAATATCGTCACGCAACGGCCTTGGAAAACTACTTCGGAACGATAATGAAACGGCTTGTTCGGAATTCCGAGAGAAGGTCGAAGAAGTGCAAGGCCAATTAATCTAGAGATGCCAGTGTTCGAATGGTGATGCTGTACAACGGATTGTCTTTATTAGACGTTTTGGAGGCAATTACCCACTGACCTTTTTCTCATCTTCACTCTTGGAAATCTGCGATGGCTTGACCGCATCGGAGGCGCCTTCGTCGAGAGCTTTCTTAAATCCACGAATGGCTTCGCCAAGTCCCTTGCCGATTTCGGGAAGTTTTCTTGGCCCGAAGACAACGAGAGCAATGATCAAAATCAAGAGTAAATGCATTGGCTGCAATAGACCTTCAAACATGGCGGACCTCCCCGTTAATTGGACGATGTCGTCCCTCAAGACAGCGGAATAATGCAAAGAGTAACTGTTTCGTCAGAAAACGTCAATCAACCCCTCGGCGATCCTGTGCGGCCGCGATCAGAATCGGCAATTGACATCAACACGTAGTCACCGAAATCGAGTATCGTACTCGCCCGGGTGTCGCTCTTACCTAGTAGGTGGGGAATGTTTTTCTTTTTCACGAAAACTAACAGATTTCTCTTGGTCGTTTTCCTTAGCTCGGCGAACTCCTCGAAAGTGATGAGGGCCTTGCCGTAACGAGCGGCCGGTTGGGACCGTTTTTCCACGATATAATAACTTTCCATAATGCTATCCCTGTGGCCAGACCAAACAACCCACACAGGCCGTTCGACATTTAGATAATAAGGAAGGCTGGAACGAAAGTTGTCGTAAATGACGAGTTGATCTTCAGCCTTGATCAATGAAGCGGATTTCTGCGCCAAGATTTTGGACGAAGAAGCAAGCGCGATCGGCGCGACAATTGAATGAGTGATGCAAAAATAAAGCGCGAAGCCGGCGCAGCAATAAAGATACAATGAGCCTTCGCTTG
>JBGPIK010000401.1:0-6235 GCA_041484845.1 Binatia bacterium | reverse complement strand
TCTTCGCGCAGGCGAGGGCGGCGCTCTGACCTTCGACAGCACTCACTAAGCATGCAAACAGGAATTATTTACGCGCTTATCGCCGGGCTGTTTTGGGGCACCAGTCCCGTATTGGTGAAACGGGGGCTGGTGAACTCGAATGTGAGCGCGGCGACACTTTACCAGCAAGCAGCGATTTTACTTACCCTGATTTTTTTCACGCTGTTCGAAGGAAATCTTTTCAGCGGCGAAATCTCCCGAATCGCCGTTCTTGTCTTTGCGGCCACCGGTGTCGTGGGCGCTTATCTCGGCAGAACCCTGTTCGTCAAGAGCGTTGCGGAGATCGGCGCATCGCGGGCGCAGTCATTGAACAACTCTTCACCGCTAATTACAGTTTTGTTGGCCGCGCTGTTTCTCGGCGAACGTCTTACGCCGGTGATCCTGGCCGGTGTCGTCCTGATTGTCTCCGGCGTCTTTTTTATTACCAAGGTAGAACCGCAGAGACACGAAAGCGCTGTCCCTCGGACGCTCACGCTGACTTCAATATTGGCCACAATCTGCTACGGAATCGTACCGGTAATGAAAAAGGTTGGCACCGACACTGGCGGAGCGCCGGTATTGGGAGCGTTGGTTATGCATGCCACCGGGCTCATTCTGCTTTTGACCTTGGGGAGTTTGCTTAAGATCAATCTGAAATGGCAGAAAGTGCCCATCGATAGCTCGTTTTGCTTCGTGGTTGCAAGGGTGTTGCAGGGCATAGGCTCGATTCTGACGCTGAAGGCACTGGTTCATGCGCCGGCATCGGTCGTGGCGCCGATCTGGAACTCGCAACCGATTGTCAGTTTTTTCTTGGCGCGGTGGCTGCTTAAGGGGATTGAGGTCGTTTCTCTTAGAGATGGCATGTCAGCGGTCTTGGTGGTTCTCGGCGTCATCTTGGTGCGCTGGGCGTAAAGACCTTGCTAAGAGCAAAGAGCAAAGGGCAAGTAGCAGGAAGTGAAACAGACGTCAGCCGGAAGAGGGGAAGGGGCAACGCCTTGAACGGAGCGGAGCGGTTGAACGACACGAAGTGATTGAACAGCGCGAAACGCGTTGAACGGAGAGAACGGCAGCAATTGCGAACATTCCCGGATACGCGCCGTCGATTTTAGTCGACAGAGGTGACACATGAGTGCCAATGGCGGAAGGGATTACCACGAAATTGAAGCGGAACTTAAAAAGCGCATCGGCGGTGAGCTGCACTTCGATGCTTATTCTCGCCTGCTCTATTCGACCGACGCGTCGATTTATCAGATTGAGCCCATCGGCGTTGTCGTCCCGCGCGACAAAGGTGACGTGCAGGCGGCGATCGAGGTCGCCAATAAACTGAATTTCTCGATTCTTCCGCGCGGCGGTGGTACTTCGCTTGCCGGACAAACCGTCGGCCATTCGTTGGTGTTGGATTTTTCCAAGTACATGCAAAATGTGCTCGAGGTCAACCCAAATGAACTGTGGTGCCGTGTGCAGCCGGGTTTGGTTCAGGACGAGCTCAATGCTCACGTGCGCTCGATGGGCCTTCAGTTTGGGCCCGACACCTCAACGTCCAACCGCGCCACCGTCGGCGGTATGATCGGCAACAACTCGGCCGGCGCTCACTCCTTAACTTACGGCAAGACCCTCGATCACGTCTTGGAGCTGACGGTGCTGCTCGCGGACGGCAGCGAAGTGATGTTGAAGGACCTGTCGCCGGCTGAGCTCGAGAACAAGAGCCGGGCGGATACTCTCGAGGGGCGGATCTACCGCGAGATCCGGCGACTGGCGGAGCAGCACAAAAGCGAAATCCTCGCGCGCTATCCAAAAATCATGCGCCGCGTATCCGGCTATAATCTCGATGAGTTTATCAAGCCGCAGCCGTTCAACTTATCGCGTATCCTCGTGGGTTCCGAGGGCACGTTGGGAACCGTCGTAGAAGCCAAGATGCGTTTGGTTCCCAAACCCAAATGGACGGCCATGGATGTCATTCACTTCGATAGCGATGAAGCGGCGCTGGAGTGCGCGCAGGTGGTTTTGCGAACGGCGCCTTACGCGATGGAGTCCACTGACAAAATGATTCTCAACCTCGCCCGCGGCAATATCCAGCAATCGCGAAAACTTGGATTTGTCCAAGGATCGCCGGCTTCCCTGCTCATGGTGGAGTATGCCGGTGAGACTGAAGATGAGGTCAAAGAGCAGGTTTACAAACTCGAAGAGGTTCGAAAACAGGAAAAGATCGGTTACGCGGCGACTCTGGCGTTCAAACCGGAAGAAGTCAAAGCGATCTGGGGCGTGCGCAAAGCCGGGCTGGGTTTATTGCTGGGCACCAAGGGCGACAAGAAACCGATTGCCTTCGTCGAAGATGCCGCAGTCGAACCGGCGAAGCTTCCCGAATTTATCAAACGGTTTAGAGAAATCATCAGCAGTCATGACGCCGTCGCCGGTTACTACGGTCATTGCTCCGTTGGCTGTATGCACATTCGCCCCTTGATCAACCTCAAAGAGGAGAGCGAAAAACAAAAGATGGTTTCGATCGCCAACGCTGTTTCCGATCTCGTTCTGGAGTTCAACGGCGCAATGTCCGGCGAGCACGGCGACGGCCTCGCGCGCAGTCACTTTAACAAGAAGCTATTCGGCCCAGTGTTGTATGACGCATTTCGCGGGGTCAAGGGAGTTTTCGATCCGAACAATCGGATGAATCCGGGAAAGATCGTAGACTCGCCGGCGATGACCGAGTCGCTCAAAGTCAGTCCACAGTACCAGACCTGGCAACCTGAAACGACTCTGGATTTCAGCGCTCAGGGTGGCTTTGCGCGGGCGGTCGAGATGTGCAGCGGCATGGGTGAATGCCGCAAGAAGCTCGACGGCACGATGTGTCCGTCCTACATGGGCACGCTCGACGAGGAACATTCGACGCGCGGCCGCGCAAACGCCTTGCGCGCCGTGCTGTCGGGGAAAGTGCCGAAAGAGGATTTCACCGGCAAGCGGCTGCACGAAGTCATGGATCTTTGCCTGGAGTGCAAAGCCTGCAAGGCCGAGTGTCCGTCCAACGTCGACATGGCAAAACTCAAGTATGAGTTTCTCGATCATTATCATCGGGCCAATGGCTTACCGCTGCGTAACCGCATTTTCGGCGCCATTGAGCAATTGAATCGCGTCGGATCGCAATTTGCGCCGCTCTCCAATTGGATCGCGCAATCACGGCTCAACCGCTGGCTGATGGAAAAATTCGCCGGCGTCGACAGGCGGCGACCATTGCCGCTCTTTGCGCCGGAGCCATTTGAGGAGTGGTTCTATGCTCATAAGACTGAAGGCGACGGCGGCAAAGGCGATGTTGTGCTGTTTCACGACACCTTCAATAACTTTAACACCCCCAACGTGGCGATCGCGGCGACACGCTTGTTGGAACGCGCCGGTTACCGGGTTTTATTGAGCAATAAACGCTGTTGCGGGCGGCCTATGATTTCGAAAGGCATGCTGCGCGAGGCGAAGGACAACGCAACCTGGAACGTCGATCAACTTTCACCTTACGTTGAAAAGAATATTCCCATCATCGGCTTGGAGCCCTCGTGTCTGCTGACGCTTCGTGATGAGTATCCGGAGTTCCTCCGAAGCGCCGCCGCCAAGCGGGTGGCGGAGAACAGTTTCCTTTTAGAGGAATTTTTACGCAGGGAAATCGATGGCGGGCGACTGTCGCTCAAATTCGTGCAAGGTGAGCGCAAGGCGCTACTCCATGGCCACTGTCACCAAAAAGCGCTTGTCGGCAGCGCGCCCACTGTCTCGATGCTCAAGACCGCGGGGTTTCAAGTGAGCGAAGTTGATTCAGGCTGCTGCGGTATGGCAGGCTCTTTCGGTTTCGAAAAAGAACATTACGATCTTTCAGTCAAGATCGGCAATCGCCGGCTCGGCCCGGCGGCGAAAGCGGCTGCGGCCGACGTGGAGATTGTCGCATCGGGTATTTCCTGCCGCCAGCAGATCGAGCACCTCAGCGGTCGGCAAGCAAAGCATCCGGCCGAGGTGCTGTGGGAAAGCTTAGAAAAGTAATGAGTGCTGAGTGAGGAGGACTGAGTAACAAGGACTGAGGACTGAGTGGACAAGGTTGGGAGATTGACTCAGTCCTCAGCACTCATACCTCAGTCCTAAAGACACCAGGGGTCGGAGGGAACAAAAGATGAATGAGCTGCGCGTCATTGGCTACTATCCGCTGCCGGCTTTTGTCGTAGCGGAAAAAAAGGGATTCTTCGCCCGTGAAGCGCTTGCGGTGAGCTTTGAGATCGCGACTTTCGCTCCCGAGCACAACCGCGGCATGGCGGAGGGACGATGGGATCTCAGCATCACGAGTCCGGATACCATGATCGCGCGGGCTACTCGGGATGGTCACGACTTTGTTCTCTACTTAATGGCGGAGAAAGGGCTGCAGGTGAAACTGGTGGGCGCCAAGGGGATCAAGTCCCCCGCCGACTTGAAAGGCAAAAAATTGGCGGGAGATCCCGGCGATTCGAATTATGATCTGCACCGGCGGAAAATTCTGCGCGACAACGGCGTGTATGAGTCGGACTACGAAGTGGAAATTATCGGCACCTCTCCGTTCCGTTTGGATGCGCTGCGAAAAGGCAAGGTTTCGGCTTGCATGGTGGCGCCGCCGTACGATGCTCAGGCTCTGAGCGAGGGTTTTAACTTGCTGGCCAAAGCTTCTGACTACATTTCCGATTATGTAACGACGGCTTGTTGGGCGCGTAGGATGTGGGTGGCTCAGAATCGTGACAAAATGATCGGCTTTGTCCGAGCTTTCGTGGATGCCGGCGATTGGGCTCAACAGCCGGAGAACCGCCAAGAGGCGCTTCAGCTCCTAGCGGAGTATCAAAAAATTTCCCGCCAGCAGGCTGACATCAAGCTTGACCAGATGATTCCTAAGGCGGCGATCGATCCGGCCGACGTAAACCGGGTGGTACAATTAAGAATCGAAATGGGGCTTTACGATCCGCCGTACGACCCCATCGAACGATTTTACGACGCAACGATCTGGTCGGAGGTCACCGGTCTTGCCCCTCCGAAGCCATTTGGCCTGCCGCGGCCTATCTGAGCCGTAATTCTTTCTGGGCCTCGGTCAAGAGCGGGAGGGCGACAATATCGGCGACGGATATAAGTCGCTCTACTTGAAGACGGGACTTGGTCGAATCGATGATATTTTGAATCGATTTTGTGCTTGCGCTGCCGTCGCGGCTGAAAGAGCGCACCATGACGTCGTAGCTCTCCGCTGCTAATTCACGATCGATTTTCCAGCGCGTCGCAATATAGCTGACGGTTGTCTCGCGTTCTTCGCGGATCCGACTCAATGCCTGGATCATTGCGCGGACAACTTTTTTTGCTTGTCCCGGTTTCTCTTTGATCTTTTTGTCCGTCGTTGCGATTCCCCCTTGGGGATACTCGAGTAAATCGACGGCGGAGACCAGCCTCCTATAGCCTTTTCTAGCCATGATGCCGTCGAATGGCGGCACCAACATCGCTCCTTGTAAAGAACCCGATAGGAGTCCCGCCATCTGTTCGGGCATGCCAATGGAAGCTGCACGCACGTCCCGGTACGGGTTCAATCCGCCTTTCTGAATCAAGATCTCGCGCAGCGCATATTCCAAGCCGCCGCCCAACGAGGTGACGCCGACTGTTTTGCCGCGCAGCTCGGCCACCGATTTGATCTCAGGCGCGGTGACCAGAACCACTGACATTTTCGCGTTCATGTAGACGATTATTTTAAAAGGCATGCCTTGCAACGCGGCGCGAAGAATGGTCTCGACCGACGCAGCGTAGTCGATATCACCGGCCCCCAGAGCGATGGCTTGCAAGCGACCGCTCATTGTTACGATGACCGGGTCGATGCCTTCGCTTTTAAAGAGACCGCGGTCCTGGGCGAAATAAACCGGCAGCATGCTGAGCGCGGGCGAGGGGACGGCGATAATGGCTTTTTCTAGAGCCGGAGATGTTTGGGCACATAGCTTCAAAGGAGGGATACTGATCAAAACCAGTCCCGCAAGGAAAGGAAATAAGCGTCGCCTGAATCTTCGCATACGTGGATGTCTCATACTCCATCGGGGCATGAAATGTCCACCGTTTGGTCAAATAGAACGAGAACTGCCGAGTGATGCTAAAACCAGTACGGCGTCTTTTTTGTCCACTCGCTTTTCGGGTATTTTTTGTGCAGCAGCTGAAAGGCGTCTTTAGACACATAGTTCCCGCAACCGTAGCGCGTAGA
>JBGPIK010000400.1:0-6238 GCA_041484845.1 Binatia bacterium | reverse complement strand
GGCCGATCAAATAACCGAAGCATTGCTTAGACAAGTTGCGCAAGGCGGCTAGGAGAAACCTCTAATTGGACATCATGCCCCCGCAGGCTTGGAGCAGGGAATAAAGCTGCTATCGTTTTTACTTATCGCTACATAAAAGCCGGAGAACAACAATGGATTATGGCCGCGCAAACAATAACGCCACCAAACTTGACGAGCCTGCGGACACGAGTGATGTTGATCTTATAACTCTCGGTTACGCCGAAGCGCTTCGAGCCGTAGGCCAAGCTCTTGAAGCGCAAACGTTCATTTCTGTAGAACTAGAGGTAGAGGGCAACGGTTACCGGGTTCGAGCAGAGGTAGATCAGAGCAAGAAGGCCGATTCGTCTTTCGGTGCTATCGTAAAGCAGTTCCTGCTCAGTTTCGGGTCCTTGCTTCAAACAAAAAAGCAACCGACTGCTCGAGCCATCGAGCTGCGCTATGGCGCTGAAGAAATACAAAAACTGATTCAAGAAGGCGCCGCCAGACGCCTCGATACCCATGCCGTACCGGACTATTTCAGCTTGTCTCACATTCTGCGCCAGACCGGAGCTTATCTGGATGGTTTATATCACGCCACCCTCGTCCGCGTCACGGTTAAGGGTGACTGGATTACCATCCACTACAGGAACGGCTCCGGCCAACTCAAAGAATTCACACAAGATATACAGTTTTTTTATGACTATTGGGTCAAGATGTATCTACGCCGAAGTGATCGCCCGGTGCCAATGCTGAGTATGCGACCGACTTACATGGCTGCACTTGAAGCGGAACTACGATTAAAAAGATAACAAGCCTGCTTGCCTGTGCGGGCACCATCCAGTATTCGGCGAAAATTGATTGCGATCGGCTTTCTTTCATGGGTAAAGTCATTTTAGGCTCTTACCCAGGAGGCCTGTCATGATTGATCTTTATTACTGGACAACACCCAACGGACACAAGATAACGATCTTTCTCGAAGAGACCCGTCTACCCTACTCCATTAAGCCGGTTAATATCGGCACAGGCGATCAGTTCAGGCCTGAATTTCTCGCGATTGCGCCGAACAATCGCATTCCGGCCATCGTGGATCGGAATCCGGCGGACGGCGGAGGGCCACTGAGCGTTTTCGAATCCGGCGCGATTTTACAATATCTCGCAGAAAAGACCGGCAAATTTCTCCCGGCCGATTTACGTGGCCGCACTGAAGTGATGCAGTGGCTGTTCTGGCAGATGGGCGGTCTCGGGCCGATGCTCGGGCAGAACCATCATTTTCGTAATTACACGACTGAAAAGATTCCCTACGCCATCAACCGCTACGTTAAAGAAACCGAGCGGCTCTACGGCGTTCTCGACGAGCGTCTCGCCGACCGAGACTTCATTGCGGGCGATTACTCGATTGCCGACATGGCCTGTTATCCCTGGATCGTGCTTCATGAACGGCAAGGGCAGAATCTGGACGATTTTCCTAATATCAAGCGCTGGTTCGATGCGATTCAGCTTCGCAACGCCGTGCAACGCGCTTACGCAATCGCGAAAACCATCAACGATGCCCCCACGGGAATGACGGACAAGGCCAAAGCGATTCTCTTCGGCCAGGGCCGGCGGCCGCAGCGGTGACTAATTCGCAGCCGATTTTACCTATCGGTTTTTCTCATTTTTCCCTCGCGCCCGTATTACGATTAACTTATTTTACGCGCAGTCCTATCATTCGGATTCGGCAAGGGTGGCGTAATCCGCCGCCATTTTACAACTGAGATTGCCGTACAAACCGGCAATTAATCGCAGGAGGTTTTTATGTACTACGGTTGGCGCGGAAAGATCGGACATGTGTGTCCCGCCATTTACGACACCGGCGCTTACGAATTCGAACAACTTTTGCCGAAAGGCGTGATCACTGTCACTGTAACTCTAAACGTTCAGCAGCTCGTCGTCTCTGAATTCGAAAGAGCGGCGGCAGTCATGATCGACGGCGCAAAAAAACTCGCGGATGAGGATGCCGGCGTGGTCATTACGGGAGGCGACCCTCTCATTGCGATGAAAGGTGTCGGTGCCGACCAAAAAGTCATTGCCGAAATTCGCCAATTGACGGGAAAACCCGCGAGTACCTCAATCACGACCGCCATGGACGGCTTAAGAGCCATGGGCGCGAATCGCATCGCCATCGCCAGTCCGTATACCGAGGAACGCAACCTCGTGACCAAGAAGTTTCTCGAAGGCAACGGTTTCGATGTGCCGGTCGTCAAAAGCCTGGGCATCGTCAAAAACGTCGACCTGACTCGTCTCCCTTTTCACACGTCCTACCAATTGGCGCTGGAAGCATTCCGCTCCGCGGACGCCATTCAGGGCATTTATCTACCCTGTGGCCGCTGGGCGGTGGTCGGCAATTTGCGCGCGATCGAAGAGGATACCGGTGCCTGCGCGGTATCGAGTATCCAGTCTATGGCATGGTTCGGCTTAAAAGAATTAGGGATCGGCGAAAAAGTCAAAGGCTACGGCAAACTGCTGGAGAGCTTGGGGCGCTAACTACGAGCCCGACGCTCACTGATATCGCTACTGGATCAAGTCGGGAATAGGGCTGACAGCCCTACTCGCAACATACGGCATCCGCCAAACTTCCTCTCATTTTCCGCTACCACTTTGCAGCCCTGTTGATGTAAAAGGGTTGGAAGGCGTTCAGATCGATCGGCGCGCAGGCCGGGTGGACTATGGAGAATTCATTCAGAGACCGAATCGTGCAAATCTTGTCGCCCCTCTTGTTCATCGTTTTTTGGGAAGTTGTCGCGAGATATAACTTGATTGACGTCCGATTTTGGCCCGCGCCAAGCACGATCATGGATAGCTTCTCGAAGATGGTGGCCAGCGGCGAAATCTTCGGCCACCTGAAGGTCAGCCTTATTAGGATTGTCCTGGGTTACGCCTTGGGGGCAATTCCCGCGCTGATTTTAGGCCTGGCCATGGGGCTGTTCCGCTGGCTGCGCACGATTCTCGACCCGTTCGTCGCTTTTGCCTACCCGATACCGAAGAGCTCCATTCTGCCGCTGATCATGTTGATCTTCGGCCTCGGCGAAATGACCAAGATCGTCACGGTGGCGTTGGGAGTTTTTTTCTTAGTTCTCATCAATACCATTGCCGGTGTCAGAAACATCAACACCATTTACCTCGATGCCGCCAAGAACTTCGGCGCGGGATATTTCGACACGCTCATTCATGTCGCCTTACCCGGCGCGCTGCCGCTAATTTTCACGGGGCTGAAGCTCGGCCTGGGGGCGGGCTTGATCCTGATCGTCATTGCCGAAATGGTCGGGGCTAGAAACGGCCTCGGCTACTTGATTTGGGAATCATGGCAGGGTTTCTCCGTCGGCAGGCTTTACGTCGGCCTGATCATCATCGGCCTATTGGGATATCTGTCGACGATCATGATGGACGAGCTTGAAAAACGACTGGTTCCCTGGAAAGAGAGTTAAGTTGTTGCAAAGTCGATCGGGCCCGTGCGACAAAGGAAGGTGAACACCATGGCGAAGGTGATTTTAGTTCTAATTTTTAGTTCGTTTCTTCTCTTTGCCAACGCCAGAGATTCCTGGGCGGCGAGCCAAACGGAAAAGGTGATCATCGGCACGGTGGCGTCGATTTCCGACGCGGGAATTTACATTGGCATAGCCAAGGGCTTCTTCAAAGAACTCGGCCTGGAGCTCGAACCCGGCGTCTTCGACAGCGGCAGCAATCAGGTGGCGTTGCTCGCGGCCGGCAAAATCGACGTGGCCGGCGGCACCCCCGCTGTCGGACTTTTTAACGCCTTCACGCAAGGCGTGAACAGCAAAATCGTCGCCGACAAAGGCACGCACACGCCCGGCCATGGTTACATCGCTTTTCTGGTCCGCAAAGAATTGAGTGGCCAGGTCAAAAGAGTCGAAGATTTAAAAAAGCTCGACAAGCCCCGATTTGCGATCAACGCCACCGGCGGGGCCGGCGCCGAAGCACAGCTCAAGCAGCTGCTAAGAATGGCTGGCTTAGATATTAAAACCGCCGATGTAAAAATCGTACCCTACCCGCAAGTTCCCGCCGCCCTGGCGTCCGGTAGCTTGGATGTCGCGCCGACGATCGAACCCTACGCCACCAAAGTCATTGAACAAGGCATTGGCACGAAACTCCTCTGGATCGACGAGTTTCGCCCTAACGACATTGGCGGCGTGCTGATGTATTCGGAGCAATTCATCAAAGAGCGCCCGCAGGCGGCGCGTAATTTCATGATCGCCTATTTGCGCGGCGTGCGTTACTACCTGAAGGCCTTTGAAGGTAAGGACGCCGGCCTTAAGAGCGAAGTGATCAATATTTTGGTGCAGAACACCACGGTGAAAGAGCCCGACCTCTACCAGCGCATGAAAGTGCCCGGTTTCGATACCAACGGCCGTGTGAATATTCCGTCGCTCAAGAACCTATTCGCGGACTTTGTCGCCCTTGGTTATATCCAGAATCCGGAAAAAGTTAAAGTCGAAAGCCTCGTCGACCATTCATTCGTCGATTACGCGGCTCAGAAGTTGGGCCCCTACAAAAAGTAGCCTCGCCGAGACCCGCTGATGTCAGTCCAGGATTCGTTGGTGCGCTACGCGCCGGAAACTTCCGGCAACAAGTGCGTCAAACTGAGTATTCAAGGCCTCCGCAAATCGTTCGTCCAAAACAATGAAACGATTCTGGCCGTCAGCGATGTTTCCTTGGATTTTTTTGCCGATGAATTTTCCGTGATCGTCGGCCCGAGCGGCTGCGGCAAAACCACTTTGCTCCGGATGCTCGCCGGGTTGGAACAGCCGACATCGGGCGAGGTCATCTACGGCGACTGCAATCCCAATAAGCCGAAATGCAACATGGTGTTTCAACAGCAGGCGATCTTTCCCTGGATGACGGTCTGGGAAAACATCGCTTTCGGCTTGCGCCGCCAAGGCATCAAAGGAACGCGCCTCGCCGAGATCGTCGAGCGCTATCTCAAGGTTACGGGGCTCGAGA
This sequence comes from Binatia bacterium, assembly GCA_041484845.1. Taxonomy (GTDB): domain Bacteria; phylum Desulfobacterota; class Binatia; order UBA9968; family UBA9968; genus JBGPIK01. Next base: position 1,240 of record JBGPIK010000400.1, on the reverse strand, counting down.
GATTCGAGAAATTCTATCCCTACCAGCTTTCGGGGGGCATGAAGCAGCGCGTCGGCGTCGCGCGCGCCTTTGCCAACGATCCTGAGATTTTGCTTATGGACGAGCCCTTCGCTTCGCTCGACGAACAAAACAAAACGATCCTGCAAGACGAACTGCTGCGCATCTGGGAGGAAACAAAGAAGACCGTCATCTATATCACGCACAGCATCGACGAGGCAATCTCGATGGGGGACCGTGTCATCGTTATGACCAATCGGCCCGGTAGAATTAAAGCGATCATTCCTATACCATTTCAACGGCCGCGGCAGATGATGGAGCTGAGAAAAGATACGCAATATGGCGAGCTCGCGTATCGAGTGTGGCAACTGCTCGAGGAAGAAGTCATCAGACCCAAATCCTAAGTTCTGCGCTCCCGCGCCGGTAGCGGATCAACGGCCGCAAACCGCAATGCGCTGGACGAAGATGCTCCTGCCCCAATTACTCGCCGTAAAGATTCTTAAAGAATCCGCTTTGCTCCAGTTCTTTTAAAAACGTCACGTCGATGAAATTCGCCGGCTGTAGGGTTTTGGCTTTGGGAATACGCGTACCGATTTCGTCGAGTACGGTTTGAATGCCTTTCATGGTCGGGTAAGGGATCTTCGGCATCACTCGTAGCGCATAATGCTGATAGGTTTCTTCTAAGATCTCCGGTTCATTGATGCGCGTGTATTTCGCCAGGACTTTTAGACTGAACGCCTTGTCCGTCTTGAATCGGTGCAATCCTTCCACGTAAGCGCGAACATAGCGACGGATGGTATCGGGATTATCGCGCACAAAGGAGCGCGTCGTCACTAGGCCGGCGCCTTGGTAATCTATGCCGATACTGCTCAAATCAGCCAAAAGAACTGATCCCAGTTTCGCCGCCCTCAAGTGGAGCGGTGAGGAAAGAAGCCCGGCGTCAACGGTTCCGGAAGCGAGGCCGGCGAGGATTTCCGGCGAGCCACCCAGCTGGATGATGGCGACGTCACGGTCGGGACGAAGGTTCCACTGCGTCAATGCGTAGCGCAATAGAAAATCGTCGGATGTGCCGAAGCGGCTGATGCCGACTTTTTTCCCTCTCAGAGATTCCGGAGTCTTGATCTCCGGCCTGGCCATAATCTTTTGACCCGGTTTGTTATTTGGGCCCGCCAGCATGACCATGTCGGCGCCGCCGAGATTGGCCTGGATAACGGCCGGGATTGCGATCTCGGAAATCGGTATC
>JBGPIK010000399.1:0-6270 GCA_041484845.1 Binatia bacterium | reverse complement strand
GTTGTGCCGATATATTTTTCCGGCGGAAGACCGCTCATGCAAGCTCTCCTAGCTGGAAATATTCAGTTGGCGGCAACTGGCGGCATAACATCAGTCAGATCCATTGTGGCGGGGGGAGAACTGATTATCGTTGCTGGTTACATAAATAAGATTGCAAGCGCATTTTTCACCGCCAAGGAAATTACCAGGCCGGAACAACTTAAAGGAAAAGTAGTTGCGATAAGCGGATTCGGCACATCGTCGCACGCACTGACTGAAATTGCCTTAAAAAGGCTGGGGCTTATTCCTATAAAGGATGTGGCCATAGTCCAGGTTGGCGATCAGACTGCGAGATTCGCCGCGCTGCAGGCAAATACTGTTCAAGGAACTATCATTGCCCCTCCTTTCACCCTTTTAGCGAGAAAGAACGGCTTTAACCTTATGCTGGACTTGCCAAACGCAGGAATCCCGTGGCTCCAACAAGTCATCATCGCCAGCAAATCTTTCCTCGTCAGTAAACCCGATACCGCTAGAAATTTCATGAAGGGTTTTGTGGAAGGTTTAGCGCTCTGGCAGACCGATAGGGATAAGACTACAAAGCTTCTTGCGAGATTCATGAGAATCGACATTAGAAAGAATGCGGATATCTTAACTGAAGCCTACGACTATATGAAAAATATTGCTGAAAAAAGACCATACCCAAGTGTAGAAGCCATAAGACTTCAGCTCGACATGATCGCAGAGACGGATCCAAAGGCGAAGGAGGTTCGGCCCGACCAAGTTGTAGATTTGAAGGTGCTTCGAGAAATCGATGAAAGCGGTTTTATCGATCGACTCTATAACAAGAGGTAAGTTATGTCGCAGCCCCGAGTATCTCGTCGAGCAAAGATGAACAAACTGTTGGCCGTTTGCATTATCGGTGTTTTCCTCTTCGTTCCTTACCATAGTCAGGTCTCTGGGGGCAGACTTCGATGAATTGACTATCTTAGGAAACATAGAGGAATGAAACTGTAGACGACTCAGAAATCACAGCAGACATTTCGGGAAGTTGCATTTTAATCCGTTTTCTTATCCGCCTCTCGAATAATCGGCCTTGCCCGCAATCACGCCCCGAACACCGCCGCGCGGATTGACGCTGTCGCCCGATCTCCGCGGAATCAGATGAATGTGGCAGTGCATGACCGTCTGTCCGGCGGCGGCACCCACGTTGATGCCGAGGCTCATGAGTCGGCCAACTTGCAAAACAGGTTGATAAGCTTCATTTCGTCGATGGAACCACTAACTGCGCTGGCGATGCGCAGGTCAGCGACAATGACCGCCAGACATTGGGCGCGAGAGACGGCGACATTGAGTCGATTGTAGTCCAAGATAAAAGCAATCCCGCGCTGAACAGGTTGGGCGAACAACAGATCGTCGATCTCATTGGCGTGATGGGATACTACCAGGCCGCTTCAATGCTTCTGAACGTCGACCGCTACGCGCTAGCTGGGGGGACTCAGCCCGACCTGAAGCCGCTTCCATAGAGTCGCGTGCCGGAAGTTTCAACGAATGGTCGCTTCAAATTAAATCCGTTCAATCACCTTTACACACGCCACCAATTACTCTATTTTCGTTGCATTCCTTTGAGATTGCCGAATGGAACCGGGACCATGATCCAAATGGATAACAGGAGTTCATTTCTATGATCCCCAGCGTTGAAACACTAATTGTTCTTGTTTTAGCGGCCGCCGTCCTGGCGCTCCTGCTCCTGTCGATCTACAGCATTGGTCCGACCCAGATCGGGTTGGTCCGTAAGCGATTCGGCGCCAAGCTGCCCGGCGACAACCCTCTGGCATTTCGCGGGGAGGCGGGATATCAAGCGGAAATGCTGATGCCCGGTCTCCGCTTCAAGTTGCTTCTGTCCTACGCCGTTACAAAGCATCCGTGGGTACAGGTGCCTGCCGGACAGATCGGCGTAGTCATTGCCCAGGTCGGGCACGCTTTACCCATTGGCGCAAAGTCGGCGGTGTACAAGCCGGAGTTCGGCGATTTTGCCGACCTGAGGGGTTTCATTGAGAACGGCGGACAGAAGGGTGTGCAGAGGCCGGTGTTGTCTCCCGGTACGCTCGCGCCCATCCACCCCCTGGCTTTTCTGGTGATCACCCAGCCTGAAGTTTTCGGCGTTCCCGTTTCTACCGATCTGAGCGCGTTGGCCCGAACAGGCCGGCTCACATTCGAGGCTTTCGGGCTGGAAGAGAAGCAGCTCGAAGTGACGCGTATCGCGCCGCATCCGACTGAGGGCGGAAAAGTTCTCGATATGATCGGCATCGTCACGGCGCTGGAAGGCGAGCCGTTGCCGGGCGGAGACATCGCCAGCCGTCTGGGGGGATTCGCGGATATCGAGAAATTGGAGACGCCGGCCGCCGCCGACACAACCACGGACGCGAAACTCATCGAGACCATTCTGGGGAACCAGGGCGACCAGCACGGCGCCTATCAGGATTTTCAAAAGTTCCTGGAACTCGGCGGCAAGATCGGGCTCCAGCACGATCCTCTACTTTATGGCGCGTATGACCTCAATCCCTTCCTGGTGCGCGTGGAAGAGGTGCCAATGTTGGTCGTCGAACAGGGCCAGGTCGCCGTGGTCAAGGCTTACGTCGGCCTCCAGACACAGGACACCTCGGGTGTGGACTTCAAATTCGGCAGTCTCGTGCGGCCCGGTCATCGCGGCATCTGGCAGGAGCCGCTTCGAACCGGAAAATATCCCATTAACCCCCGCTGCTACCAGGCCGTGATTGTGCCGACCTTCATCATCACGCTCAACTGGGCGGACGTCGTATCGCAGGCTCACAACCTGGACGCGCAACTGAAGCAGATTGAAGCGAAGAGCAGCGAAGGCTTCCACTTCGCAATCGATTTGCAGGTGCAGATTCACATTCCAGACACCCAGGCCCCATACGTGATTTCGATGGTCGGCAGTGTGGCGAACCTGGTTAACGAGGTCCTGCAGGCTGCCGTCGGCAACCATTTTCGCAACAAGCTTCAGAGCATGCCCGCGGTGAAATTCATCGCGAGCCGTGAAATGGTCCAGCAAGGCGCGTTCGAGTACGTCAGGGAAGAACTGGCGAAGTACAGGGTGGATACGCGCGGCGTGTACATCCAGGCGGTGGTGCTGCCGGAGCAATTGGTGGTGGTTTTGACCCAGCGGGAAATCGCGAATCAAGAGATAGAGACCTACAAGATGCAGAGGTCCGCGCAGGACCAGCGCACGGAAACCGAGAAGGCGAAAGGCACAGCCGACATGCAGGCCGATCTCGCAAAGTCCCAGGTCGGTGTGGACATCCAGGCCAACCGGACTGCGGCCAGGAAGATGGAAGCCCAGGGCGAGGCCGCCTTCATCGAGCAGACCGGCGCCGCTCAGGGCGCGCAGGTACGATCCGTGGGACTGGCGCGGGCCGAGGCCTATGAAAGGCAGGTGGCAGCCCTCGGACAGAACGCCACGGCGCTGGTCAATGCCGTGGAAGCCCTCTCGAAGAGCAGCGTACCGTTTATGCCCAACACGCTCGTCATGGGTGGGGGCGACGGCGGCGGATCACTCGGAGGTGTCATGGCGCTGTTAATGCGGCAACTCGACGCCGGGCTCGCGCAGAAGCCTGCGCCACCGAAGGCAACAGAATCTGAGCTGAAGTAACTCAGTTCAGGATCCGGGTTCAGCCCTTTACTTTATAGTCTCCTGACGCTGATTGACGCCGATGGCACGAACGCTTCGCTTGGAATTTGTTCGCCCCCTCTATCATGTGACGTCGCGAGACGATCATGGGGAGAGAATTTATTTAGATGACCGCGATAGCCATAATCTCCGGCAAGTAGCCTCTGGCCGGTGCTTGATTTCCTCCAGCTTTGAATGTTAATAAATGGCGCTATGAATTTACTCGACCTTACCGTTACCCAACTCAAGCGGGCTGCCGCGATTAAAGAACAAATCGAGAAGCTGAACAAAGAGCTGCGTACTATCCTGGGCACGCCAGCTACATCGGGAGCTGCGCCAAAGAGAAACGGGGCCATGAGCGCTTCGGTGAAAAAGAAGATTGCCGCTGCTCAAAAAGCAAGGTGGGCGAACCTTCGACGAGCTAAATCAGCGGCGCTTTCAGTCAAACCCGCTGCGACGGTCCAGAAGAAGACCATGAGCCCGGCAGCCAGAGCGAAGTTGTCGGCCAAATTGAAGGCTTACTGGGCTGCGAAGAAAGCCGGCAAGAAGTAGTCCCGGGCAATTCCTGATTCCGCTAAGTCGCCAAGTCCCGCGAGGGGTGTGGCGCCTTTTTAATCTTCACAATATTCCCGCAAATGTGAATTCCACCAGAAGTGCCTCTCTGCGGGGCATTCGCTTTCCGTTGAGCCTGCTCGCGTCAGGATTCCACCTTTTCTCATAGCCTCATACCGATCTGCGCCAGATTGTACTCAATTCGTTTATGGTACGGTAACGATGGCGGAACATTTCGAGCATTGCCCCGCACAGTTACTGGCCTCGCCTTGCAGAGTTGCGGCTCGGTCAAACAACAAGTCTAGAGAACGTCATCTCGTTGATCAGTTGAGAGAGGTCTTATAGGGTTAAGAGATTTTAGGGTTGGGTAGTATGAGTGAATAACGGAATTCTCCTGGCCTTTCTATGCGATCCTCGTTATTTATACGACCCTAACCCGATGGTTTCTCCGTTTCTAAGGCTATGTTGCCATGGCGACCGTTGGGGGAGTTCACGAGTTCTCACTGGTTGAACCTTAATGCAGATTCCTATCAATGATTGAGGAGGACAATGGACATGAAACTCAAAACGGCGTTACAGAGCTTGCTTGTGGCCATGCTCTGCTGCTCTGCGAATTTCTCTGCCGGGCAAACGATAAAGGTGCCTTACGTCTCGATCTCCGGTTTTCAAGCGCCGCTTTATCTCGGCGAACGCGCCGGCCTGTTCAAGAAAAATCAGCTCGACGCCCAGCTGATCTACATGCCGGGCGGCTCGTTGATCGTGCAGGCTTTGCTGTCGGGCGATGTCGGTGTCGCGAGCCTCGCGCCGCCCTCTGCCGTCAGTGCTTGGGCGAAAGGCGCCGAGCTTGCCATCGTCGCCGGCGGCATCGAGCGGGCGTTGAACGTGCTCATGGTCAATCCGAAAATAAGAAAGGTTGAAGAGCTCAAAGGCAAGCGCGTAGCGATCAGCCGTTTCGGCTCGCTCTCGGATGTCTCTTTGCGCGACGCGTTGGCGTACCACAAGCTGAGAGCGCAAGATATCGCCATCGTCCAAATGGGGGGACTGGGTGAGCGCATGGTGGCACTCACCTCAGGGATTGTCGACGGCGCGATTTTGAACGTCGATCAAGTGTACCAAGTCGAGAAGCTGGGCTTTCACGCGCTGATCGACATGCGCAAGCTGCCGCTGACCTACTCGACCCAAGGCATCGTTGTCAGTCGCGAATTTCTCCGCGCCCAGCGCGGAATCGTAAAACGGTTTCTTAAAGTCTACATCGAGGGCATCAAGATTTTTAAGACTGACAAGGAACGCTCCATCGAAACTTTGGGCCGCTATATCAAGACGAACGACCAGGAAGTGTTGGCAAAGACCTATGAATTTTATCGTGAGGCCTGGGAGAGCCTACCGACGGTCAGGCGCGAAGGGATCCAGCAGGCACTGGACAGCATCCCCGAAGGCAAGAATGCCAAGCTAAATCTCGATAGCCTCATCGACAACTCTCTGATCCAAGAACTCGATAAAGAAGGTTTTCTAAGGGAACTTTATCCGGACGGTTTGAAGCACTGACCAATGGAAAGACCTGAGTCCAACCAGAAGGCCCCTGGGTCGGACCCACCCAAGAGTGTGTCCAGATGAACTGCTGTCGTGATCCATAGGGTGACTCTCATTTACATGAGGGAAGTCCCGCGGCGGTAAGAACCAGAAGCCGCCTAGCGCGAGTAGCGGCACGAAGAGCAATCGAGATGCTGAAGCCTACCGACAAAGTCAGCCTGGGCTGGTGAGCAAGTTGTTGTCGGGTTGCAACGTACGTGAACGCTGAGTAAGCCTCGTCAGGGTCCAAGTTCCGGTGGCCGAGCTGATCTTGCGTGGGGAAATCAGGGGACAACGCTGTTGATTAGCTGGACAAAGTTTTTCGACGAGAAGTTCAAATCTATACCCTATAGTTGCATAAAAATCCTAGGTAGAAAGCCCTGAGAGGCCGATCTGGCGCGGGTTTGAGCCAGATAAGGATACTTCGGCTGGAGTTCACCAAAAGTGAAGTCTAGGAAGAGGTAGAAAATCAGTAAGAAAGT
>JBGPIK010000398.1:0-6290 GCA_041484845.1 Binatia bacterium | reverse complement strand
TGTGCCGGCATCATGGTTCGCCAACCCTCCTTCGGTTGAAATTCCAGTCGTTGCTCTACCGTTAGGATATAGAGGAAATCTGGAGTTACTGTCAATCAACAAACCACTTGACTGCAGTATAGCCCCGGACAGTTTCGCCTCTCAAACTACAATCCAGGGGCCACCAATGGGCGATGTCAATATAAAGCGACCAATTCAGGCGGTCTTTAGCCGGACAGCAGATTCTTGAGGGGATAACTCAGCGTTGCGTTTTGTACCCGTCGGCTGTACGGTCATGAGGTGTCCCTGGAGGTAAACGATGGCCAAGACCCCTAGCAAAATCCCGGTAAGCGATCTTAAACAAGATGTATCTGCGACTCTCAAGCGTGTCCGAAAATCCAAACGTCCCTTAATTGTGACCCAGCGGGGTAGGCCTGCTGCGGTTTTGCTGAGTGTGGACGCTTACGAAAAAGGTGAGCAGGAACGGCAGATCCTTAAACTTCTTGCTCTTGGTGAAAGAGAGATCGCTGTTGGCAAAGGATATAATCTTGACAACGTATTAGCTGAAGCTGACGCGCTTCTCTCCAAAGCGTGAGAGTAAGGTTTACACCAACCGGGCGGTCTCAGTTTCTCGGAGCGTTGACGTACATCCGAAGAGACAATCCTCTGGCCGCTCAAAGATTCCGTGAGCGGGGCGAACAAGTTTTGAAGAGGCTCGAACGCTTTCCAAATTCCGGAAGGCGATTGCCGGAGTTCCCGCAGTTACCGCATCGAGAGGTCATCGTTTGGCCTTACCGTTTTTTTTATCGGCGACAGGGAGAAATCATATGGGTTGTTGCTGTTTGGCACGGTGCGCAAATCCCCAAAGTTCCCGACTCAGCGACGGCCCGCTAACGCTTATGATGCCCTTATTGTCAAGGGCAGAAAACTGTGTTGATGAAAAGAGGTTCGCCTCAGCAACGCCTGCTGTCTTTGCGGGGGTGTATCTGCCGGCGCAAAGACGTAGCTGCGAAGCCCGATTGCATCGTGGTACTCACGCAAAACCTATCAGCGTCGAACTCAACCTTCTCCCACTTGTCGATCTATCGCTAATGCAGCGCCACACCCGGCACCGCAGCGCCACTTTACAATCCGCATAGCCGCAACGTACGTGCGGCTCCGCGCTTTAGTCCAACACGTTTTATCCCTCCCGTCGCTCCTGCCGGGATCATCTTTGAGCTTGATTGCTCCCACGCTTTGGGGATAAAACGCTATACGTTAGCCACTAAAGAATGCCACGATGAAGCGTGACCTCGAATTGATCCGAAAGCTTGTGCTCGCAGTCGAGGACAATCCGGCCGGCTTTGCACCCGCCGGCATTCAGATAGAGGGATTTACCGAGGACCAGATCGGCTATCACAGTTATTTGGTTGTGGATGCAGGACTCGCAACTGGTGCGGACGTAACAACCTTAGAGAGCAATGGACCCGAGTGGAAGATTCTTCATCTTACGGCTGCAGGACACGATTTTGCGGACGCTTGCCGAGACGAAACGAATTGGCGAAAAGCGATGGGAATCGTGAAAATGAAAGCCGGGAGCGTCACTATTGATATTATGAAGCAACTACTTACCAGCTTACTCAAGAGCACGCTTGGTCTATGAAAGGAAAGGTTGAGAACGAGTGAGGTGCACGAACACGAGGGTGAGATCTTCAGGCGAATCCGGTGGAGATCTTCTGAACCCCTGTCAATCGCTACTCCGAATATTCATAGCCTAACCCCCGTTTGATGCCGGATGTTCGGCAGAGGGAGTATAGACGGAATATGGAATCACCTACACAGCTTCCGCCCCAGTGGGCCTTTTTTCATGCCATTCTTCGGCACCTCGCGACGAAGACAGATGGCGACGTGCGAGAACAGGTCCACGAAGCAGTGCCGGACTTGTTGCAGCTTTCGGAGGCTCAGCGTAGCGAGCGGCTTCCTAATATGCTCCACCATCTCAGGTACAGATACCGCAGCGGTTGGGGCCTTAGCATGCTTAAGAGTGCGGGGTATCTGGATTCACCCGCACGAGGTGTGTGGCGCATAACCCAGCGTGGACGAGACCTTCTCGCGCTTCATCCGGAGGGATTCACCGAGGAGATTGGGCGGCAAATTGTCCAGCAATCCCGTAATGTGGGACCAACTTCCGGTGGGATTGAGGATCTTGCACCCCAGGCCTTGGTGTCTGCGGCCCAGCAGACGCCGGACGAACGAATTGATGCTGCTCTCAAGGAGATCCATCAACAAGTTGCTCGGGAACTTCTTGAGAAGATCTCCCAGGCGACACCCGCTTTTTTCGAACAGCTTGTCCTCGAACTCTTGCACGCCTTAGGTTACGGCGCGAGCGAGGAAGACCTTGAACGGGTAGGCCACTCCGGGGATGGAGGAATCGACGGAGTTATCTCACTTGACAAGCTCGGCTTCGAGAGGGTCTACGTCCAAGCGAAACGCTGGCAAGGATCTGTCGGGCGACCGGAAGTGCAAGCGTTTTACGGAGCCCTTGCTGGACGCCGTGCACGAAAGGGTGTTTTCATCACGACGTCGAGCTTTACACGTGAGGCTCGAGATTTCGCCAGTCAAATGGCCGACAACATCGTGTTGATCGACGGGCCGCGACTCACCTCTTTGATGATCGATCACGGTGTCGGGGTTACCCACTATCGAGTTCTCCGGTTACCGAGAGTAGACGGCGACTATTTCGATGGCGATTGAAGAGGCTAACCATCGAGTTGAGAAGGACGCGGCGGACCGCGCCTCTCACCCTTGGCGTTATGCGTACCGATGACCGGGACAATACAGACAATGCGGCTGGTAGTGTGTTGCTGACACCGTTCAACTTGAGAAACAAATGAGATGGGTTATTGAAACTCTTCGACGAATTTTAACGCTTGTTGTACGACCAATTTCGCGGACAGTGATAATGCGGCGTCACAATACCTCGAGATCAACAAATAACCGAAAAATAGACGAGTCCTAACGGAGTATTTTTCGTATGATCGAGAAAGTTGGAGCGCACGCATAACCCATAAGGATTGAGACGACTTCTGAGTCGTTTCAATCCGATGTTCAAGAAGCCCGTGGTTGAGGCAGGCAGGAACAATATAAGGGAAATGGTTTTGAACGTTGATTTGGGCGAGAGGGAATGAGGGAGAGATGGGCGGTATGAACCCGCTCACAGTGAAATTTCAACAGTAGTTTTTCTTAAGTTCAGTGTATTTCTCCTCGGTCACCTGCCACAAAGAGAAAGTTGGGACCGAGCTATTGGTATTCCTGGGCGCACCTCAGCACCTCGCCTTCGAACTTATGTGAGCGGGAACAACTTTCAGAGATCAATCAGTCTTGGTTTAAGCGATTTCTCAGTTATCCCGAGCGGCGCAGAATCTTGAGAGGTGGCAGCAGCGAGCGCAGTTTGAGCAGGCCGCCGCAGTTTGGGCAGGTACTTTGACGACGCGGCTCGACCTCCGGGAGGGGTAGATCAAGAGCAAAGCCGTAGCTTAATTCGATCAGGCCGCGAATTCGCTCGAGCGGGACCACACAGTTGGGATTCATAAAACCGTAGTAGCGGATCTTCATGAAACCGGTGGGCAGCACATGCTGCAAGAAGCGGCGGATGAATTCCATAACATCGAGGGGTAGGATTCTGGAGCGTTGGCTGTGCGGTTTGCGGTAGCGAATGAGCACCGTGCGGTCCTGGACGGCAACGATGCGCGAGTTGGAAATGGCGACTTTAAAGACGTAGGGGGCGAGATATTTGAGAGTGGCTTGGCTGGAGTCAACCGGTTGGCAGTTGACGTTCCAGGCGATCTGCCAGACATCAGGTGGGATTTGATCGAACAGATTGGCTTGCTTCATCAGATCGCGGAACTTGGCTCGGAAGATTACAGAGAGAGCTTTGACGGGGAGAAAGAAATCGATTCTGGAAGGATGCCAAGAGCGATCGGCCGAACCGATAGCGCCGCCCGAAACGACGTCGAAGAAAAGGGGACATTCTGAATTTTTAGGCCTAACTTTCTACTTCAGACCGACGCGGAATACGGGCAAACTAAACGTACCGGGAGTCTTTTTTACATCTCATAACTATTAAATCGTTGGTCAGCATACGCCAACCGATTCACATATTAGCTGGCAGAGGAAGTGATGATTCGGAAATGCACAGATGATGATCTTCCTGCGCTGTATACGATCATCAACGATGCAGCCCAGGCGTATAAAGGCGTTATTCCCGCCGACCGGTGGCACGAGCCGTATATGCCTATGGACGAGCTGAGTCAAGAAATCCGCGATGGAATTCAGTTCTGGGGCTATGAATCGGATGGTGAGCTGATCGGCGTCATGGGCATGCAGGACAAACGCGATGTCGCTCTGATCCGCCATGCGTACGTGAAGACCGCAAGGCGCAATCAGGGAATCGGAACCAATCTTCTTCGACATCTTGAGCAGATGACCACCAAACCGATCTTGATCGGCACATGGGCGGATGCGACTTGGGCAATCCGTTTCTACGAGAAGAATGGCTACCGACTCCTCTCCAGGAAAGATACCGAACGCCTTCTCCGACGCTATTGGAGCATCCCCGACCGGCAGGTTACAACATCCGTGGTTCTGGCGAATGCGAAATGGAAATCGATCGATGAGCCGGGCGGAATCGGCACATAAGACCGCTTTAATATTTTACTTCCACCAAAAACAATCCGTGCGGCGGCGCGGTGGGGCCAGCTTTCGTGCGATCGCGCGCTTCAAGCAACTCGGCGAACGATTGTGGACTGCGCACACCGCGGCCCACTTCAACCAGCGTTCCGACGATGTTGCGCACCATGTGTCGTAGAAAAGCCGTGGCCTCAATGGTGTAGACGAGAAGCTCGCCTCGTTGCTCCAACGATGTTCGGTAAACCGTCCTCACCGGATGCGCTGCGTCGCAACCCGCGGCGCGGAACGCGGAGAAATCATGCTCTCCTTCCAAACGATGAATCGCCTCGCGCATTGAGTGGAGGTCGAGGGATTCATGAACATGCCAGGCACGATTTAGAAAAAACGGCGAAGGGGTGGAACGGTTAAGGATACGATATTCATAGATCCGGCTGCGCCCATCGCGGCGCGCATCAAACGAGTCCGGCACGATCTCAACGTCTTTGATCGTGATATCTTCCGGCGTCAGCGCATTCAGGCCGCGGCGAATCTTGTGGATGTTCACCTCCTCATCAGAATAGAAATTGACAACCTGGCCCATCGCGTGCACGCCGGCGTCGGTGCGCCCGGAACCCGTGACGCGCGTGCTCTTGCCTACGATGGTGGAAACCGCCCGTTCGAGAACGGCTTGTATGGTTGCGCCCTTGGCCTGAACTTGCCAGCCGTGGTAGCGGGTTCCGTCGTACTCAACGGTTAGTTTGATATTCACGTAAGGAAAACCGCCGCTGTTTGAGAGGTCGTCTCGGCTCGGCGCTCACGGCGTCCGTCATTTATCGATCCTGGCGCTGAGTTGGGGCAGTAGGAGCTTGCCTCATTTACGACTATCCGATCGCCGCGTTTGATTATAGGGCTATTCAGGGTTTCCTGTGAAGAAGGATTCACCACAGAGGCACGGAGTTCGCAGAGTTCGGAGTATTTTTTTTAATCAAAACCTCTTTGCTCCGCGCCCTCCGCGGTCGTGAGAAAAAATTCAAAAACCGTCGAAAATGCAAATTTGGCCTCAATGAAATCAAATACTTGCAACGCTCATTTTTGCGAAAAAGGGATTTTTTCTCACGACCCGCGCCTCGGCGGTGTAATCTCCGAGCCCTGCTTCACACGGAAGCCTGAAGACCCGATTATAGATAATCGCGAATCAGGATTTCCGCTATCTGCACGGTGTTGAGAGCCGCGCCTTTGCGTAGATTGTCGGCAACCACCCACAGGTGCAGACCGTTGGGAATTGAGTTGTCCTCGCGAATCCGGCCGACAAAAGTGGCATCTTTGCCGGTAGCATCGATGGCCATCGGATAGAGGTTGTTCTCCGGGTCGTCGATGACAATAATTCCGGGGGCTGCGCGCAACAGGGCTTTGACATCCGCGACGGTCAGCTTTTTTTCCGTCTCGACATTCACTGATTCCGAGTGACCGCAGAAGACCGGCACCCGAACCGTGGTCGCGGTTACGGCGAGCGATGGTTCACCGAGAATCTTCCGCGTCTCGTTGATCATCTTCAACTCTTCTTTAGTATAGCCGCCGTCCGTAAATACATCGATATGAGGAATGCAGTTGAATGCGATCTGGTGCGGGAATTTTTCCTTTTTAAGCTCGCGCCCATTGAACAT
>JBGPIK010000397.1:0-6313 GCA_041484845.1 Binatia bacterium | reverse complement strand
GCCATTCAAGCAGCCGTAGCCGCGGCTCTGTGTGGCGCCGGCAGCGTTCACTTGGGTTCTTCCGAATGGTCGGCGAAAATGTTGACGGAGGCGCTCCCCGCGGAAAAGCAAGATTTTGATCTGGACGCCATTGCCGTTTCCATTGTCGATGATTATTCCGCGCGGAAACAGCGCATGCCCGGAATCGGCCACCGCACCCACGCGGAAGGCGACCCGCGCGCCGACACCCTGTTCGGAATTGCCAAGGAATCAGGTATCCATGGTAAGTACAGTGAACTGATACAAAAGCTATCCAAGATTGCCGGAGAACGCAGAAAGCGATTGATACCGGTCAATGTCACCGGCGCCATCGCAGCGATAGCCCTCGACATGGGCTTTCCGTGGCAGATCACTAAAGCTTTCGCGTTGATCGGCCGCACGCTCGGAGTCATGGGCCATATCGCCGAGGAAATCCGCAATCCCATGGCAACTCAGATCGATGCCGCAATCAAACAAGCGATCGTCTACGAGCCGTATCGAACCTGATGATCGATCGGAATGCCGAATTGGCCGAGTTTAACCCCGGATTCCGCTGTTGAAATTGAGACCGACATCCGCGCTCGGTGTAAGCCCGGAGCGGCGCAGACACGAGAATACTTTCAAGGTCTTCTTTGGCGCTTGGCCCGCCACTGCGCTTTGTCTCCAGAGGTTACCCTATGCACCGAAGCCGAGTGGCCGCTAAGGGCAGAGGCCCATTGGCTTCGCTGAGTAGGGCTTACGCCGAGCGCTCTACGCTACTGCCAACCGCGGAATCCGGGTTCAGGCGTCGCAGCGGCTAACGACTGCTGGACGCCGAGTACCGGGAAAATTGCCAGTGGCCGGACCGCCTCAGCATACCCATGTCGCCCGTCAGACTATCTTCATGATCGTCGGTTCATTGCGCCCACAGCACTTTTCTGTTGTAATGCGCGGCACGACGCGAACCGGATGCGCACAGGAGACTACAATGAGCTACCACAACATTCTTGCCGAAAGGCTCGACAGAGTTGCTCTGATTACCCTCAACCGTCCGGAAAAACTCAATGCAATGAGTTACGAGCTTGCCTGTGATCTGGATGAAGAGCTGACGAAAATTGACAGCGACGACAGCGTGCGAGCGGTGATTTTAACTGGCGCCGGCCCACGCGCTTTTTCTGCCGGCGGCGATATTCACCAGATGGTCCGATCAACCGCTGACGAGCTCGCCACCCGTAGTGAGGTTCGCAGCAAAGCGACTTGGCACCTCGCTAATTTTGCCAAACCGATTATCGGAGCGATTAACGGGCTGGCCTACGGCGCCGGGGCGCAACTTTCTTCGATGCTGGACATTCGGATCGGATGCGAGCATGCGGAATTCCAGTTCTTGGCCGCTAAATATGGCCGCGCAAACTCGACATGGTCGCTGCCCCTAGTTGTGGGCATGCCAAAAGCCAAAGAGCTGCTGTACACCGGACGTTCAGTCAAAGCGGAAGAAGCAGAACGAATCGGTTTATTGAACCAGTTGGTGCCCTGCTCCCAGCTCAAGGACACGGCGATTCAGATGGCACGGATGATAGGCGACAACGACCCGCGCATGGTCCAAGGCATTAAACGGCTATTGCACGAAGATATCGGGATGCCATGGCGCGAACGTTATGACAGCGAACAGAAGGCCCGTAAGACTTGGCTCAAGGCGAATAGTCCACAGGAGGGTTTCAAGGAGTTCCTCAAACGAAAAGGAATTCAAAGCTAATCGAACTTGAGGGCAATTATCGTCCGTTGCTTAACCGCATTCTCTGACCCCTACCTGCTCCTGCACCTCCCATCCTCTTGTCAAAGATTGGACAAAAGTAGCTACAACTCGTTCCCCAACTGAATAATTTTCATACGATCCAATAGCGCGACGGGAGCCATACAGCTTTTCCTTTGCGCGACAATTGTTTAGATTTCAACGAGTTATCGAGCGCACGCTCGGTAGCGATTTTTTTGGCACAGTCATTGCGCTGCAATCGTATGCAGGTTCATTCGGAAATGCCAAACATCGAGACCTCTTATGAATGAATTCTTATTGCTTGCTCTCGCTCTAGTCTATGTCGCGATCTGCTGCCCGTCTCTTCCACGACCGAGCAGTATTTGGCAACGGTATTGGCAGAAGCGATTGCCGCAGCGCGCGACACGAACACATAATAATTAAGAGGAAAGCGAGACTCTATAGTCCGTCCGCTCTTGCCGCAAACCTTATCGTCCCGTGCGGGAAACCACTCCCCATCAGAACCATCTCTTCCTGACACTTGACCACTGGCCATTGATCACGAAAATCTGTTAACCGTCCGGAAACTCCACCGTTAGCCGGTCCTCATCGGCTTATTCACACGGTCAACTGAGCAACTCAAGCATCGGATGGATGCCATGCCGCCGGCGTCATGCAAGTTTTAAAAATTTGCAACGCGACATTTGGATAATCTTTCGCAAGCAATCCTATTGCGTAAAGAAGGTATGAGGAATCTAAGAACGTCTTTGGGTTCTTCGGTCGCAACGCTTGCACGCGATTATCGGTCGGCGCCCGCTGTGAGAGGATATAGGAGGCAAAGGGATTGTGAACGAACACACCGCCTGTGCCGATCAGCGTCGGCGTATCCCGTAAATCCTTGCCGTAATGAACCCACGCCTCCCCTTCGCGCGCGACGATTCTTTCCCGCCTTCCGACATGGCGCTCGATCGCTAGATCCACGGCTGCGCGAGCGAGCACGGCGTCGGCGGCCGCGTGCCAGTTTTCCCGCGGCACCGATTCGGTATAGTGGCTAATCAGTTCGATGTAATCCCGAAATTCGTCGTCACGGACGGCTTGCTCGGGGAAGTCGGCCCGCAAATCCCGGGCAAGCTTTTCTAAGCCCCTGCAAGCTAAAATGGTTTCCGCGTTATAACGAATTCCCAGATCGCCTTCTACGGTTCTCTTCGCATAAGGCTCCGCCAGGCCTCGGGCGATCACATTTTCACCGGCCGGATAGCCGTATCCGATCGAGTGAACATCAGTTGTCGCCCCGCCAACATCGACGACGAGCATTTCACCCCATCCCTTTTCTGTCTCCGTCGCTGTCTCTATTTTTAAACCGTCAGCGCCGAGTTGAATGCCTTCAAGCACCGCCATCGGAGTGGGCAGAACGACAGGAACGAATTCTTTGACGCCATCCAGTCCCTTGGCCCGTGTGATACGCTCCATGAAGAGCTTACGGATCTCTTCCCGCGCCGACTCCACCGCGAGCGTCCCAGATTGTGGCATGACGTTCTCCGCCATGCGGATTTCTTTTCCCCCGCTCTCTAGCAGCTTACAGACTTCTGCCGCAGCACCTCTATTCCCCGCCACCACGATCGGAACCGACAACGATGACTGCGCCAGCACGCGCGCGTTATGAACGATGGTCGCAAAATCGCCGCCGTCTGTCCCGCCGGTGAGAAGAATCATATCGGGGCGGAGATTTTCGATTGAGTGAATCGCATTCACGGAAAGCTTGAAAGCCGTTGAGCCGACGACTTTCGCCCCGGCCCCTAGAGCCGCCTGGTTAGCGGCTTCGACCGTCAGGCCAGGAACTAAACCGATGACCGCGATCCTCAGCCCCCCGGCCGCGCTGCTCGAAGCCAGAACAACCTCCCCTTCGAGAATACTTAAATCCGCAGGCAGACTATCGAACAACCCATGGCGATGATGCAAAATTACCAGCGCTTGCAGCAGCCCATCGCGCACGTCGGTGAGCACGGTCGAGGGAGCCTGGCTCCGTCCGACTACCCCTGACTGACTTAGGTTGACCGCAGTGACTTTGGTAAAAGTACTGCCGAAATCAATGAGGATCGCGAGAGATCTCACGGCGCCGCTGTGATCTTGCGATATAGATCCGTCATTTAGGAGAACTCCACGGCTTGAACGATTTGAACGTGTTGAACGTTTTGAACGGCGTCAGCTCTAGTACCCCCACCGTTCGGCGATCTTACTTACGCGCCGGAATTCGCCGTCGAGATCTTGCCGCTGGCGTAGCTCCTTGAACGCCTCGCCAACCAAGTCCTGTGCACAAACCTCTTGGATCGGCGGAACTTCATAGTTAAGCTCGCCGAGCCGCTCCTCTTCTTTGAGCATGTCTTCGAACCCGGTTGCCTTGCCGTCGAGCGGAAACGGCATTGCTTCCAAATCTTGCTCTGTGCGCAGATGCGTGACCACTCGCTCTTCCGGGTCCGGACTGCGAAGCCGGAGCCGCTTTTCGAGATTGCTGATGTACTCGTAATTCTTCGGCATGTCCCTGACAAACCAATAAGACCGGATCATTCCCTTAAGAAAGCTCTTGACCATTTCGGGCCGCTCCTCAAGGATTCGTCCGCTAGCGGCAATGATCCGCTCGGGACGTCCGTCAGGATATTGATCCGCCGGCGATACGAGCGCATTACAGCCTTCCTTCTCGAGCTCTTCAGCATACCACGGCGGCACCGGCGCGCATTCGACTCTGCCGTTGCGGATGGCATCTCTGTGTAACCGTGAGTTAACCCCTATCCGAACCCATTCGATATCGCGGTCTAAATCTAATCCAGCCTTTTTCAACTGGATCTGTATCGCCCAATGACGAATGCTGTTGAAATCGCTAATGCCGACGCGCTTGCCCTTCAAGTCGGTCAGCGACTTGATATGCGGCGGACCGACCCAGACGTTGGTGTGCTGGTTTCGCCACCCCGCGATAATGTAAAGGTCGGCCCCGCGGGTGCGTTGGTAAAAAATCGTCCGGGACTGAACGTCCAGCGCGATATCTACGGATTTTTCTTTCATCGCTTGCGAGATGCCCAGCTTCTCCAGGCCAAAAGGCACCATCGAATCGGTTAAAAGGTCATACGCCGGCGATCCGTCGCCGGTGCGCAGGCCCTCATCGTAAAGGAAGTTCATTTCGTGCGCCGTCATGACCGGCACTTGATGGAGCACGTGATAACAGGTCGGAGCGATTCTCAATTTGCCATCGAGCATGAGCGTGTCTCACCTTTCGAAATAATTTCTAAACTCATCCAAATATTTTTTGTAGTGACTCTGCAACTCTTCCATCGACAACGGCAAAATCTTTTCCGCATTGATCGCTCTAAAGACCGGGTCAAGCCCCCTAACATCGCTGCGGCCCGGAAGCCGGTTTTCTTTGGCTAAAACTTCAGCGGCTTGATCCGACAACATGAAATCGATCAGCAGCTTCGCGGAATTCGGGTGCGGTGGGTTCTTGGCGATCTGCAGGGTCGCCGGCTGTACCACCAAAGGATCGGGGTTCTTGATCCATTCCACCGGCGCGCCCTTCTTCTTCAAAATTTCCACGGCATGACCGCGCCCGATATAGACGGCAAACTTTCATATTCCCACAGCTTTGTGATCGAAGGAACTGTGCCAGAGGCGGTGATGTTCAGAACACGCCGGTGTCCAGCAACTCGTAGATCATCGCTTTCAACGATCGCTCGACCGTATCGAGGCGAATGACGGCGGGACCGCCCGCGAGAGAGTCCACGATCTCCGGCAGATCCTCCATTTTGACGCCGGCATACCAGGACTTTTGCGGATAGACCACGATATTGGGTCCTTGATCGCATGCCCCGAAGCATAGGTAGGGTTTCACCTCGGCCTCGATCGATCGGGCAGCGAGTTTGTCCACGATTTGGCTCATGAGTTGTTCAGAGCCCCGCAGCTTGCAGTCGATGTTTTGACAGACAAAGCAAATGGGTTTCATTGGAAAAAGCTTTCTTTGCCCGTTGACATTACCTCACGCGCTAGCCGTGATGCAACAAGCACGCCTCAGATTCGCCATGCTTACTGAAGATCCTCCTTGACCGCAATTCCAATATCCTATTGACCCTTTAGGAGCGACATGGTTAGGCTGGTAACCAGCTTGCCGCGCGGCGATGCAGGCGCGCCAAGCAAACTGGCGTCAAAGAAAACGAAGCCGAAATAGCGAGAACGACGCATGATCCCCTATCGCGACGAGAATGAGACCCAGCGCACCGCTGTAGTCACTCTGACGATCATTGCCCTGAACGTTTTGACTTGGATCGTGGTGCAAGGCGCCGGCTCCCCAATAGCGCTGGCCAGGTCCGTCTGCGAGTTGGGACTGATTCCCGGTGCGTTGACGGGTTCACTCTCAGTCGGGACGCGTTTTGCCATGGGCGACGGTCTTGTCTGTGCGATCGATCCCGGCCGTCAACTCTCCCATGTCTTCACCTCCATGTTTTTGCATGGATCGTGGATGCACCTGTTGGGGAATATGTGGTTCCTGTGGCTCTTCGGCAACAATGTGGAAGATTCAATGGG
>JBGPIK010000396.1:0-6314 GCA_041484845.1 Binatia bacterium | reverse complement strand
TCGCGGAGAAGTTTTCGGCCGGATTTCGGACCGCTCGCCGTGCCGGCCTTCTTAGCTCCGTCATAGCCGAGCGCGTGTGCGATTCCGTCCAGTCTTCCCGGCTCGGCTTCGAAGGCATCGATCGACTGATCGCGCTCAAGACGCAAACGGTGATCGAGGCGGCGCAGGAAAAGGTAACCGTCGAAAAGCAGGCGATATTCCGCTTTCTTTAGGATGTTCTTACCATGCAGGGCGTTTAAGGCTTCGAGTGTCTCTCGGCGTCGCAGCTCGCCGAAGCGGTACCCATGGGCAAGTTGCAGCATCTGGGTGAGAAACTCGATATCCACCAAGCCGCCGCGCCCCTTTTTGAGATTGAATCGTGTTTCATCCTCGCCCGCCAGCTCCCGTTCCATGCGCATGCGTAGATGATGAATCTCGCCGATTCCCGCCTCGCTCAATCCTTCGGCGTAAGCAAACCTTTCAGCGACCTGTTCAATTTCTTTGCCTAAGGTCGGATCACCGGCAACGTAGCGCGCCTTGATCAACGCTTGTCGCTCCCACAACTGGGAAGCGGCCTTGTGGTACTCACGAAAGGCCTCGAGCGAACAGACCAACGGACCGGATTTTCCCGATGGGCGGAGCTGCATGTCGACTTTATACGCAATCCCTTCTTCTGTGGGCGCCGAAAGGTAAGTAATCAATTTCTGCCCCAGACGGACGTAATATTCATGCGCGGGCAATGTGCCCTGTACGCCGCCGCCGGTTTGCGCTTCTTCCGCAGCATCGTAGACAAAGACCAGATCCAGATCGGAATTGTAATCCAGCTCTCTTCCCCCCATCTTGCCGCCGCCGATAATAGCGAACCTCCCTTGTGCAACCGCGCCAAATTTTTCGTTTAGCTCGTTTAGCGTCAGATAAAGCACGCCTTCGAGACAGGCGTCGGCGAGGTCGGAGAGCTGATTGAGGACGGGTATGAGCCCGATCGCTGCGCCAAGATCATGGAGACCGATGCGGATGAACTCTTCGGTTTTGTAGCGGCGCAGCGCATTGAGCTGGGCCTCAACATGAGTTTGCCCGTCCAGCACGGCCCGTAGCTCGGACAGCATCGCATCCTTCGGTTTCTCGATTTGCGTTAAATCGACGCGAATCAGGGTATCGATCAGCTCCGGTCGATTGAGAAACAGATCCGTTAAAAATTGACTATCGGCAAATAAGGTAACGAGCAGCCGCATCGTTTGCGGATTTTCCGCAAGCAGCGTGAGAAAACCGGTGCGCCCGCCGATGCGCTGACTGAATTTGGAAAGATTCAGCAACGCCTGGTCGGGGGCGCCCGACCTGGCAATCTCGGTGATCAGGGCCGGCCCTAACGTGCGCATCACCTTAAGCCGCTTCGGACTCGGCGGCGCATACACTTCGCCGTCGCGCACGGCAAGAAGATTTCGATAAGCTTTGGGGGGATCGGCGAAACCGACGTTCTGCAGCTCCTTAATGATCAGCTCTTGCTCATCCAGATCGTTCCAAATAGAGCCGACTCCGGTAGCGCTATCGGCGGCCATTTCTTTTTGCGCGCCGTAGAACAGCCGGTCAAAGATGGCGCGCACGTTGGACGTATGCGCTCGATGATCGCGCCAAAAGAGATGGCGCTCGCTCTGTTTGCTCTTGCGCGTGTAGCCGAGGCGGCGCGCCAAGGCTCGCTCCTCCTCTTGGCTGTCCGGAATCGAGTGGGCGTGCGCCTCCTGAACGATCTGAACCTTGTGTTCGACTTGACGCAAAAACCGGTAAGCTTCGATGAGTTTATTTTTCTCCTGATCCGCGATGAAATTGCGGCGCGCGAGTTCGGCCAATGCCGGCATGGTCTGCTGGCCACGCAGGTCAGTTACATAGCCGCCGTTGACCAGCTGCAGAGCCTGGGTAAAAAACTCAATCTCGCGAATGCCGCCGTACCCGAGTTTGATATTTCTTTCCTTGCTCCGGGAATCGAGCAGCTCATTTTCAATACGCATTTTCATGTGCCGAAGCTCGTCAACGGTGGTGTAATCGAGATAGCGGCGGTAAATGAACGGCTCGATCTCTTTAAGAAAATTCGCTCCCAATTCCACCTCGCCTGCGACTGGCCGCGCTTTGATCAAAGCCGCGCGTTCCCAGCACTGGCCCCAGGACTCGTAGTAAACCATCGCGGAGCCGACGGACTGTACCAACGGCCCGTTGGCGCCGAGTGGTCGAAGGCGCAAATCAATACGAAAAATAAAACCTTCTTCGGTCACCTCGCCCATGACCTGGATGATTTTTTTCCCGAGATCGGAAAAAAACTCACGGGGAATCGCTTTGCCCTTCCGGCCGCCGGAACTTTCACCCTCGTCATCTTCGTAGAGGAAAATGACGTCGATATCAGAACTGAAATTAAGCTCGCCACCGCCGAGCTTGCCCATACCCAGGACGACGAATCGTTGCCGCGATTCTGTTCCGGGCACAGTAAGAAGTCCAAAATCCTTCTCGACTTCGTTCCTGCAAAACTGGTACGCCGCCTGCAGCGAGGCTTCGGCCAACGCGGTGAGTTCTCTGACGGTATCTTCCATGGGCACGGACGGCAAAAGATCGCGCGCTCCGATGCGGAGAAATTCGCGCTGTTTGTGCCGCCGCAGCGCACGGGCTAGCTGATCGAGCGAAAGCCCTTCGTTGAGGATAGGTGAAAGCTCCGCCAGATGATCCGACGCCGTCTTCTGTGAAATTTTGATTTGCTGGAGGAAAAGATCCTGCCATCCCTGACCTTCCCGAATCAAAATATCGCTTAGATAAGCGCTCCCGCCCAGAAGACGAAAGAGCACCGGATAATGTTCAGGCGGGATTTTTTTTAGCGCCTTGACTCCCGCGCTCTCGACCAGCCGAACCAAATTCGCACGGGCATGAGACGGGCTGGAGCTTTCCTTAATTAGCCTCTCGATCTTTTCTCGCTCGGGAAGAGAAGAGAGGATTTTTCGAAGCTCATCCACGCTCTTAGGCTAATCGCCATGGAAAAGATCTGCAAGTCCATCCACGTCCGAAGGGTAATTTTTCGATTACCCTCAGGTAAGACAAAAGTTACCTTCTCTTCACTCTTCCAGGCGTAATTAAAAAAGACTCTCACAAAATTCATTCGCTAATCCAACGCGTTCCCTAACTCAATCTCGATCTTCAAATTTTGGCACAGCCATTGCGCTCTAAAGCAGGCGAGTGCTGAGCATTCGATGAAGTTCCGTTAGGCGCCGTTACCTGTCGGGTTGGGTAGCGGGTAACCTATTTTTCAACCCGGAACAAACATGGAGGAGTACGATTATGGAAAAAACATGGCTACTCAGGACTGCGCTGGCTCTAGCGCTCGGCACCTCAACGCCTGCTTCGGCGGCTGACAACGTTCTCGTGAGATTCCAAGGAGGCATCGGTTCGACTCCGGTTCGTGGCGGAACCTTTACCAACAAGACGCCCAACACGCCGCTGCCGAACGATGTTTTTACAATCCCGGCAGGCGGCCGGCCCTGGGTCATCAGCAAGCTCGAAGCTAAAGTCAATATAAACGGCGACATTGAAGTGGACGGTAAAGGATTGATTGTCGCTGGCGGCAATAGCGTGGGGAGGCCTGGGACGAAAGCGGGCGTGCCGATTACGAGCGTGTTCGCGTCGTTGTTTTGCAACGGCAATGCGACACCCCTCAACACGGTTGCCGTTCCGCTTGCGGCAAATGGCGATTTTACAATCAATGATACCTTTGCCCCGTTGCCGCCTAACCCATGCGCCGCGCCTGTGCTATTGATTCGTGATCCCGATCCCCTCAACTTTGTCTGGTTCGCCGCAGGCATTCCAGCGAGCATTAACGACGACGACTGAGAGATTTGATTCCTAGCAACCTTAACGAAATTGGGGTGAGGCTCACGTCGCAGCATGGCTTTGGTTGCGACGGTGAGCCGTCCCTAGTAGAGGCTAAGTGACAAAAAAGAGAGCTGCGATGAGGTCTATTAGAGCGCTCATGGCGATTATGAATGGCAACATTGAACAGGTAGAGACAGTTATTATCGGCGGTGGCCACGCCGGCCTGACGATGAGTTATTGTCTCGGTCAACTTGGACGAGAACACTTAATACTGGAGCGAGGACGGGTGGCGGAGAGATGGAGTAGCGAACGCTGGGATTCCTTCTGCTTCCAATTCCCCAACTGGACCGTTGAGTTACCCGGATATAAATACCAATGTGACAATCCGGAAAACTTCGCACCCGGTCGTGAGATCGTTCGATTCGTCCAACACTATGCGACGTTTATTAAGGCCCCGATACGGTGTGGTGTCGAAGTCACTTCCCTGGAGCGAACATCAGACACCGGGCGCTATCTGCTTACGACCAACAACGGCGCCATTGAAGCCGCCAATGTGGTTATTGCCACAGGTCCGTATCAACGGGCTGCGATACCAACCATGGGTTCAGATGTTCCTAAAAATATCTTCCAGGTACATTCCAGCGCATACCGCAATCCGAATCAGTTGCCGCCGGGTGCGGTTTTGGTTGTAGGCAGTGGAGCTTCGGGCTGTCAGATAGCCGAC
Organism: Binatia bacterium; assembly: GCA_041484845.1. GTDB lineage: Bacteria > Desulfobacterota > Binatia > UBA9968 > UBA9968 > JBGPIK01. Next base: position 1,768 of record JBGPIK010000396.1, on the reverse strand, counting down.
GACTTACACGAGAGCGGCCGCCAGGTCTACCTTTCGGTTGGGCATCATAACCGTGTGCCGAGAAGATACCGTGGCAAGGACTTTGCCTATTGGGGGGCGGCACTCGAAAGAACCGAACAGATCGTTGATACGGTTCCAGTGAACCTCCGGAAAAGAGCAGAAATCTTACTTACGGGTGCCAATGGCGGTTACGATGTAGACTTACGGTCGATGGCCGCACGCGGCATAGTCTTGTTAAGCCATTCACAAGGGATCAAAGACGGGGACCTAATATTGGATGATAATCTGGAGCAACACCTCGCCAAAGGGGACGAGGCGTTTGAAAATATAAAGAAAGCAGTCGATGAATATGTAACGAAAGTTGGGTTACAAGCGCCGAAAGAGCAGGAGTCAGACATACGTCCCAACATTAAGACGGGAATATCGAATGCCGTCTCGCATCTAAACCTCAAGGATGCAGGAGTCAGTTCAACTGTTTGGGCTAGCGGATTCCAATACGACTTCGACTGGGTAAAACTACCTATTTTTGACGACGGCGGTGAACCATTGCGTCGTCGTGGTGTGACTCAATTCCCCGGTATCTATTTTCTAGGATTGCGCTGGCTCTATAAGCGGAAGTCATCTTTTCTCAGTCGCTCTGGGCCTGCGGAAGACGCGGCCTATTTGGCGAAGCAGATCATGGCTCGGAGCTGAGAAACAACAGAAGATGTAAGACAACCGATAACGCAGCCGGGATCGCAATGAGTCCCTCGACCCGACACCGCAATAGACTGCCGCGAGTGGTGCCGATTGCGCAAAGTTTGCCGAAGAGGAGGCAACGTTTCCGAGAAAAGTGCTTACTTTGAATGAGCAATACGCCGTGTTGATCACAGGGTTTCCCCTGTTCCACGGGGTCACTTCGGACGGCGCTCGAATGCTTCTGGAGTATGGCGAAGTCAAGGAGTACCTGCCAGGAGAAGTGCTGATCAAAGGAGGCGATGGCCCGACATTTGTTCTGCTCGTTTTCACGGGTAAAATGCAGGTCTTGGTCGAACGTCAGCGGGGTAAGCTGATCCTAGCGACGTGGGGCCGGGGACGATCTTGGGTGAGCTAGCCGTACTATGCGGCATCCCGCGATCGGCTTCGGTGCGCGCAAGCGAAAAGTCGGCAGCGAGAACAGCACGAATAGTTTTACGTCTCGGTGATAAATAAGAAAGGTAGGGATTCCTATGTTGGTGAACGCGAGATTTAATGATGTCGTTACTTCTGAGGAGCAACTCCGCGCCGTGATGGGAAATCCCATGCCGCAAGTAGTCAAGAAGGAGATCTCTTATCTCGATGCGAATTGCCGCGCCTTCATCGCGAAATGTCCATTTGTTTTGATCTCATCCTGTGACAGGGAATGACGAATGGATGTATCCCCCAAAGGAGATCCAGCGGGATTTGTTCAAGTCTTGGATGAACAATCTCTGGCGATCCCCGATCGCCCCGGCAATCGGCGTGCGGATACATTCAAGAACATTCTGCAGAATAACCGCGTCGGACTCTTCTTCCTCATTCCGGGAAAGCAAGAAACCCTGCGAGTGAGCGGGCGCGCAATGATCGTCCGCGATCTCAGCCTGCGCGAACAAATGGCTGTCGGCGGTAAGATTCCGGACTTTGCAATTGTTGTAACTGTCGATCAGGCTTTCTTCCACTGCCCGAAGTGCATAATCCGATCACATTTTTGGAGTCCAGAAACATGGCCGGATAAAACCGGTCTGCCGAGTCTCGCGGAGGCGGTGGTCGC
>JBGPIK010000395.1:0-6319 GCA_041484845.1 Binatia bacterium | reverse complement strand
CGGCGATCGCTTCGGTTTGTCTTCGATTCAGTTGCAATGCCTTCAGCCCCTGGATAATCTTCTCCTCGTATTTTCCCGCGCTATTTAAGAGCGCTTGCCTCCGCTGTGCCGAGACACGCTTACCGTCGGCCTCTCTTTTAATTCTTTCTAATTCATTGGCCGTGCGGCGAATTTTCGCAATTTGCTCGAGCAATCTCTTTTCATGTATCTCTTCCTGCTCCAGATATTCCGCGTCTTCCTCTCCTTCTTCCTTGATGATTTCCCGAACGCGAATCTCGTGCTGAGCCAGTTTCTCGCCAAGATCGAGCACGTAAGTCAAGGCTATGGGACTGGACAGGACCTCATCGATCACCTGTTTTTCACCCTGTTCAATTTTTTTGGCAATCTCGACCTCTCCCTCGCGGCTCAAGAGAGAGACGGTGCCCATTTCGCGCAGATACATGCGCACGGGGTCGCCGGTCTTGCCGACCATGTCTCCGTCCACTTCGCTTTCGATCTCTTTTTCTTCTTCCTCCTCTTCGGCCAGTTCTTCGCTGGCGCCGCTTAGCGACACTCGCTGGTTAGCATCCACAACTTCAATATCCATTTCGCCAAAAATGGACATGACGTCATCAATTTGGTCCGGCGACACAACCTCGGCGGGAAGCATGTCATTAACATCATCGTAGGTCAGATAGCCCTTCTCCTTGCCCAAGTCGATGAGCTTCTTGACCTCCTTCATGTTTTTCTTCTCCACCGGTTGCCCGGAGCGGCCGGAGGCTGCTTTTTGTGCTGCTACCGGATGGTCGTTTTCGGCTCGAACCTTCGGCGTTCTAGTTGGCGTTTTTTTTGGACGACCTCTTGCCATTCGAGTATCCTCTCTCTCTTTGCTTTCTCATCCTTGCCTTCTTCGGCGGCGCGAATCGCGATTCTTAAATTTCGCTCCACACCCCTCAGATACGCGCGTCGTAAATGGGAGATGCAGTCGGCGGCCATTTTGGCACCGTCTATTTCTAAGACGCGCTCGCCTTCCAGCACCAACGCGGAAATCTGAGCCGCCTCATCGGCGGGAAGCTTTTGGATGATCCGGGAAACATCGATCTTCTCTTGTTCTTGCCAGTCCGTAACAATCACGTCAACTAGCCTCTGCCATTTTGCAGTGATCCATTGGCTAATATCGCCTTCGCGCTCGACCTCGCGGATCACAGCAGGAAAACGCAACATTAAACTGACCAATGATCGTTCCGCCCTATCTTCCCGGTTCGGCGCGCTACCAGAGGGCAGCGGCGTGGCGCCCCCGCGCGCAGTTTGCGTTCTGCCCGCGGCGCCGGCCGGCCGGCGCAGAAGCTCTTCACGAATTCCTAACGTATCAACCGCACGGCGTACCAGCAAGTCAACATCGAAGGGGCTTTGGGATTTGGCCAACAGACGGCTGATTTCCGCCGCGGTCTGGCTTTTTCCTTCCAGCCCCGGTCCGTTTCGCTGGTCTAACCAGGAAAAGTAGTAGTCGGCAAGGGGACGCGCCTGTTCGAGAATCGCCTCCAAAACCGCCTTTCCGCGGCTGCGAACGAAAGTATCTGGATCTTCCCCTTTGGGCAAAAGTGCCGCGCGGCCAAGCGTGCCGGCCTCGATGAAAATTTCAAAGCTGCGCGCGGCCGCCTTGCGGCCGGCATCATCGCCGTCGAACAGGGCCACAATGTTTTTGGTATAACGCGACAAAAGACGCACGTGCTCAACCGTGAGCGCTGTTCCCAGAGTTGCCGCGGCATCCGCAATGCCAAATTGATTCAACGCAATGGCGTCCAGATAGCCTTCCACCACGACCACGCGGTCGGTTTTGCGAATACCGTCTTTCGCCTGGTTGAGGCCATAGAGGGTGGAGCTCTTGTGAAAGAGCGGAGTTTCGCTAGAGTTGAGGTATTTGGGCATACCCTGATCGAGAACGCGCCCGCCGAAACCGACGACTTTTCCTCCCGCATTGACAATAGGAAACATCAGCCGCCCCAAAAATTTCTCATAAAATCGCTCGGGACTTCGCTCGCCGATGAGCCCAAGACGCAGAGCGTCTTTGACCGAGAGCCTTTCCTTCTTCAACACGTCCAATAAGCCCGATCCACTTTGCGGCGCATAACCGAGCATAAAATTCCGGGCCGTTCCCTCATCCACGCCGCGAGAGTTCAGGTACTCAAGCGCCCTTTTCCCCTCGGGATGGCTCAGAAGCATTTTTTGATAGTTGGCGGCGGCACGTTCATTGAGCCGATAGAGGAGTTCCCTCTCACCGCTTTCACTAGCAGATCCCGAACGCTCCGTCCGCTCAATCGTGATGCCATAGCGGTTGGCGATGCGTTCAACAGCCTCGGGAAAAGTGAGTTGATCGTAGCGCATGAGAAAATGAAAAACACCGCCGCCCACGCCGCACCCAAAGCAATGAAAGATGCCTTTCTCCTCGCTCACGGTGAACGACGGAGTCTTTTCACCGTGGAAAGGACAGAGCCCCATGTAGTTGCGCCCCGCCTTCTTCAACGTGACATAATCGGAGATGATTTCCACGATCGAAGCGCGCTCGCGAATTTCAATGATTTTTTGTTGCTTGATCATCCCCTAAACTATATCGATGCGGAAAGCGACGGGGCTTGGGTTTGCGCGGCACTTCCGTCGGAGAAGAGTTTTTCCTTGCCGATTCGAATCATCCCTTCGCCCAGCCGGGATAACGGCGAGACAAGATAGGACCCGTCAAGCTTTACTTTCGTCGAGTGTGGAACCCACGATGCCGTGTGTACGACGAAAATAATCAGAGCCATCACGGCGGCTCCTTTACCGATTCCCACGGCGACGCCGCCGACGCGATTCACGGTTTGAAGAAAAAGGGCCTTTGCGGAATGGTGGAGAAGCCAACCCGCCCAGTTGAAGACAAAATAGACAACAAAGAAAATGACAATGAAGGCTGCACCTTTGAGGATAAAGGGGGAAATATTCCAGTAGGAGCCGCCGAACACCGCCACGCGATTATCATACCGGACGGCAACCATGAAACCAACGACCAAGCCGCAAAGCGACAAGACTTCACGGAACAGACCTTTAAAGTACCCCCTCAAGCCGAACAGGGAAAAAACCGCAAGCAGCGCTAAATCAACCCAGTTCACAGGGACGCCATCCTGGACGCGATCAGCACGAGATCCAGCACGCCAGGCCCCGTATTCGTTAATCGTTTCGTTGAAGGAGAACCTGCAGTGAGGTCATGCTGCTCCGCAGTGCTCAATGATCCGGCTGCCCGTCCGCTTAAAAGCGTGTTGCATCGCAGTTGCCGACGAGCGATACGATACATCGTTTCTTGGAGACCGCTTTTTTTTTGCAGAATCGTCCTGCGTTACCTGCTGAGGAGCTCTCTAGCCAAGTCGTTCACCCGCTTACCGTCGCTGCGGCCGCTCACCTGGGGCATGACCTGCTTCATCACCTTGCCGAGATCTTCTACCCCTTTCGCACCAAGCTCTCCAATGCTTTGCTGAATCAGGCTGCGCAATTCTTCTTCGCTCAGCGCCGGAGGCAAATACTTTTGCAAAATTCGTAGCTCGGACTCCTCCTTCTGTGCCAGATCCTCGCGCCCGCCTTTGCGGAAAAGCGTGATTGATTCGTTTCGTTGTTTGGCAAGCGTCGCGATGGTCTTCTGAATTTCTGCGGCCGTCAATTCTTTGCGCAGATGGATCTCCTCATTGTGTATGGCGGATAACAAAAGTCTGAGCGTTGATACAGCAATCCTGTCGCCGCTTTTCATCGCGGTCTTGACGGCCTCCTGGATTTCGGCCTTAAGCTCCATCGTCTGTGATCGGCCCTGCGCTGGCGACTTTGACTCGTGTCAGTTTTTGTTTAAAAAGAGTGGCGCACGCGTCGCAAGGCCCTCTTTTTGGCCGCGATGGCTTTTTTCTTCCTTTTTACGCTGGGTTTTTCGTAATGTTCGCGCTTACGCAACTCAGCCAAGATCCCCGCTTTTTCGCAGAGCTTTTTAAAGCGACGAATAGCGCTTTCAATGGATTCGTTTTCTCGAACTCGAACTCCGGTCATAAACTCAAATCACCCCCAATCCCCCCTAACCCCTTACTGCAGTCGGATTCTAACTGATTTGTCTGCTAAGTCAAGTATTTCACAGATGAAACGACGCGCACAGGAGAGTTTATAAGGGCATTTTGGAAATACCGGTGCGAGGACCGAACGTACGCCCTGGTTTTCACAGCATAAGACCCCGCGGTAGAAAGAAACGGCCGGGTCAAACCGTTTATTTCCGCCGTAATTTCCAGAAGCGCTCGGGAAAATCCGAGATCAGACCTTGCACGCCCAGAGAGGCAAATATTTCCATTTCACGAATCTCGTTCACCGTCCAAACATAAACATCTCGCCCGTCGTCCCAGGCTTTTTCCAAGAACTCCCGCGTCGCCAGATCCTTTTGCACCAGCATGCAGGCAGCGGCCAATTGTTTAGCGGCCGCAAACGGGTCTTCCGTCATCCCCGACCCGACAATCACCCCGAGTTGTGCTTCCGGGGCTAATTCACGAACACGATTAAGGCAACGATAGTCGAACGACGATAAAATGGCGCGATCCAAGCAATCATAACGGCTCAGCGTGAACAGGAGCTTGAGTTCGATTCCCTGCGGTGTTTGGGAAAATGGTTTGATGTCCAAGCACAAATTCACTCGTTGGCCGACGACCTCGAGAACTTCTTCGAGGGTCAAAATGCGCTCTCCCTTGTGACTTTTCTTGCGCCATTGACCGACATCGAGCTTTTTGAGCTCTGCGAGCGTCTTGGTTTTGACGGCTCCGTTTACGCGTGCGGTTCGTTTGAGCCGCTCGTCATGAAAAACCACCACATGACCATCCAGCGTGAGTTGGCAGTCAAGTTCAATCATGTCCACGCGCGCTTCGATAGCCTTCTCAAAAGCCAGCCGCGTATTTTCCGGGAAATGACCCGACGCTCCGCGATGGGCGATTTTACTGAACATTTTTACCTGATACGACGCGCTGGCAGGTTGCTGAAAAACTCTGTTTGCAGGTTGCTCAAAAAGACCTCAGAGGCGAGGCGCGCGAAAGATCGACGAGCGGAGGCGTACTTAGCCAGTACGTTGTAGCGAGGCGATTTCGCGCACCCTTCGACAATGCTCAGGGCAATCGGCATATGAGTCTTTTTCAGCAGCCTGCCAGGAATCGGCCGGAAACGGTGCCCATGTAACCACAGTTTTTGCAGTAACCACAAAAACTGCGAAGCAGTGGTTTTTATACTGAAAGAGACGTAATAGCATGGGAATATGCCAGCGCTAGCTCACAAACGGATAGCTGTTTTATTCACCCTCGGCTTTCGACCGTTCTTCCTGCTCGCGGGAGCCTTCGCCCTCCTGTCAATAGCCATCTGGGTCCCGATCTTCATTAACGGTGTCACACTCACAACTTACTATGGACAGCTTGGCTGGCATAGTCACGAGATGATTTTCGGCTACAGCGGGGCCGTAGTGGCGGGCTTTCTCCTGACGGCCGTGCGCAACTGGACCGATAGGGCCACGCCTGCGGGCGGTCCACTCGCAGTCATGACCACGCTGTGGTTGCTGGGCCGGATCCTGCCTCTTTTTCCGACTCTGCTTCCGGGCTGGCTCATCGCTCTGGTCGATCTCGGATTTTTTCCTACGCTCGCGCTCGGCATTGGCATCCCGCTGGTGCGCAGCGGAGGGAAGCGCAATTTGATTTTCTTGCCGCTCTTGACGGCTTTCGTTGGCGCGAATTTGTTGGTTCATCTCGAGGTGCTTGGGCTCGCGGAAGATATCGCCCGTCGCGGAATTTTTCTTGGCCTAGATTTGATTATTCTCCTCATCGTCATTATGGGCGGGAGAGTGATTCCGTTCTTTACCGAGCGCGCTCTCCAAGGTGTTTCCCCAAAACGCCACCCGGTCATAGAACAGCTCGCCCCGCTCAGCGTCGTGGCGTTCATGGTCACGGAACTCATAGTTCCCGATTCGCGCGCCACGGGAATCTTTGCGGCGCTGGCAGCTATCGCCAATGGGATCAGACTTTTGGGTTGGTATACAAATCGTTTTTGGGCGGTGCCGCTGCTCTGGGTCTTGCATCTGGGCTATGGTTGGGTCGTTGTGGGGTATGTTATGAAAGCGCTTGCCGCTTTCGGCTTTATCTCGCCACAATTTACCATTCACGCATTTGCGGTCGGGGCCATCGGCGTGCTCACCCTCGGTATGATGGCGCGCGTTTCTCTCGGACACACGGGGAGGCCGCTCAAAGCCGCCGCAGCGACGGCGGTTGCCTTTGCTTTGATCAATCTTGCGGCACTGCTCCGAGGCGTGCTG
>JBGPIK010000394.1:0-6346 GCA_041484845.1 Binatia bacterium | reverse complement strand
TTCATCTCCTTCGAGCACGAGTTCGCTTGTCAACCGCGAAAGTAGCTCCTCGTACTCCTTCTGGAGAGTGATCAAGTCGCTCTTAGACCGGTTCAGCTCAAACTCGGCAACGATAAGCTGGACCTCGGGGATGTCGCCCAAGGCCAAGCGAGTCTTGGAAGCTTCATAGAGGCGGCCTCTGAGATCAACGATATGTTCGGCTTGCCTGATTTTCTCTCGAACATTTGAAAGCTTGAGAAAAATCTCCGCGATGCGGAAGCGAAGAATCCGCTCGAAATCGGTTATCTCAAACTTAACCTTCTCCAAATTCCTATTAGCCGCTTCTCGGCGATGTTCGGGCTGGCCCGCAATCTCAAACTCCTGTGAAAAAGTGACTCCGCCCTGAGGCACGTTTCGATTTGACCCGTCTGAAGAATTCTCAAGGCGGCGATTCGATATGTCGCCCTCGATCTCGGGATTGAACTGGATAAGCAAATTGGCCCGCACTTGTCTTCCCTCGGCTATCCCGATCTCTTCTTTCTTCGCCTTCAATTCCAGATTGCGGTCCACGGCCATCTGCACGGCCTGTTCCAAAGTCAGTCGCGTGGGTTCCGCGCCGAAGGACGAAGTCAGGATCAGGAGAAAGATCCCTTGAAGAACGGAAAAAGCTTTTAACTGAAGTGAAATCGACATAACCCAACCTCTTGGCTGCGAAAGATCTGATGAACTGCCGAAGGAATGCACACCGAACGCGCAATCCACGGCCTACCCCAACGTAAGTTGAAGCAAACGATAAAACCGAATCTAAACGGATGAGTTAGATCTGAAGAACGGAAAGATATAGATGGCGTGCGAGATCGTTGGGTAAAGAAATCGTAACGGCCTTCCTGAAAAGCGCGTCCAACCAAAGAGTGTTTGGCCGCGCCGCGGAGAGCACGTAGGGATAAGAAACTGCATCAAGCGCGATGCCTTTGTCCGAATGACGAACCTCAATCGAAGCCATTAGCGCCGCCGGACCGATCTGTTCGCTCACCGACGTACAGTGAATGACGGGCACGGAATCGTGGGGCTGGGCATGCCCCAATGAGAATTGAGGCAAGTGATCGTCCTGCACTGCGGGATGACCTCTATGACCACCATGCCCCACGCATGCTTCCATAGCCCACGCTGCTCCTGAGTAGAGCAGAGCAAGAGACAGACCAATGATCGCACAAGACTTAAGAAGTTGACCACTCATTGTCTAAGAAGCTATAGCAGAGGCGGGTTGTTCTTTCAAATTCATTACTGTTGTCGACGAGTCAAAACCTAGAAGCGCCGAGCGTACTGCGCGAACTGATTCCAAGAGAATGTCCACCGCCGCTATAGGTCGGCATGGCCGTCTCAACAGCTATCTCCATCGAAAAATAGGCGACTGACTTGTCGTTCATATTTGAGCCCTTTTGCTCCTGCTTTGACACTCAACGAGCCGCGCGTCCGTTGCTAAAAATCCCAGCGAAAGAGCCGCTCTTTGACTCCAGCAATATCTTTAATCACAAGTTCCAGTTTTCTGACCTCGCCTGATCGTTTCGGAAAGACGAGAATGACCTGGCGGTGATGGCCACCTCCTTTATTTTCTATACGAATGGGTTGGTAGGTGTTGCCCGCCACGTCGCGGAGAAGGCTTACGCGTTTCAAGTCATAAGCGTCGAGGTTAACCGAGTGGCTATCCAGAGCAATATCGAAACGTGCATCCTCAATCCCCTTGGGATTCAGATACGTGACTTTTACCGTAACGCCTCCGCCGCTGTCGGTTTGGGTGAGCCCGGGCGCTGCTGCCGCATAAACAACTCGAATTCCCAAAAGACAGTAAAGAAGACTGCAAGCAGCAAGACAGTTAAAATCTCTTTTCTATGAAGCACCATAAGTGTTAAACCTCCTTGAAATTTTTTTGAGGGCAATCATCTCGTGCTCTTTGCCTTACAATACGCGGCAAAAAGACCGGAGTAACCGCATTCAATTACTGATACGAAAAAACAAGACGAAAACGACGGCCGGCGTTAGCCAGGCATAGACTTAGCGCTGAGCCTCGGGAAGAAGGCTGGTGTGGATGCCATATAACGCCTGTAGGTATCGCCGAACTCCGAAAGCACTTCGCTCTCTTCGCGCCGCGCCAGTTTGACGTACATGGTCACGAGAATGGGAAACATGATGAGGGTAATAAGCGTCGGCCACTGGAGCAGGAACCCAAGCATGATCAGAACAAAACCAACGTACTGTGGATGACGCACGTAGGCGTAGGGACCCGCTGTTGCGAGGGTGTGGCTTCGCTGCGCTTCGTAAAGAACCTTCCAGGCAGCCGAGAGAAGAACAAAACCGGCGAGAATCAAAACATTGCTGAGAATGTGGAGCGGATCGACGTGCGGATTGATCTTCCAGCCGAGTAGCGTGTGCCATAAATGACCGGCGTCATGAGAGAAAGGATCAAGACCAGGATAATATCTGACCAGCCAACCTGAGAGCAGATAGATCGTCAGCGGGAAGCCATACATCTCGACAAAAAGCGCGACGATAAACGCCGAGAATGCGCTGAAAGATCGCCAATCACGTGTTGTCTGCGGTTTTGTGAAGCTAAAAGCGAAAATAATAAATACTAACGAATTAATGATAACGAGCGACCACAAGCCGTACGCCGATGTTTCTTCCATTGGTAACTCCCCTAAAAAAATCGCGCTGGTCGCTTAGCTATGATCCTTATGTTGCTCGTCCGTACTTCCATGACCACCATGCCCCCCATGAAACAAATGCATGAGCGGGCAAAGCAGCAGCAACGCATACGGCAAAAATCCCAGAATATGCGCCTTGTGTTCTTCCCAGAGGAAAAATCCGGCGATCATGGCAAAGCCGAAGAACACTAGGCCGCTTCGCGAGCGCCACCAACCGCCAGATTTCGGATGCTCATTAACCATGATTTACCTCTTTTTCGTATGCGATGAACCGCGAACCACACGCACAACCAAAGACGGAATGATCAGCCATTGCACTACCGGCACAAGACCAATGCCGGCAATGGTGGGCATCCGGGCACTGTATGCCCAGTTCTGAGCTAAATAGACGTTGCGATATTCACTGAAAATCGCGTAGAAAAGTCCGCTCGCAACGAACAGCACTTTAGGTACCACCGCCCCTTGTCCAATCCACGACCGTCCCCAAACCAGCGCCACAAGCCAGAACGCGCCAAGCAGGATTATCATGTCCCCGCCGGTGCAATGAACGCGATTGTAAAGAACCCGTGTCCAAGAATCCGTAAACGTATCCGCGTAAAACGGCGACTGGAGAATTTCCCACGCGAGAAACATCGGCAGTCCCATCCACGTCAGTTGCAGCTCAGGTGTCAAGATACGGATCATCGAGACTCGCGTTTCAGGCATTCCTTCTAAGGGTTCCGTCATAGGGGTGGCGTTTCACTCGGACCGCTCCCGATATTATATTTGGGGATTCTTCCCTAGGGTCACGAAACTCCTTAAATTCCATGCTTCGCTGGCAGCTTGCAACGATCCGTATCGGGTCTGTTAACGCGTAATTTCGTTTCGGTCAGGGAGCCTGGTCTCATCACGCTTCAGAATGCCTATCTTCATTAGAATCTTCGAAAGAAACTCTTTTCTAACGCCCGCAGTTTTCAAAATCGCCTCTTCAGCATGCTCGAGGGTTAAATTGACATTAGTTTTTGCGTCGGATGAGACATTATCTGTCACCAAGATCCCGATGAAGATCTCCATTCTGCGAGCATTGGTCGAAGAGTTGATTGCCTTGATAATATGAAACAATTCTTGATCGACTGTTCTTATTCTGTCCTTCTTCATTTCAGTAGCCCATCGAGTCGTTTCAACAACAACATTTTCAACAGATACGTGGGCTGTTTTAATAGCTGCTTTATTTATGGCTCGATTGCGAATTATATGTACCAGAACACCCGGGGTTGCCGGAAAAGGATCTCCATTGAGGACGATTGTGGGATTAATTATTTTTCCGACGATCTCCGGCTCGTCGATCGCGCCCCCACTGCCGAGGAAAATAAGATAGGGTGGTTTATTACCGGATAGGCTCAAAATCGCGTCAATCAATTCGCCTGACCGACTGGCAAATATCCGACTCTGGTCGATCGACACCAGAAGAACTTTCATACCATTAACACTCGTATACCAATTCACTCTTAACGATTCATCCGAATATGATTTTGGATCCTCGATACCTTGATCTCGCAGAATCGCCCGCGTGTCTCCAATAAAGCCGATCATGACCGCGTCGGGGTTGCTTATGCCATGCCCATTAAGAAATCCCATGAATTCTTCTCGCGCGGTACGCGACGACATCAAAACCTTGAGTGATTTGTTGAACGATTGAAGTTTATTCTGGTACTTTCGCTTGGTCTCATCATCAACGAATTTTGCCAGATAGATCAAGCGAATAATCGTTTTCAATGCGACTTCTTTGCCATTTTGCCCGATAATAATAAGATCATACTGCGCTCCTTTTCGCTCACCGAAAAATAGTCTGATCTCGCCGGGATCTTGGTCATTCTCCACCGGGATGATGGAGGCGTATTGGTTTTGCAATTGCCTTCGTACATCCTTCTCTAAGCCGCCATAAAATACTATCTGGGACGCGCTAAAGACTACATCTTGATATTTTCCGAAACGCTTTAACGTATACCATCGCTGATCCAGCACCGCGCCTTCTCTCTCATTCTTTTCAATCAGTCTTTCTGCGTGGCCAACCACCTCTTCGGTTTGATCTTCGAATGAGACCTGAGGTTCTTCCTTGGCACTGACGGTCTCGATTGCCGTGTTGTCGAGCGATTTCCGAGAATTGCCAATTTCCCAGGGACTGCAGGAAAGTGACAGGATCGCGATGAGGATAGAAAATAAGAATGTTATGCAGCGATTCATGAGATCGTAACGTGGAAAACGGCGGAACCATATCCCGCCGATCATGTCGAAAACCGCCCTAGGGTTGATTCAGTTTCCGCCGCTTGGCGAGCAGAGCCGCCCTACCTGGACGGAGGTTTTTCCGGCAACCATGACGTCGCTCCCTCTTCAGCAATGCGCAATGATTTTATAGCTGTAGTTTATTGAGCCTCAACGCATTACTGATCACCGAAACCGAGCTGAAGGTCATTGCGACGCTCGCGATGACTGGGCTTAATAGCACACCAAAGAAGGGATAGAGGACGCCCGCCGCGATTGGGATTCCCAGCACATTGTATACGAAAGCGAAGAAGAGATTTTGGCGGATGTTGCGCATCGTTCCCCGGCTCAGTCGCCGCGCTTTGGCGATTCCACGCAAATCTCCTTTGACGAGCGTAACGCCGGCGCTCTCCATCGCCACATCGGTTCCTGTTCCCATGGCAATTCCCACATGAGCCTGGGCCAGAGCGGGCGCATCATTGACGCCATCGCCCGCCATTGCGACCATACGATGTTGAGACTGCAAAGCCTTCACCACCGCGCCTTTTTGCTCCGGCAACACCTCGGCCTGAACCTCATCAATGCCGAGCTTTTTCGCGACCGCCTCGGCGGTTGTACGATTGTCGCCCGTTAACATCACGATTCTTATCTTATCGTCATGGAGCAGTTTGATGGCTTCAGGGGTGGACTGCTTCACCGGATCGGCGACGGAAAGCAAACCGGCAACGCCCCCGTCAATGACAACATACATGACCGTTTGCCCGTCTCTCCTGAGATCTTCCGACCGATCCCATAACGTACCGGGGGCAACTTGCAGTTCCTCTAACAGTTTTCGGTTTCCGAGGGCGACCCGCTTTCCGTCCACGGTGCCGGTTACACCTCTTCCTGTTATCGAGCGGAACTCTTGAGCATTCAAAATTTTCAGTCCTCTTTTTTCGGCGCCGCTTACAATGGCCGATGCCAGCGGGTGCTCGCTTCCGCGTTCCAGACTCGCCGCCAACTGGAGAATCTCGTTCTCGCTTCGTTGCGGCGCGGGGACTAATGCCGCCAACTGCGGTCTCCCCTCAGTTAATGTCCCGGTCTTATCCACGACCAATGTGTCTATCTTCTCCAAGACCTCCAATGCTTCGGCGTTCTTGATGAGCACTCCCACGGTCGCGCCACGTCCCATGCCGACCATAATAGACATCGGTGTTGCTAAACCCAGTGCGCATGGACAGGCGATGATCAAGACAGCGACGGCATTGAGCAGACCATAAGCCATTGAAGGCTCCGGTCCGAAGACGGCCCAGATGATAAACGTTACAATAGCGACCAGAACCACCGCGGGAACAAAATAGCCGGCCACGATGTCCGCCAATTTTTGAATCGGAGCGCGGCTCCGCTGGGCTTCGGCAACCATGCGTACGATTTGCGCCAGAAGC
>JBGPIK010000393.1:0-6383 GCA_041484845.1 Binatia bacterium | reverse complement strand
GCAGAAGGGAACAGGCTTGGGTTTGGTTATCTGCAAGATGATTGTCGAGGCTCACGGCGGTCGCATCTGGGTGGAGAGCGTAGAAGGAAAGGGAACAACGTTTGCTTTCACCCTTCCGTTTAGAAGATCATCCGACACCGCCGCTGAACCGTGACCCGTAACTTGCTTTCCGGCTTAAAGAGCCAGCCGAACAGGCTCGTCGTTCCGTGAGACTGATTCCGGCTATCGGCCCCACAGCTCTTGGGTCGCGAGCCTTGCGCCTTCTGCCATCGCTTGAAATTTTGCCCAGGCGATTTTGGGGTGACCCACTCTCGTTCCCAAGCCGCAGTCGGTACCGGCGATCACGTTTTCCCGCCCCATGATTTTGGCAAATCTCACCAGACGATCCGCGATCGCCTGTGGATGTTCAATAAAATCGCTGTAATGTCCGACGACGCCGGGGATGAATATTTTCCCGTCGGGGAATTTTGTTTCCTGCCAAACACGCCATTCATGCTCATGACACGGGTTGGATGCTTCGATGGAATAGGCGCCGGCGCGGACTTTAAGAATGATGTCCACAATGTCTTTCAGCGGGATATCGTACTTGTGCGGGCCATGATAACTGCCCCAGCACATGTGAAAACGTATTCGGTCCGGCGGCAGATCTCGAAGCGCATGATTGAGAGCGTCGATGCGCATCTCGGCGTACTTTCTATACTCGGCGACACTCATGTGCGGATTGACCTGCCAGGCATCAGCCAAATCGGGGTCGTCGATCTGCAGGATAAAGCCGGCGTCGACGATCGCCTTGTACTCTTCGCGCATGGCATCAGCGATGGCGAAAACATACGCCTCGTCGTTCGGGTAATATTCGTTCTTCATCCAGTGTTCCATTGTTCCGGGAGCGACGGCAGGTAGAAATGCCTCCTCGACCGCCACGCCCTGGAGCGCGGCTTTGAAGTGATCGATATCGGCCTGCACCGCCAAATGGCCGATGTACTTGAGCGGTTCGGTGCAAAAAAATACCCGCGCGTGGTGACCGACGGAGGTTCGTCCGCCGCGGTGAAAATATTCGGGGAAATCAACCTCGTCACGAGCGAAGATGGAGGTGGGGCGATAGCCCGGAGCAGGCGGCCGCTCTACGACTCCGCTCAGTCGGTCGCGAGTGTAACGCGAAAAACCGGACTTCCCTTGCTCGCCGTCGTTGATAATGTCCACGCCACATTCGATCTGCTTGCGCACGACTTCGCTAACGGCGGCGCCAATACGCGTTGATAGGTCGTTTCGGTCGTAGGGTTGTCCTTCATCTTTGGCGACCAGCATTTTAAGTAATTCGGGGGGCCGCGCGAGACTTCCGGCATGGGTTACTAGGATTCGTTCGGTACTGCGCTTCATTTCATTAACTCCCTTGTTTCCAGTGCAACTTTGCTCTACGGCTCTCCGTATTTCGGTCGACGTATCGGTCATACTTGATCGTTGACGGATAGTCCACTGCCGCAATCGCGAATCCAGAACCCCTACTCAATCTCCCCCTTGGCCAAGGGGGAGAAGAAGAGGGGAGTCCGGGCTGCCGGCAAAATGTACTCTTCGGTTGCGCCACATTCCATTCTCATGTACGTTCGCGGCAAATTGATCACAACGGGTGCAGTGATCAACATGTCACGAAAATTGGGTGCCCAGCACGGCTATAGCCTCGGTGATCACCACGCAGACTCGAACCCTCGCAGGGAGCATGGATTCACGCAGAAGTTTCGTTAGGCCTAAGCATTAGGGAGATAAAGATATGCCATACAAAGATTTACGACATTTTCTGCAGGTCTTAGAGCAAAAACAAAAGCTCTTCCGCATCAGCAAAGAGGTGGACAAAGATTGGGAACTCTCGGCTGTCGCCAAGCTGGTTTTTCGCAAAATACCGGACGAGCGCCGCCCCGCCCTGCTGTTTGAAAATGTCAAAGGCTTTTCGATTCCGGTTGCAACCGGCGTACTCGGAGCGTCTCGGGAGGTTTATGCGATCGCGCTGGAAACCGAGCTCAACTTCGAAGAAATTTTCCAGCGCTGGAGCCGCGCGCAATCACAGCCGATACCGCCCGTGTGCGTCAAGTCCGGTCCGTGTCAGGAGATGACTTATCAGGGAGACGAGGTCGACCTTTATCGTTTGCCTGTGCCCGTCTGGACTGTGCCGCACGATCCGGCGCCTTATTTTACCTCGCCCTATGTGATCGCCCGCGACCCGGAAACGGGCGCGACCAATATGGGCACCTATCGCATGCAGCTCAAGGGAAAGCGCAAGACCGGAGTCTACTTTGGTAACAACCTGCAGGATTTGCGGCGCATCATCGATAAAAATGAAAAGAAGGGCCAGGCGACGCCCATCGCCGTAGTGCTCGGCGCGGACCCGGTGATCGGTCTCACTTCGGTGTCCAAAGTTCCGTTCGGCTTGGACGAGCTTGCGGTTGCCGGAGGGCTGCGCGGTGAAGCCGTGGAAGTCGTTCGCTGCAAGACTTCGGATCTCGAGGTTCCGGCCACCGCGGAAATCGTCATGGAAGGGGAAATTCCCGCGGGAGTCCGCGAAGAAGAAGGACCCTTTGGCGAGTATCCCGGCTACATGAGCCAAGGAGGAGCTTCGTTTGTTTTCGATGTAAACTGTTTGACGACTCGTCGCGATCCTATTTTCCAAGCCTTCGTGAGCCAGATGCCGCCGAGCGAAAGCAGTTGTATCCGCGGCTTCGGCTTCGGCGTGCCGATTTACAAGAAACTCAAATATGATCTTGGCTTGCCGATCACCGATTTGCACTTCAAAACCGCCGGCGCGAGCACGGCCTATCTCGTCATCTCGATGAAAAAAGAATACGAAGGCCAGCCCAAACAAGCGATCTGGGCGGCCTGGACGGTTCTGCCGCGCTTCGCCAAGTTCACCGTGGTGGTGGACGATGACATCGACGTGCGTAATTCGTTCGCTGTTGATTGGGCGATGAGCTTTCGCGTTCAGCCCGCGCGCGATATTTTTATCGAATCCAATATGTTGAGCGTTCCGCTTGATCCTTCCGCGCCTGTGGAAGGTCCGGTTTCCGATGAACGCCGCGCGCTCGGCTCAAAAGTGGGCATCGATGCGACTCGCAAACACGCCTTTCCGCCGATCGCTTTTCCACCCCCAGAACACGTGATCGAAGTGGAGAAGCGGTGGAAGGAGTACGGGCTTGACCGAATTTCCTGAGCTTGCGCCGAGCAGATGGGACTGCATCTGATGACGGGAACGCACGATTTTCGAGGAGAGCTATGATGATCGAACAGCCGAACGAACAGCAACGAGCGGGGCGCGTGCGCTGGAAGCGCAAGCCGACTCCGTACGAGCGCTTTATGGACGAGGAAGGGATTCCGGTTATCCGCGGCATAGGGTTGTATGACGTGCGCGAGCTTGCGCTGTCGCCCTGGGCGCGCCTGGGAGGGCGAGGGTCCTATATCCAACTCGATGGCACGGAAGGAGTCTGGGGCATGTACGTGGTCGAGATCCCGCCGCGCTCGGAGCTTAAGCCGGAGCGCCATCTCTACGAGGAGATCTACTACGTAGTCGAAGGCCGGGGCTCGACCGAGGTATGGAAAGAGAGCGCCTCACAGCGCCAGGTCTTTGAATGGCAACCCGGAAGTCTTTTCTCAGTGCCGGTGAACTGCTGGCACCGGCTGGTGAACGCCGGATCGAGCCCGGTGCTGGTGCTCGCAGCAACCGGGGCGCCGGCTTTGATGAACATAATAAACAACACCCGCTTCATCTTCGAAAACTCCTTCGATTTTACCGATCGCTACGATGCCGGCCGCGACTATTTCGCGCCGCAAACCGAATTGGAACCTCACCCGATGTCGGAGAGAGCTGTGCTGCGCAGCAACGTGATTCCCGATATCGTTAATTGTGAGCTGCCTGTGGATAATCACCGCTCCCCCGGTTACAAATGGTTTGAACCGTTTATGGCGGGAAACCAATTTTTCGGCGGAGGTGGCCAGCAACTCCCGTTCATCGCCGAGCACCAGAGCGGGCGCTATTCCAAGGCGCACGCACATGCTTCGGGCGCGGTCCTCGTCTGCCTTAAGGGAAAAGGGTATACGTGCACTTGGCCTACGGAATTGGGTACGCGTCCATGGGAAGTCGGAAAGGGGCACTTGGTCAAACGGCAGGACTACATACCTGGCGGAATGGTGACCGCTGCACCCGGCGGCGGCAATTGGTTCCACCAACATTTCGGTGTCGGCAGCGAACCCTTCCGGGTGTTGGCTATCGCCGGCGGTTACTGGTGGGTCAAGGGGAAGCCCGGAGATGAGATCGTCTCGAACAATGCCGACCTGGAAGAAGGCGGACGCAGCATCCCGTATGCGCAGGAGGATCCCTGGGTTCGCACCGAGTTCAAACGAGCACTCAGAGAAGCGGGAGTCGAGTTCCGCATGCCCGAGTAGCGAGACATGCCACGGCTGTTGCGCCGGCTAGTGTTATGATGCGTCCGCGCGCTGATATTGCCGCTTAGACCCTGTTCGACAATCGAAAATCCGAATATCGAAATCCGAAACAAACGGGCAGGCAAAAAAATCCAAAATTCGCGAAAATCCAAAACGGGACGCGAACTCAAGTTTGTCGCTTGGAATTTTGAATTTTCCTCATTCGGATTTGTTTCGAATTTCGGATTTCGTGCTTCGAATTTGCATCGTGTCAGTCAATAATTTTTGCGACAACATCACAGAAAATAGGGAGGCTACTATGCCAGTCGATTTCGTTAGCAACCAGGAGGTCATTGTGCAGGCGCGGCGCAATCTCAGTCAAAATGTCTGGGACTACCTCACGGGCGGCGCGGAGTCTGAAACGACGATGTGCCGAAACCGCTTTGGGCTCGACAGCCTCGGTTTTCGACCGCGCGTTCTCGTCGATGTGTCGCACATCGATGCCTCGAGCACTTTTCTTGGTCACAAGCTCCGCATCCCTGTCATGCTGGCGCCCATCGGATCGCTGCAGATCATTGCACCGGAGGGCGCCGTCGCCGTTGCCAAAGCCGCCCACGAGTTCGGCACCTTGAATTTTGTCAGCTCGGTAACGCAACCGAGCCTCGAAGAGACGGCGGCCGCAAGCCCGCAAGCAAAAATTTTCCAACTCTATGTCCAGGGCGATATGTACTGGGTCGAGGCGCTGCTGGCGCGCGCAAAAAACGCGGGCTATCAGGCGCTCTGCCTCACCGTCGATACCGCTTACTACGGCCGGCGCGAGCGCCAGATGATGGATCGTTGGCTGCCGCCGAGCCGGCGCATGACGGGCTACGAGCACCGGGCGGCGCTCACGTGGGAAGCAATGCATGTGATCAAGGAGATCGCCGGGCTGCCGTTTATTCTGAAAGGCGTGGCCACCGCAGAAGACGCAGCTTTGGCTGTTCAGCATGGAGTGAGCGCGGTCTATGTTTCCAATCATGGCGGCCGGCAGCTCGATCATGGCCGGGGCACCATCGACATGTTGCCGGAAATCGTCGCGGCGGTGGCGGGCAAAGCGGAAATCGTTTTGGACGGCGGCATCGTGCGCGGCAGTGATGTGCTCAAAGCGCTGGCCCTCGGCGCCAAGGCCGTCGCCATCGGAAAGCTTCAGGGCTGGGGACTCGGCGCGGCGGGTAAGGACGGTTTGGTGCGCGTGCTCGAACTGTTGGAAAGCGAGATCACAACGAGCATGGGACTTCTCGGCGTAACCCGAGTCGATCAACTCAAGCCCGAGCATCTGTGCAAGGTACAGCCTATGGGACCTACCCACGAGATGAGCGCATTCCCTCATATGCCTGGCGGACGCTTGCTATGAGTCTGGTCATTAAGGTGAGGACGACGCCCCGGAGAATGTGCAAATACCGGATCAAGAAATTCGTGATGAGAATAATCAGCGTTTAATCTGATTGCGCAAAGATTTAAGTTCTTGCTCAGAAGATGAGCAGCGCGCGATCAAAGAAATACAGCTCCTCTCATTTCGACGTTTCGGGACTTCTCGAAGCGTGAAAGTGTTCCACTATGCGTCTGCAACGATTAAGTATCCAGCGCACGAGGGTTGTTCAAAGGTTCAAAGTTCAAACGTCCGACGAATGAGCGACTACTTTGAACGTTTTCTCGTAACTTCATTTGTTCCGATAAAGGTTGTCGATGAAACCGCTGTCGTCGAGTTCTTTGACAAATTCGTCGCGGATGAATCGGCGCGGTTCCAGTTTGGCGGCCGCGGGTTTTATTGCGCCACTCGCTTTCCAATAACGTCGGCGGCAAAAAGCGCCAGGGAGCAGCCGACCGGGAATATGAGCTCGTTTATAAACTGGGGAAGGGCCTTGGCGACCGGCATAAGCTCGGTCGCGAAGCCGTAAGGAATCGCAACGATTGCGCCGCCGAAAATCAGCCCCACGATC
>JBGPIK010000392.1:0-6385 GCA_041484845.1 Binatia bacterium | reverse complement strand
TTGGCAGCATCGACATTGGCGGGCTGGGCGTTCGCACTGCTCAGTGGGCCGACGCATACCATCAATAGCAGAATCGCTAACGGCCGGCACACGATACGGGTAATCATAGGTTTCCCTCCTCGATACTTGGACGAATAACTCGCAAATCTTTTCAAACCGCTGATAAAGTGCGCTGAAAAACACGCATTAGAAGTCTGATCTCAGATTCTGAACTTGCTGATCTCCGACCTCTGATCTCTGACCTCTCGTTTATTACTCCCCTATTCCCGTGCCATTCGGATCACTCTCTTCCGCGCCTCTTGCGTGCCCATCGGCAGCAAAACCGGCAGATCGAGGCCACCTTTGATGAAGGACTCGAGTTGCTTGCGGCACTCTGTCGAAGTTCCGGCAACCGAGTGAGCATGAACGACGTCATCGCTAATGTATTTCTTTGCCGCCTCCCAATCGCGCTTCGCCACGGCCACACCTAGCGCTTCCTGGTCCACAGCGCCGCCGCCCAAGCGGATATTTTCCGCATGATGGGTGTTGCGAAAGATGTAAGCCAAGAACATTTTGTTGGCATCGATGGCCTCGCGCGCATTTTCCGAAACCGACGCCGCGACGAAACCGGCAATATCCACACCCGCCGGCGACTTGCCGCCCTTCTCGGCGCCCTTCTTAATATCGGCGGCGCAGCGTTCGATGTAACCCGGCGCGCAACCGGCGGAAAGCAAAACTCCATCGCCGATTTCGCCGCCGAGCTGCAGCATGCGCGAGCGCACCGCCGTTACATACATAGGAATGGGCTTCGCTGGCATAAAACCCATTTTCGCGCCGTTGATGTGAAAGATTTCACCCTGAAAGTTCACCGCCTCGCCGCTGAGGAAACGCCGCAGGACCTCTACGAACTCGCGCATCGTCTTGAGCGGTCGCGGCGACTCGATCCCGGCTTCCTTCAGCGCGGCGGCGTTTCCGGTGCCCGGGCTCGCGATAACCCGGCCCGGCGTAAACTCGTCCAGCGTCGCGATCGACATGGCCGAAATGATGGGATGGCGCGTATAGGGGCTCATGGGAGCAGGGGCGACTTTTATTTTTTTCGTCGCAGCGAGCAACGCCATCGACGACGTGAGTGAATCTCTGAAGCACAAATGATCGGACATCCAGATCGATTCCATGCCGCTCTCGTCCGCCAGCCTAGCGAGTTCGATCATCTCGTGAATCGAATAGAATCCGTCAAAGCATAATCCGACGCGCATTACCTGTCCTTTCCCAGCCCGTATCATTCACGTTAGCGGAACAATCATCACAATCTATCCATCGAGGGGTGAGCCGGGTAAGCGCATCGCATCAAAACGTTCAAGTCGCTCAAACCGTTCAAGCCCCCACCACTGTCCTCCCGCGCGTCGCGGGGGAGGATGAAGGAGGGGGTCTAAACGATTGGAACTTATTGAACGAATTGAACGCCGCCGAAACATTGCCGCTCCGTAAGGCTTGCCCCTCGATCGTCGTCATGCGTGAATCATTCGGGCTAAAAACCGTCCTGCAGAACTTTAGGCAGAGCTTTTGCTGCGACTCCCGTCAGCCCCATTTTTTCCAGGGTCAATCCCTCGCTACGATAATCCGTCTGATTGATCACAGAAGCAAGCGTAATCAGCGCGTCGATCACCGGCGTCTTTACGTCCAGCAATTTGCCGATCTCGGCCATCGGGAGCAAACCAAAACCGACGTCTTCTTTGAGGTAGCGATGGTCGAGAATGGCCGGCGCCTTGATGGACCGATTGGGCGCACTTTCGTTGATGGCGCGGAAAATCGAACCGCTGCTGCGCGCCTCGTCCGATGTCAAGCCGGCCTGGTGGAAAATATCGACGAATCTTATCGGCTTGAGTCCGAGCCGGCGCACGATCTCCAACCGTTCGTCGTCGACTTTTTCAATCCAGGCGGCGATCCCGGGTGTGATGCCTTCGCGGTAGAAGTAGAAGTTTCCCCCGGTTTTTTCTATCCAGCCCGCATTACCCAACATGCCCGCGGGGTGCATAATAGCGTTGATATTTGCAAACCCGGTTTCCAGCACGTTCTCCGCGGCAACAACGTTGGGATAGATTTCCTGGATCTCTTGCACCAGCTCTCGGGTCTCTCGAGCGGGAAACGCCGCGCAGCGCAGATGAGTCGTCCTGCGGTAAATTTCAACTCGCGCCGGCGCGGGCATGCGGCAAATATAGGTCAACGTGACCGTTTCACAGAGTTTGATCTTCGCCTTGCAGCCGCCGTTGCGCAGGAGATGAGCAAAATGCAGCGAACCCCCCGTGTGCCCGGGGTTCAACAGTACCCGCTGACCGTCTGCCAGATAGGACGTTAAGTTGTTAGCCAAATATTCGTGAGCGACGGATGGCGCGGCGATGATGATCAAGTCAGCGCCGTTCACAACCCCTGGCAGATCCGTGCTCGTGAAATAAGGCGTGGCGAACTTCTCCTCGCCGTTTTCGAGAAGCTCGATGCCGCCGCGTTTGACAATCGGGTGCAGCGTGCTCTCCGAACGGGAAAAAAGACGGACTTCATAGCCCCTCAGCGTCAAATCCGCGGCCGCAGCGCAGCCGCCGTTGCCGGCGCCGAGAATCGCTATTTTCTTGATCGACATAGAAGGGCTCAATGGAGTAACGAAGTACTGGAGTATTGGAGTGGTGGAGTAATGGAGTGATGCATCTAAGCCCAATACTCCCGTACTCCAACGCTCCAGTACTCCATTTAGTTACTCATCCGCCCGGTAATACTTTAGCTTGTCTTCGTCCAATTCGATGCCGAGACCGGGCTTCGATGAAACGATGATGTCGCCGTCGGCGTATTCAAAGGCATCCTGAATGATATCGTCCTGATAATAGATCCCGGCGATACCTTTCTTGCCTTTGCCCTTCGGTGTGGAGACGGGAACCACACAGCCGAGCGTAACCACGCCGGTCGAAGCCGCAAGGTGAAGGTTGGCGGCGTTGCCGACGCCGGTCTCCACCGACCCGTTGACATTACAGCTGAGCCCGGCGGCTTCGGCCACAGCCGCGACTTTCTTGGCTTTGAACATGCCGCCCGGTTTCGTAGTGTAAATAGAAATGATGTCGGCGGCTTTCTTCTGCACGATTTCGATAACGTCCTCGGGCGTCCAGGCGCTTTCGTCTGCCATGATCGGCGTATCGACACGGCGCGTTACCTCCGCCATGCGATCGATGCCTTCCACAGGCTGCTCCATATAAAGCAAGTTGTACTCTTCCATGGCTCTAATAATTTTGATCGCCGCCTTCGGAGTCGGGTATCCCTGATTGGCATCGACACAGATGTTTAAGTCGGCGCCGATTGCGTTTCTAATCTGTTTCACCAGCTCGATATCGCGCTTTTGACCCACGCCGCCTTTGAGCTTGATCGTCTTGACGCCTTCCGCTTTCGCCTGCAGCGCCTCGTCCACAGCCTTTTCAATCTCCATGAGCCCGAGGCTATGCGCGATGCTCACGCGCTCGCGAAAGCAGCCGCCCAGCAGTTGATAGACCGGAACATTCAACGCCTCGCCCACCACGTCATACATCGCCGCATCGATGGCGGCTTTGCAGTAGGGATAGCCCTTGACCGTCTTATCCATGAGCGCGTGAATCGTTTCGAATCGACGCGGGTCTTGCCCCTGCAACGCCGGAGCGAGAATGTCATTGATAATATGCGCGGTCGTCTGCGGCGTTTCGCCGAAATATTTGCCGTGATCGCCGCCCCAATCTTTCAATACCGGCGCTTCTCCAAGCCCGACCAAACCCTCATCCGTATGCAGTTTGATGATGACATAAACGCCGATCGGGGTTGTCAGACTGGCCCATTGATGCACGCGGCGCGTGGGAAGGCGAATGGGAATCGTTTCGATTTTTGTAATTTTCATCGTACCTCAACCAACCCTTAGAAGCGTGTCCGTAGGCGTATAGTCGGACAACAACTCACAGCCTTTTTCCGAGACGCAGAACATGTCTTTGTTCTGCATGCCGAAGCGGCCGGGAATGTAAACCAGCGGCTCGAAGGCGCCGACCATCCCGGCTTCGACGGTTTCATTGCCGCAGCGCCCCATATACGGCTCTTCATGGAGATGGAGCCCGATCCCATGCGCGACAAAACTGATCGGTTCGAATCCGAGCTGATTAAACTTTTCCAAAAACTTTCGATAAATCTCCGAGCAACTTGCGCCAGGTTCGATCAAGCCCATGACGAGGTATTTGCACTCGATCAAGTTTGACCAGATTTTGTACTGCTCCTGCGTCGCTTCACCGACCACCGCCGTACGACAAATCCCCGCGAGATAGCCGTTTTTCTGCCCGAAAATTTCCATGCGGATCAGATCGCCCGCTTTAAGTTTCCGCTCCGTCGGCCCGACGTTGGGGAATTGGCTGCGCTCACCCGACGCGATGATCATGAGCTTGTAACTCTCTGCCCCTCCGCCAAAAAGAGATGTAAGCAAACGACCGGCAAGTTCCATTTCGCTCATGCCGACTTTCGCCTGGCGCAACGTGTCGCCGATGGCCTTGTCCGTCAGCTTGCTCAATGAACGCAGCAAAGCCAGTTCATTGGCTGTCTTGACTTGCCGCGCTTTATTAAAAATCCCGTCGGCCGCAATCCAGTGAGTGCCCGGAAGGTTTCGTTGCAGCGTGGCAAAATCCCTGGCGGGTAGAAACTCCATCTCGATACCGATCTTTCCGCTACCCAGCTTCAGATCCTTCAATGCTTCGGCGAGCTTGTCCATCGGATCGTCGGTAAACTCGCGGTAGATCCGCAGGTCGTCAATCCCCGCGTGCGCCTTAACAGTAGTCGCCTCCATATCAATGGCAACCATCGAGATCCGTCCATCGACGGTCACAACGCAAGCCGCATGACGCCAGCGCATCAACGACTGCGACGGCACGACGAAACCGGAAACATACGTCACGTTCTCGGGAGAGATCGCAATGATAGCATCAAGCCCTGCGGCTGCAATGCGCTTCTTCAACCGCGCGATGATTTCTTGATCCATAAGTTTACCGACCCAATCGTTTGCGAGAATATAGTCTGTCCCGTCGCCCGTCAAGATTAAGGGCGATGCGGATTCATCGATTAGATTCGCTACAGGGACGTAATGATTTGTTGACGCCGCGACACTCACAGCGCTACAGAGCGCCTCCGAACAACGGTCGGTTATGCTAATACACCGCGGGATTGGCAGCGTTTGGGGGAAATTCAATCTTGCTTGACAATTCCTCTGTAGGTAGACGATATTGTGTGCAGTTTTTTCTTTTTTGAGTTGAGAAAATTGGCCTAATACACTGCCGCAATGGCGGCAGTAGACTTTATGGTTAGGCAAGTAGACACCCACGGGCTTACGCCCGTGGCACTTGAAATGCAAAACCTAAAGCAAAACCCCCAGCCTTCGGCAGCTTTCACCCCCGGGCTAACGCCCAGGGTCCTCAGCCGGGAAATTTGATAGCGACAAATTGGAGGGTATGTGAAGATAGTCATTGAAGAAAAAGCGGGAATGAATCACGAAACTTTCGGCGGCATAAAAATATATAGACCAAAATTGTCATCAGAAATATTAATGCGGCATGAGGCGCAGAAGCATCTTTTTAGTAAGTTCCAACCAGGTAAATACACTGCTGCAAAAACCATCAATGAAATCTTACAACATCAATTTTCTTTTTACCTTGAGACGTTGAACAAGTATATCGACGTTATCGCTCAAGAAGATTTCCTTCACTTTTTACTCTTTCAATATGATCAGGCGGCAAAGGTTGAGAATTTATTTAAAGAAAGAGCTCTAAAAGAGGATGAAGAAAGTAAGTGGTCCGCAATTGGCCCTGTATTTCGACGTACAATCAAGTATTTGGCTGAAAGATCCACCTTGCTAAGCGGAGATAAGCGTCACACCCACAGCAACAAGCCATCACTTGAGGGGTTAGACTATCTATGGATATCTGCGGAAGAATCAGTCGGGCTATACGTGCTAAGTGATCAAACTTACGCAATATTTCCTGATTCGACGACGCTAGAAATAATAGATAGAGAGATACATGATTATTTCATCCTTAGCTTATCTGAAAGTTGCGATTTAAATGATGCCGTAAGAGTGGATACAGAATTCCGAGATCATTTTGTTGGTAAACCTTCAGATTCGATCCTCTTAAATGCGACCGAGCATGAAGTGTGGCTTGGAGACGCCTTTCGCTCTACTGTCGGTCTGACTTATTTAGAAACCGTAAGGACCTCAAGACTACCGAGTTCTCAGTAATCTGACACCCTCCTTTCACTGCTCTTTATCCATTTTCATGCTGAGCTGCGATCGTTCAATCGAGAGAGTGATGAATCGGTCGATGAGTTTTCTGAAGCGCTTGAAATGGGATATCTCGACCTTCACCTGGGG
>JBGPIK010000391.1:0-6397 GCA_041484845.1 Binatia bacterium | reverse complement strand
TCTTGAGGGTGTCTGGAGCGCCACCCGCTATCCCGGTTTTAATGAGGGTATGCGGTGGGATCCACCCCAGTTGAAATCTGAGATAGCCGCATGGACAGAGCGCAACCTCGACATCTGGCGCAGCGGCGAAGAGTACGTTTTCACAATCAGCGCGCGCGCCGATAACAGCTTCACTGGCCGTGTGTCCATTCGCCGGGAAAGGGTCAGGGACGTTTGGAACATCGGCTTCTGGATTCATCCCGAACGATGGCGACAAGGCTTGGCCACTGAGGCGAGTCGAGCGGTCATCAACTTTGGCTTCGAAGCGTTAGCGGCGCAGAAAATCGTCGCTGCCCATGCGCTATGGAATGTCGCGAGCCAACGAGTGATGGAGAAGCTCAGCCTAACGTATGTACGCGAGAATCCGAGAGCCTTTGCCAAGAACGGTCGCTGGGTAGCCGAAGCCGAGTACGAAATCGATCGTGACTCCTGGCACGCAAAAGAGGAGGAGATCGGTGTTTGAGTCTGCTTTCGCTCGGGCCGGGCTACGCGATGCCCGTCCTACGAAAACTTCTCTCATGATGAGGCAAAGAGAAGCATGATTCGCAACCGCCGGCGTGTTTTCACCGGCAGCCCCTACGAGAATAGGATGGGGGTTTGCCGCGCCGTGCGTGACGGGCGATTCATCGCGGTGACGGGGACCGCGCCGCTCGGCTCCGATGGGAAAACCGTCGGTAAAGGGGATGCGGCCGCGCAGGCCCGGCGTTGCTTCGAGATCATCGAATCGGCTCTCAAGGAATTGGGCTCGGGTCTGGCGGATGTCATCCGTACGCGCATCTTTTTAGCGCGCATTCGGGATTGGCAAGCGGTAGCGGAAATTCATGGCGAGCTTTTTCGCGATGTTCGCCCGGCGACCACTGTTGTTCAGGTCGTTTCGTTTATGGATCCCGACTGGCTCATCGAAGTCGAAGCGGACGCCATTGCAGCGGCAGACGAGAGTTGAACGGTTTTCTGACGGGCCTCTGACCGATCTCGATCTTTTGGGTTACCATTCTGTCTCTTTTTGACTCTACCCCCCTCATCCATTACAGTGTCGTTATTTACTTATCGGTAAGATAGGACTCAACCATGGTCGATATGGACAAGATTGTGTCGCTGTGCAAACGACGCGGCTTTATTTTTCAATCGAGCGAGATTTACGGCGGCACCGGTTCGTGTTGGGATTACGGGCCGTTGGGCGTCGAGCTCAAGAATAATGTCAAGCGCGTGTGGTGGCGCGACAGCGTTCAATCCCGCTCCGATATGGTCGGCCTCGATGCGTCGATCTTGATGCACCCGCGCGTGTGGAGGGCGAGCGGCCATTTGGATCATTTCACCGACCCGATGGTCGATTGCCGGGCGTGCAAACGCCGCTTTCGCGCCGATAAGGTCGATGAAGGCGAGTGGGTTCACTACTGCGAAGCGACCAAGGGTAACAAGTTCATGGTTCCCGGCGGTGAGGCATGCAAACACTGCCACCATCTGCGCACACTGTGTCCCGCTTGCGGCAAGGGCGAGCTCACCGAGGCGCGGCAGTTCAACTTAATGTTCAAGACTTTCATGGGGCCGGTCGAGGATGATGCTGCGGTGACCTATCTGCGGCCCGAAACGGCGCAGGGCATCTTTGTTAACTTCGATAATGTCTTGCAGTCCATGCGTCTCAAGCTGCCGTTTGGCATTGCACAGATCGGCAAATCCTTCCGTAATGAGATTACGCCGGGTAATTTCACGTTTCGCACGCGCGAATTCGAGCAGATGGAAATCGAGTTCTTCGTCATGCCGGGCACCGATGAGGCGTGGCACCAAAAGTGGATTGACGAACGCTTCGCCTGGTATCCGAAATACGGCCTGAGCCAAGAGAACATCCGCCTGCGCGAGCATGGAAAAGACGAGTTGGCGCACTATGCCAAGCGCACCGCCGATATCGAATATCTGTTTCCGATGGGCTGGAGCGAGCTCGAGGGGATCGCCAACCGCACCGACTTCGATCTCAAACAGCACGCGCAGTTCAGCGGCAAAGCGCTCGAATATTTCGACGAGGAAAGCAAACAAAAGCTCGTTCCTTACGTTATCGAGCCGTCGGCGGGCGCTGACCGCGCGACACTGGCGTTTCTCGTCGACGCCTATCACGAGGAAGAGGTCAAGGGCGAGAAACGCGTCGTTTTGCAGTTTCATCCCGAGCTCGCGCCGATCAAAATCGCCGTGCTGCCGCTGTTGAAAAAAAACGACCGCATCGTCGAGACGGCGAAGAAAATCTGCGCCGATTTGCGCAAGCGCTGGCATGCGGTTTACGACGATACCGCTTCCATCGGCCGCCTGTACCGGCGCCAGGACGAAGTGGGCACGCCTTTCTGCGTTACGGTCGATGTCCAGACCGTCGGCGATGACCGTTCGGCCGCCGACGAAAAGGTCACGATTCGCGACCGCAACTCCATGGAGCAAATTCGCGTTTCGATAAACTCGCTGGCTTTCGTCATGAACGAGCTCATGGACGGGAAGTGGGCTCAAGCGGCGCAAGAACACGGCGTTAAAAAAAATTGACTTAGCTCTCGCAGCAAAAGGACGTAGAGATTCTTCGCCATTATCATCGCGTCAGGTTCCTGATCGACCGCTACCGCCGATTTCTCATTCTCGGGATTATCTCGCTGGTCGCCACCGATTTGTCGGGCATGGCGCTCCCTTGGCTGATCAAGGGTGGCGTCGATGCCGCTGTTTATGGAGGTGCTCGCCATGTCTCTTTGTTCAAATACCCCGCGCTCATTTTGTGTGCCGCCGCGCTTCAGGGTTTATTCCGCTATTCCTGGCGTATTAACATTCATGGTTTTTCGCGACGCTGCGAAGCTGACTTGCGCGATCGCGTCTTCACGCACCTGCAACAACTACCGCTGAGTTATTTCCAGTACGCCAAGACCGGCGATCTGATGTCGCGTCTGACCAATGACGTCCAGGCGGTGCGCGAGCTTATGGGGTTCGGTTCGCTCGCCATCGTCGATGCGATCGTGGTCATCCTGTTTAGCCTGAGCGTGATGATCACCATGGATCCGTGGCTCACTTTATGGTCGATGATGGCCATGCCGCTCATCACTGTGGTGGTGCGGTTTTTTGGCGGGCATATTTTCCGCTGGTCGCGCGCTGTTCAGGAGCACCTCAGCACGATGAGCACGTATGTTCAGGAAAATCTCGCGGGCATTCGGGTCGTCCAAGCGTACGCGCAAGAGCAAAATCAAATCGACGGTTTCAATACGATCAGCACCGGCTATCGCCAAAAAACCGTTTGGTTGGGCACGCTCTGGGGTATTTTTTGGCCGCTAATGCAGGTGCTGGCGGGAATTGCCGCGACGATTGTGCTCTGGCTGGGCGGGCGCCGGGTGTTACAAGGGACGATGACATTGGGCGAGTTCGTTGCCTTCAACGGCTATCTCGCCATGCTTACGTGGCCGCTCATGGCTGTCGGCTATGTCGTCAACCAATACCAACGCGGCACTGCGGCCCTCAGCAGAATCGCGGAAATTTTGGATGTCCCCGTCGCGCCGCGCTATCAAGTTCCCGGTGCGGCGAGATCGCCGGAGCCCGTTACAGGATCCATCGAGATACGCCAATTGAATTTTGCTTTTGCGGCTTTCGACGTTCCGGCGCTGAAAAACATTAACTTGACGATCCCCGCGGGTAAGGTTTGCGGCATCGTAGGGGAAACGGGCTCCGGCAAGAGCACGCTGATCAATCTGTTGCTCAGGTTGTACGAACCGCCGGACGGAACCCTTTTTATCGGCGGAGTCGATATCAAGAAGCTGCCTCTGCGCAAACTGCAAGAGGCCATCGGCTTCGTTGCCCAGGACATTTTTCTTTTTTCGGGATCAATCCGGGACAATATTCTCTTCGGATTGGAAAACGGCGAAGTAAAGCGGATCGAGGAGGCGGCGGGCATCGCCCAGTTACTGCCGACGGTCCATTCTTTCAGCGCGCAATTCGATACCGTCATCGGCGAGCGCGGCGTGCGCCTGTCCGGCGGGCAAAAGCAACGCACGGCGCTGGCGCGGGCGATCATTAAAAATCCGCCGATTCTGATTCTTGACGATGCCTTTTCGAGCGTGGACGCCGAGACCGAAGAGGAAATTTTGCGCCAGCTCAAGCAATTTATGAGAGGACGAACCACTTTACTCATTTCCCACCGGATCTCGACGGTGCGCGACGCGGATACGATCGTCTATTTGCGCGCCGGAGAGATTATCGAACAGGGGAGTCACGAGGATCTCATCGCCCGTCAAGGTGCTTACTACCAACTCTATCAGAGGCAGCGCCTGATTCGTGAAGTGGAAAGTCTCAAGCACGAGGAAGGACGGCCGTGACCGAGGAACTTCATCTCGAAGACGAAATCCTGGGGAAGGCCTATGACGCCCGTTTGATGGTGCGCATCTTGCGCTACTTGCGTCCGTACTGGAAGCTGCTTGTCCTTTCTTTATCCTTTCTTCTACTGCACACTGCAACGCAGCTTCTCGGTCCCTATATCACCAAGATTGCCATTGATCGCTATATTGCCCATCACGATATCCATGGGCTGGATCTCATGGTTTGGGCTTACCTCGGCGTCGTTTTTCTGAGTTTTGTGTTTCTTTTTGTTCAGACTTACGCAACGGAATTCACGGGCCAGCGCGCCATGCACGACCTGCGCATGGAAGTCTTCGCTCATTTGCAGAGGCAAGACATGGCTTATTTTGACCGCAATCCGGTAGGGCGGCTGATGACCCGGACCATCAACGATGTCGAGACCCTCAACGAACTCTTCAGCACCGGCGTGGTTGGACTCTTGGAAGATGTCTGTATCGTCTTCGGCATCGCGGCGGTGATGCTCTGGCTGGACTGGAAACTGGCAATGGTCTGTCTCGCGGCTTTTCCGCTGATTCTTTACGTCAGCCGGTTTTACCGGCGGCGCGCGCGCGATGTCTATCGCGCGAGTCGCCTCATCCTGGCGCGGCTGAACGCGGGCTTACAGGAAAATATCGCCGGGGTGGCGACCATTCAGGCTTTTGGCCAAGAAGAAAAAATGTACCGCCGCTTCCGTGAAATCAATTTAGCCTATCGCGACGTCTTACTGCGTAGCGTCGGCTACAACGCCGTGTTTTTCCCGATTATCGAAGTGTTCAGTGCGCTCACCATCGGCCTATTGTTATGGTACGGCGGCAGGCTGATTCTTGCCGACGCGATTCAACCCGGCGTCATCGTCGCGTTTATTCAGTACATTCAGCGCATGTACCAGCCGATTCGCGATCTCGCGGAAAAATACAATATTATGCAAGCGGCGATGGCCTCGTCCGAACGCATCTTTACGCTGCTCGATACGACCGAGGCGATTAAGAACCCGCCGCGGCCAAAGAACGTCGAGCGGTTCCGCGGCGAGGTCGAGTTCAAGGACGTTTGGCTCGCCTATCACCCGGGGGATCCGGTGCTTAAAGGCATATCGTTTCACGTGCGCCCGGGAGAAAAAGTAGCGCTGGTCGGCGCGACCGGCGGCGGCAAGACCTCGATCGTTTCGGCGCTCTGCCGTTTCTATGATGTCGATCGAGGAGCGATTTTGGTTGACGGCATTGACGTTCGCGAGTGGAACAAGCAGGAACTGCGCCGCCATTTGGGTTTGGTGTTACAGGACGTCTTTCTTTTTTCCGGTGATATCGCCGCCAACATTAGCCTCGGAGATCGTGGCATCAGTGATGCACGAGTGATTGAGGCCGCGACCCGCGCGCACATTGCGCCGTTTATTGATCAGCTGCCCGGGCTCTACCGGGCGGAGGTGCAGGAGCGCGGGTCGACCTTGTCCCAGGGACAGCGTCAGTTGCTGTCGTTCGCGCGGGCGCTCGCCTTCGACCCTAAAATTTTGATTCTCGACGAAGCCACCAGCTCTGTTGACACGGAAACCGAAATGCTGATTCAGGAAGCGTTACAGGAACTGCTCAAGGAACGCACCGCTCTGATCATCGCGCACCGGTTGTCCACGATCAAAAACGCAGATCGTATTCTCGTCATCCATAAGGGCGAGATCTGGGAGCAGGGAAGTCACGAGGAGCTGCTGAAACAGGGCGGCCTTTACGCGAGGCTTTATGACTTACAGTACCGTTTCCAGGAGAGAACCCGCCCAAACGCCGTTCCCGTGCTTCGAGCGAATCCGTAGTGCTCTTAGGATGGGTGGAGGAACGAAACCCATCGATTCTTCGGCATCCGTAGGGTGGGTTCGTCGCGGCGGTCCTTAACCTGAAGTTCTTTCTTATCTGAGGCATAATTTTGTTGTAAGTCAGTTGTTTAGGCGAATTATGGGGTACAGGCGCGTGGCTACACAGTAATGGAAGCGAGCAGTTTGAGCGCGCGCTGTTGGACGGGGTTGGGTTGA
>JBGPIK010000390.1:0-6406 GCA_041484845.1 Binatia bacterium | reverse complement strand
TTTTTTGGCTTCTCGAATGCAGACACCGGGCAGTCGTAACGATAAACTCTTTAATTTTCCCGAAGTAAACCTAACGATGGTGTCATACGTCCAAAGGCAGCAAATGACGGCAGTTGCGCTGGCAGATTCTCGGGCCTTCATTACGTTCGCCACAAGCGACAAATTACAGAATTTTGGCCGTGATGTGCCAGATAATCCGTGGGCGGCCGCGCTTGTTGACACGGGTAAATCTAGTGCACTACGGTAGGATGGATTTATCGCTTCCCGCGATTCCCTAACGGGGAGTTGTTTCGGAGTTTTTAGTGACCGTAACGCCGAAGAATTTTCACCAACTCAAATAACCAGCTTAGACAAAGGGTGTAATATGAGAAATCAAGCTCATTCCAACCGGCTCCGCTTTTTCATTTGTTCACTCATCCTTTTCGCAGGTCTCGCCACTCCGCTTACTAGCCACGCCGCACCGCGTCCGACTACGGCCGATACCGTTCGCTTTCTTCGCCAATCCACCTTTGGCCCGACGCAAAATCTTATCGCGCACGTTCAGAAAATTGGGTTCGCCGCCTTCTTGAAAGAGCAGTTCGCCGCGCCGACTTCCGATTACCCCACGCTAGAATTTTGGCCGCAGCCCCGTCCTGCTACCTGCACGGGCACCTGTGCCAGAGACAATTACACCTACTACCAGATCCAACAACACTTCTTCGCCAATGCCTTAACGGGCCAAGACCAGCTCCGCCAACGGGTAGCCTTCGCTCTAAGTCAAATCCTCGTAACCTCGGGGACCGACGTCAATCTCCCTAGCTGGATGAGAACCTACCAGCAACTGCTCTATCAGGAGGCTTTCGGCAACTTCCGCCAACTTCTCTATGATGTCACCCTCAACCCGGCCATGGGGCGATTCCTCGATATGGTCAACAACCGCTGCCAAAATCGCACGCCCCCGGATGTCAATGTTTGCCGCAGCGGCACATCCTCCGAGCCCAACGAAAACTACGCCCGTGAAGTTCTGCAACTTTTTTCTGTGGGAACTTTTCTCCTCAATCAAGACGGCACGGACCAAGTAGACGGGCAGGGAAATCCAATCTTCACTTACAATCAGCAAACCGTCACGGAGTTTGCGCGTGTCTTTACGGGCTGGATTCTCGCGCCGGACCTGCCGGGGCCCGCAGCTGTCGGGGGGGCGGCCCCCAACTATCGCGATCCTATGGTCGTCCGCCTCGACAGCCAAGGACGTGAAGTCACTCATGATCGGGGTGGCAAAACCCTATTAACTGGGTTTCAGATCCCTGCCGGAACTTCTGCTCAACAGGATCTCAATATGGCGCTCGACAACATCGCTTTTCATCCCAACGTTGCGCCTTTTATCAGCAAACAGCTCATTCAACATCTGATGACCAGCAACCCAAGCCCAGCTTATGTGAAGCGAGTCGCAAGCGTCTTTGCCGCCAACGCAAACTCGCCCACGCAGTTGCAGCAGGTCGTTCAGGCAATTCTGATAGATAAGGAAGCGCGCACCGCTCCGACCTCAACACGCAACGCGGATTTCGGAAAGCTCAATGAGCCGGTCCTCTTCATGACCAATCTTTTGCGCGCCTTCAACGCAACCAGCGATGGAGTCCTCGACACACTGACGATAGAAGGCTCCGCCATCGGCTCTGCTGCTATGAGCCAGGACGTATTTCGAGCGCCATCGGTGTTCAATTACTATGCGCCGGACTATGAAGTGCCAGGACAAGCGGGCTTATACGGCCCAGCGTTCGGTATTTTTTCATCGAGAACTTCGCTGAGCCGCGCAAATTTCGTGAACCGAGTCGTTTTTGCAAATATACCGCCGGCTCCCCCAGACAGGCCGACGGGAACCAGCATTGATCTCTCGGCATGGACACCGCTAGCCAGGAATCCAGCAAACTTGGTCTCGCAATTGAGTTGCTTATTGCTCAACTGTTTCATGTCGACGACAATGCAGAACACAGTCGTCAACGCTGTCTCCAGCATCCCAAAAACGAACCCGGTACTGCGCGTCCAAACGGCAATTTACCTAATAGCCACGTCGTCTCAATACAGCGTGCAACGCTGACATCAGGAGGAAATCCCTATGGCACTTACACGAAGACAATTTCTAATCCGCAGCTTTGGGGCAATGGGCGCAGCCGCACTCGCCTTCGAACGTTTCGGTCTCACGAGCGCTTTTGCTCAGGCCGCAGACTACAAAGCCTTAGTGTGTATCTTTTTGTTCGGGGGCAACGATGCTAACAACATTCTCATTCCCTATGATGATTACGCGACCTATGCGGCTGTTCGCTCCACTCCGGCAACTTTGGGAATACCGCAGACAAGCCTTTTGCAGATCACCCCACCGAGTTTAGGCAGCAAGTTTGGACTGCACCCAAGTCTTACGGGCCTGCAACAACTCTTTAACAACCAAAACGCTGCGATTGTCTGTAATGTGGGCCCATTGGTTGAACCGACCGATCGTAGCGCATATGTCAACGGCACGGCGCATCTGCCTCTAAACCTCTTCTCACACGCCGATCAGCAGGGTGAGTGGCAGACCGCGGTTCCAAATGCTTTCATTTCGACTGGATGGGGTGGGCGGATGGCCGATAAGCTTGCCGCGCCCTATGCCTCCACTACAGGCTTTCCGATACAGGTGACGATGGCGGGAACAACCATCTTCAATACGGGAGTTCAAGAATCTGCGCTCGGCCTCAACTCGGCTCCAACGCCCATGAACGCTTCGCTCCAGCTGGACGGCTTCCCCAACCCGCCCGACGGCGACCCTCGCTACAACGCCATGCTTAATCTCCTGCAAGTCGACGACGGCTTCTCTTTAGTGCGTGCTGCAAGCAACATCACCGGGCAGGGTATTCAGGTTACTACCCTACTAACCAACGTTGGCGATCCCGCAGTACCGCCTTTCCCGTTAAACCCGCGAACATCGCTTGGTAATCAGTTGGAACAGGCGGCCAAACTCATCAGCCTGCGCGACGTCCTGGGCATCAAGCGTCAAATCATCTTTTGCTCATTGGGCGGCTTCGACACACATAACGGCCAAGTTTCGACCACCGACCCGACGACCGGCACACAAGCAGGTTTATGGGCGCAGATCAGTAGCGCGATTAAAACCTTCTACGATGCGACGGTGACGATGGGAGTGGCGAACCAAGTCGTAACCTTCACACTTTCGGA
Organism: Binatia bacterium; assembly: GCA_041484845.1. Taxonomy (GTDB): domain Bacteria; phylum Desulfobacterota; class Binatia; order UBA9968; family UBA9968; genus JBGPIK01. The sequence continues at coordinate 3,220 of JBGPIK010000390.1, read as the reverse complement.
CTTCAGCAGAACCTTTGTGCCCAACGGCAACGTCGGATCGGACCACGCGTGGGGCAGCCACCACTTCGTGGTCGGCGGTTCCGTGCGCGGCGGCGATTGCTACGGGATCCCAGGCCCAAACGGCAAGGTTTTCCCGACCCTCGCGGCGGCCGGTCCGAATGATACCGACTCCGGCGGTAACGCGCGCGGGCGCTGGATACCAACCACGGCGGTGGATCAGTACGCCGCCACCCTCGCTTCGTGGTTCGGGATCAGCAGCGTGGACCTGCCCGCGGTCTGCCCGGATATCGGCAACTTCGGCCCAGCAAATCTTGGATTTTTGAGCTGAGTCACTCGCAGGTTGAAGCAGAAAATTCGTCGCTCTAAACTAACTGCCTGGACCACAGCTTCAACTTGTAAGGTAATTAATCGTAGGTAAACCCCCAGCTCTGCTGGGGGACTCGCAAAGTTTGACATTTACGGGAGTATGGTTTGCGACGTCCCTGGTAGGACGCTTTAAGTTTCGACGCCGCTAGTGGTGCAAGCAAGTGTTCCTTCTCCCCTGGTGGGAGAAGGCAAGGATGAGGGGGCAATCCAATTGGCACCCTCACCTCTGTCCTCTCCCGTCGAGGGAGAGGAAGGAAGACGACTCGTGGGGGATTTCGATGCCGGCGTAGCCGGCCAGACCGCTTTGAGCGGTTCACAAATCAAGCCTCCGGCTCTGCCGGAGGTACATGACTGTGACCGTCTGGTTGCGCGGCGTTCCGTTGTTTCGCCTCAGCAACTTCGATCCGTAATCTTTGCAGTTCCTCATCTAACACCTTCTTGCCCGACAACAATTGGGAGAGTGTTTCATCGCGCTCTCGAAGCTCGCTCTCTAAATTCTGCAGTTGTTCCAGAGTCTGCGGCGAGACAGAGCTGCTCTTAGGAAGTAAATCTGGGTTGAATGAAAGACCATCCGCTGGCTTCGCGTCACGCGCATATGTACGCGCCAGCCAGAACATGACATGAAAGAGTTCTTTGGCGGCGGGGTAACGGCATCGAACTCATGCACAGGCTTGTGGCTATGCACAGCGAGATTGCCGAGGTCTTTTATGACCCTCATCTTGGCGAAGACCGCCGCACGGACGGTGTGTGAATCAGCGCACTCAGGTGATCTTAGTAGGGAAGTTTGAGGGCCGCCTCATGTTTGTAGAGCCACTGAACCGCCAGCTCCAGCACGCGTCGGGCGTAGAAGTACGCACTGCGCGCTTCTGAATATACCAGGGACTCCGCCTTCACCGCCGGGTCGAATAACATCGGCCATTCATTACGAAGAAATTGGAATTGTGAGTCGGGAGTCGCCATTTCGCGATCCTACGGTGACAGGAATCCGTGTACCTTTGCTCTCGGCATTTCTTTTACCCGCTTGAAGAACTCGCTTTCGGTAATCTGTGTTGGCCAATCCAAGTGGATGGAAATGATAAAGTCTAATTTATCGGCTTTGATCGCGATAGCCTGCAACGCGGCTAGATAAGAAAGATCACGCACCAACGCCTTTCGCGGATTTTTTACCTGATAGAGTCCAGCAGTTTGTTTGATGAATTCTGCGCCATTCTGAGTTCCATGATCCAAGAGCTGTTGCAGCAACTGCACGTGCCGATCCGACATGACCCGCTTACGCGGGGAGCGCAGTCGACCGAATAGATCCGTCATTGTGTTTCGATAAAGCGCCTTAGCAACATGGAGACGGATCTCTGAAAACAGCCTATTGCATTGTTTCTCGATTCCCTTGAGCGCGAATTTGAGAAACGGCGTCAGATCGTGACTTAGCGCGCGTGTTTCGGCAAGAGCGTTCAGATAACCGGCCTTCTCCTCGTAATAATAGTTCGACATGGCGATGAACAGCATATCACGCAAGCCGACGCGCTGGAGCATCACCGCTTCCAGGGCGCGCACCGTCCGGCCGTTACCGTCCAGAAAAGGATGCATCGCGGCAAAGTGGTAGTGGAGCGCCAGCGCCTGAATCTGTGGATCGTGATCACGAAAAATCGTCCGCGTTGCTTGGCACAACTGGCGCAACGCGGCTTCGCAATCATCTCCACCTTCGACGCCTCGATGACGCGGTGTACCGAAGGTCACGTTATCACCGCGTCCTCTAGGCCGCCCGGGAGGACAATGGTCGTCGTCGCAACCGGAGACAATGCGGCGATGGATCTCACAAATCAACGACTCGTCGATTGGCCGATCCGTTTCAAGTTTGGCAATCCAACGATAAGTCGCCAACGCGCAAGCCGCTTGGCGCTGCGATCGAGTCTCAAGTTGTTGCGGCGTCTCCCGCATCGCAGCGTCCAGTTCTCTTTCCGTGAATTCCGCGCCTTCGATCCGAGATGTCCCAGCCACCTCCCGCTTGAGTTGGATTTGCTGGAGTTGCTCCGCCCAACTGCGCTGATATGGGATCTGTGTCAGCGCCAACATCGCTGCCTTTGCTCCCAGCAATTCAACTTGAACCGCCGCTAAATCAAACAGAATCCACTGCCGGGGCATCTCATACTGGATCGTCATAAACCTATTGTAGCGCAGTTCATTTCCGATAGGAATGCCTTAATCATCCTAAAATAACCGTTATATATATAATAGTTACGCAGATATCGCGCACTATCGTACCATTTTCATTTTCCTCTTCATTTCTGCGTTATTTCCTTTAAAGGCATTCGTTACCCCGGCGAAGGCCGGGGTCCAATCTACGAAGTTTCCACGATACAATGCCTGAGTTCCGGCCTGCGCCGGAATGAGTGCGCCCGTGAGGGTGTCACATCAGCACGGTGAAAGTCCGTGTCGGAGCATGCCACAGCTCCGTAGCCAAAGGTAACTGCGTCGGCTCGAAGCGGCGCGGGGAGCAACCGGAGGCGAACTGTCGGTCCGTAGGTGAACCAACTCGATTCCGCGGGGGGCTGCGACGAGCCTGCTCATTCATGGCGAAGTTCGAAACTTGCTGGACACGCTGAAGGTGGTGGACAAAGCGATGTTCAGGCAGCCCAACGTGGTTGGAGACGGAACGACCGGAAGGTGGGGCGAGATAAGCGGGGAGAGCCGCGATATGGGCGGAAAGCAAAGCCGCTGCGAGGGAAGGGAGACAGGAAGGTGGAAGCGTGAGCGACACAGAGGGGCAAAGCGAAAGCCGAGCGTCGGTAGTGCCTGAGAAGGCTACACAAGGCGCAGAGACCCACAGAAACGATTGGAGGGGGGTGGGAAGCTTCGG
>JBGPIK010000389.1:0-6414 GCA_041484845.1 Binatia bacterium | reverse complement strand
TTGAGATCCGATACCAGCAATCCCATCGCCGAATGGACACCGGGCGATGCGGGAATCAAGACGCGCGGAATCTTCAACTCCTGCGCCAGCAGCGCGGCGTGCACCGGGCCGGCGCCGCCGAACGCCACCATAATATATTCGCGCGGGTCCTCGCCCCGTGACACCGTGACCAGACGCAGCGCTTCTACCATTCCCGAGCTGACGATTTTAATGATCCCGTTGGCCGCCTCGATGGGTTCGAGCTTCAGTGGCTCCGCGATATGAGTCGTAATGGCCTGCGTCGCCGCGGCGCCGTTGAGCGGAAATTTACCGCCGACAAAGAAGTTGGGATTTAACCATCCCAGGCTAACGTCCGCGTCGGTGACGGTCGGCAGTGAACCGCCGTTGGGATAACAGGCCGGCCCTGGGTCGGCGCCTGCGCTTTGTGGTCCGACTTTGAGCAGGCCGCTTTTATCGATCCAAGCGATGCTGCCGCCGCCGGCGCCGATTTCCACCAGATCGAGTGACGGCGTAGTGACAAGAAATTCACCCGCTTGGAAACGCGGCACGATGCGCGGCTCGCCGTCTTGGATAATACCGGCCTTCGCCGTGGTGCCGCCCATGTCGAACGAGATAACTTTCAATTGATGGGTCATGCGCCCGATATGGGCCGCGCCCAAAACGCCCGCCGCTGGGCCGGACTCAATCATGCGCACGGGAATGCTGCGCAGCGCGCCGCCGGTAAGGCTGCCGCCATTGGATTGCATGATATAAAGCGGCCGTGTGATGCGCCGGGATTTCAACGCCTCTTCGAGGCGATGAATATATTGGTTCACCACCGGGGCGACATAGGCATTGACCACCGTCGTGGTGAGCCGTGGATATTCGCGGATCTGCGGCAGCGTCTCCGCGGATATATAAACATGCGCATCCGGTACGACTTCGGCAATCAATTCGCGCACTCGCTGCTCATGCGCCGGATTCATGAAGGAGAAAATGAGGCAGACCGCTATCGATTCGACGCCGCTGTCTTTCAAGCGCGCCAGCCGCCTCCGGGTTTCAGTTTCGTCCAATGGCCGCAGCACGTGGCCGCGAAAATCCATCCGCTCGGGAATCTGGATGGTCTCCCGCTGGCGCACGAGCATCGGCGGTTTCGGATAGCTGAGATAATCGTAAGAGCCGCTGCGCACCTCGCCCAGTTCGGGCGTTTCGTAAACCCCGGTAAAGCCCTCGGTGATCACCAGCCAGGTCTTGGCACCTTTCCTTTCCAACAAAGCGTTGGTTGCGATCGTGGTTGCATGAAAAAGGAAAGTCACTTCTTCGGGAGCGCGGCCGGAGGCGAAAAAGTCCTCCAGAGCTTGCATCACGCCGCGCGTCAGATCCGCGGGAGTGCTCAAAACTTTGGAGTTGTAAACCTCGCCTCCCTCCTCATCGAGCACGGACAGGTCCGTGAAAGTGCCGCCGATATCGATTCCAATTCTGTAGCGTGGCATAGATGGATTCCTACCTTGCCTTCTTCATAGCACAATGTTGAAAACTTTGGACCGCCTGAACGATTTGAACGGCTTGCACGTCTTGAATGGTTTGAACAACTCGAAATTTGTGCAGCTATGCCCAATAGGTCGTGGAATCAACGGGAATATGCTGAAAAATTTCTGCCGGCACAAAGTCCTCTAGCTTAATGCGGGCCATCGCTTCGTCCGGGCATTTTGATACCGGCGAAAATGGCCGGTCGAGTGGTTTGGTGGCATCAACGATCATAGCCGAAGTGCGACGTGGGTGATCGAGCGAAGGATCGATCAGGCTGGCCCTCATCATTTCGCCGATGATGGAAATCTGCCGGTGCGGTTGCACCCGCGTCGCCAGGGCCCAAAGAATTTCCGTCGGGTTGTAGACATCAATATCGTCGTCGAAAACAAAAACGTTTTTGGCCCAATCCCAGGTCAGAGCCGCCGCTGCCGCGCGTCCCGGATCCCCTTCCGACAGCTTCTTCATGGAAATGAAAACATTGAGCAGCGCATGTCGCCCACTCGCGCACACCGCTTCGACATTGGGCACCGCCTCACGACAGCGGCGCAGGTAGGCGCCTTCCCGAGCCAGATCCAACCAGGGCTTATCGCCTTCGGGTGTGATAATCGACATATGCATGGCATCCTTGCGGCGCGTGATCGCTCGCACTTCATAGCATGCCGATTGCTCGAATTGCTGCGGCCCTAAATAACCGTTGACCTCGCCGAAGGGGCCCTCAACCATTCTCTTACCCGGAAGCAACGCACCTTCGATAATGATTTCGGCATCCGCCGGAACAAGCAATCTTTCTCCCCAGGTTTCCGACGGCGTAAGTCGCAAAGGTTCCTGCAGATACCCGCCAATGACGTCGTACTCGCTGATCTCGAAAGGACCGCCGAAACAGGCGCCCATGCGATAGGCCGGATGGTGACCGATGACGGTTGCGACTGGGCACTCCTCGCCAACTTCTTCATAGCGACGAAAGATCCGCCACATATGCTGAAGACTGAGGAGAAAGCCGGTGTGGTTACGATCCTTCACCTCCATCCGGTGGTACGACGCGTTATAGACGCCGCTGTCGCGGTCGCGGCTGACACTCGGCATGTCGATATACGGGCCGCCGTCCATTTCGTGATGGCGCATCAATGGCAAATCGTAAAGATCCACCTGGTCCCCCGTTTGGACGGTTTCTTTGACCGGTGCCGCGCTCTCGTCGATGATCACGGGCGGTATTCTCGCCGCTTCCCGCCTCAAGCACTCGCGCGCCATTTCTGTGCGATCCATAATGCGGGGCACGCCAAGAGCGACCTGAACTTTTTTTTGCGTGTTCTCGCAACTGGTCACCAGCTTCACGCCCGTGAGTTCTCCGCGGGAATTCACGGGACGCTCAAAGACAAGGATCGGAAATTTTTTCTCTGCGCCGAGATGCTTAACGATGGCCGTCACATCGTAATTCACCGGATCGACGGTTTTGCCGATCGAGACGATCTCGTGGGGATACTCCCGCTTCATATCTTCGAGAAAGGTTCTTAAGTTTTTCGTCACCGCGCGGATATCCCGTTCAATCAGTGGAACACGCTGCCCCCGTCGACAACGATCGTCTGCCCGGTCATAAAGTCACTGTCGGAGGATGCGAGAAATATCAATGTCCCCATTAAGTCATCGGGCGATTGCAAACGTTTCAAGGAGCGTTCTTTCAGTTGCAACTCGCTCAGCGCCTTCGGCGCGTTCTGACCCTCGTGTTCGACCAAGCCGGGCGCTATGGCATTGACGCAGATGCCAAACTCCCCCACTTCCCGTGCCAGCGACCGTGTCATCCCGACCAGCGCCGCTTTCGAGGCGACGTAATGCAAAAACATCGGCGTTCCCCAGTACGCCGTCGAAGACGAAATATTTATGATCTTCCCGCTGCTCTGATGTTTCATCTGCGCGAAGACCGCTTTCGCGCACAGAAAGGGGCCTTTGATATTCACGGCCGATACACGATCCCATTCTTCGGCGGATATTTCGTAAAACGGATGCCGCTGGATATTGATGAAGATGGCCGCATTATTGACGAGGATGTCGATGCGGCCAAAGGCTTTGACCGCCTCTTCAGCCATGCGTTTCGTATCATTTTCACTGGAGACATCCACCGTAACGGCCAATGCTTCGCCTCCCTGTGAGCGAATTTCATTGGCAACCGGCTGACCGTCGAGAATATCGGCAATGACGACCGCAGCACCCTCCGCGGCGATCCGGCGCGCATACGCCGCACCGATATGGCGCGCGCCGCCCGTAATAATAGCGACCTTTCCTGCCAACCTCATGAGGCAACCCCGGGGAATTGGAGCGCTGGAGTGATGGAGTACTGGAGTATTGGAAAGACTCGGAATCCTGAAAAACGCAAGTATTCCTCTTGCCCCATTACTCCATCACTCCATGCTTTCTAAATGTTTTCTGAAGTCCAACGGCTTCCACCATGGCTTCATACCCAGCGACTCGGCGATTACCCGCGCCGCATTGTAACCCGGCGCGCCGGTGATGTTGCCGCCCGGGTGACAAGATGACCCGCAGAGGAACAAATTATCGATCGGCGTCCGATAATTGCCCCAGCCCGGAAACGGTCGGTTCTCCAACGCTTGATCCCCTGAATATTCGCCGATCATCCAGTCTCCGCAGACCATGTTACGGTCGTGCCGCTCGATATCCAGGGGCGTGGTCGAATCGGTCGACAAAATGTTTTTATCGTCGAGGTTGGGCGCGAAGCGCTGCCACACCGCCAACTGCCTTTGGAACCAATCGTCGCGTGCCTTATCCCAGTTGAGCGCATTGCCCCAGAGATTGTAGGGCGCCAATTGCCACATGAATGCGGTCGCCTTACCGGGAGGGGCCTGGGTCGGATCATGAAATGATGGCGTCGCTCCGTTCATAAAGGGCTTGCGCGGTAACTGCCCCGCGCGGCAGTCCTCAAAGAGATTGCGCAGATCCTGGTACTCGTCAAGTCCGACGATGTGCATAAACGCGCCGGCAACCTCGGGGTATTTTTCTTCGGTAATGTACTTGGGCCGCTCATTTAAAGCGAGATTGGTGGCGAAAATCGGCGTCGTTTTGGAAAAACGAAATTTCGCCGCCGTATCGGCAAACTTCGCCTCGAGGTTTTCACGCCCAACCAGCTTGATGAAAGTCTCGACGGGGTTCACGTTGGAAGCGATGAATTTTCGCGTCTTGATCACCGTACCATTTTCGAGCACCACGCCAAACGCCTGCCCCTTCTCCACTAAAATCCGCTCAACTCCGTTGGCCTCGATGTAGTCGATACCGTTGTGCGACATCATGTGAGCCAAATTATCACCGAGAGCATGCGAGGTACCGCGGCAAAGCTGCGGATTCACCCCCCACGCAATCATCGCGGGAATTAAATAGCCGGTCTTCGGCGCATCGAGCTCATAACCGCGCATGACGCCGAGAAAGCCGATAAATGCCTGGACACGCGGGTGTTCAAAATGTTCCAGGATAAATTCCTCCGGTGTGCTATCAAAATATTTGAGGTACTCCCGTCCCTCCGGAATTTTCTCCAGCAATGGACGTTTTTCCTCCATCGGCAGCGGCACGGCGTAAGTTTCAGGGAAGACGATGTTCTTGACCACCGGCTGCCAACGCGTCCAGATATCGAGGAAGGCCGCCGCATCCTTCGTAGAAAAACGCTTAATAGTCTCCACGGTTCGCGTCACGTCGGCGAACCAGCCGAGATAGCTTCCTTCGATAAAATGATGCACGACGCCGGGATCGGGCCGGTAGTAATGAATCCCGAAGTGCTCCAATTCCAAATCCTTGTACCATGGCAACATCATCACGCCGCGATGAAACACCGAATGAATGTTGTGCCAAAACCCGGGATAGTTGCGGTCCTCATGGGAGTCCAGGCCACCACCCACTTCCATGTTCTTTTCCACAACCATGACCTTATGGCCGCACTTCGCCAAATACGCCGCGCAGATCATGCCGTTATGGCCCGCGCCGATAACCACACCGTCGTATTCTAGTAATTTCGCCATGCGCGCTCTCGGCCGAAACGATTTGAACGGCTCAACCAAGGTGTTCAAGGTTCAAGGCCGCTCCGGCGGATTTTCTTGCTTATTGAACTTCGAACCCTTGAACCTTGAACAATTTTTAAAGTTTCAAATCTTCTTTCATCACATGCCAACAGTTGTATCCGGACCCCGCGATGACGGCGTCCGCCGGATGCATGGCGACGCCGACCTGATAGAGACCGCGAATAGGCGTCCGATAATTCGCGATCTCCTCGACCGGCCGGCTCGCTCCCATTTGGGTGCTGATCTTGCGCGCCACCCACACCGAACCACGACGCATGTTGGGCCAGCGCTCCGAGATATAAAAGGGATCCATGGCCACTTTCATCTCGATGTTGTCGTCCGTCAGATTCGTCGCGTATCGCCGCCAGACCTTTAACAAGGAATCCATGAAGCCGGTTTTCAACTTGACCCAATCCGCCGGCTGTTTGCCGCGAAGTTGAAACGGCACCGGCACAAACAGCGAGGCCGCGTGTTTCCCTTTGGGCGCCTGCAACGGGTCATAAACCGTCGGACAGATGGCATGCAGGCAGACGTGTTCGGGAAACTCGCCGGCGCGAATTTCTTTCCACATAGCATCGATGTCAGCCGGCTTTTGCGGTCCGATCGCCACATTCATCGCCCGACCGACCGCCGGATCTTGGGCCTCGTGCAATGCGTAACGCACCGGCGCCTTGAGTGCCAGATGAACTTGAAAATAAGAAAATTCATCGCAGCCGATCGTTTTGACTCGTTCGGTAAAACTCTTCGGCAGATGCTCCTCACCGATCATGTCTATAAACGTCGCGTAGGGATCGCCGTTGGAGACCACCGCCCGTCGCGCCGTCCATTCGCGGCCATCGCGCAGCCGCAC
>JBGPIK010000388.1:0-6420 GCA_041484845.1 Binatia bacterium | reverse complement strand
GTTAATGCCGTTTCGCTTTTTCCCAGCGCCGCGGCGATCTTACTCTTATCGGGAACGATCAGCGCCGCGATAAACGGCCGATGGTCGCCGACGAGTATCGCCTGGCGGATGAAAGGATCATTTTCCAACAAGATTTCGATATAGCCCGGATAAATGTTGGAGCCGTCGGAACAATAAAAGACATCTTTCTTGCGCCCCACCACGAACAAACATCCGTCGGCGTCGACATGACCCAGATCGCCGGTGTGAAACCATCCCTCGGCATCGATGGCCTCGCGGGTCGCTTCCGGGTTCTCCAAATAGCCGGGCGTGACCGTCGGGCCGCGAACCAGGATCTCGCCGTCATTCGCAATCCGAACCGCCACGTTTGCAAATGGTTTTCCAGCGCTGCCAGACTTATTTTCGCCAATGCCGCTGAGAGTCACTCCGCCGCACTCGGTGGAGCCGTAGGTGCCAAGCAACGGAATCCCGCTGAGCTCGAAGAATCGCATGATGCGCGGCGGCATCGGCGCACCGCTATAAGAAATGTATTTGATCCGATTTCCCAAAGCCTGCCGTACTGAATGCTTGAGTCTTGATCCGAGCTCGGCGAAACGCTGTTCCGCCGCCGCGTCGAGCCCATTTTGCTCCGCTCTGGTTTCGTCGAGCTTCGTCAATCGCTCCCACGTGTCGCGATTGGCTCCCTCATCTAAAATCGTATTCCACATTCTCTCCATAACCCGCGGAACGATGGTCATAGCCGTCGGAGAGAGCGCCCCAATCGCCTTCACGTTCACCGCCAGCTCCGTTGCTTCAACAATCGCCATGGTTCGACCCGTCACCGCGCTTTTGAGAAAGCCAAACCGCCCCAACAGGTGGTTAACGGTCAAGACCACGACGGTGAGCTCTTCCGGTCCACTGACGGGCACCGCACCGCCACTGGTAATGTTGGACAGAAGATTGCCATGCGTCCGCATGACCCCTTTGGGCTCGCCGGTGGAACCTGAAGTATAGATGATCGTCGCCAGATCGCCCGGGCAAATCCGTTGCAGAATCCCATCGATACCTTGGCCATTGAGCTGCGCACCTCGGCTGATGAGATCTCGAGAAGTCACCGTGTGCGGTACGCCCGAAGCCGTTCCTTCGCTGACAATGATGTGAGACAGAGCGGGAAGCTGGCCTTTGAGGTTAAGCAGCTTGCCGACCACCGTCTCATTCTGCACAAACGCCGCACGGCAACGGGAATGGTGCAACATCCTGAGCGTCATCGCATCCGAAACGCTGGGTGAGATAGCCACGTTGGGAAAGCCGGCCGCCAAGGTCGCCATATCGGCGCATAACCATTCCAAACTGTTTTCGCCGATGATCGCAACCTTATCTCCCTTATTGAGGCCGAGTGAGTATAGCCCCAGCATCGTATCGTGAACCTTGGCGCTAAAATCCTGCCACGAGATTTCTTCCAATCGCTCCACCCGCTGTAATTTGATGAAAGTGCGATCGCCGAGTTCCCCTGCCCGGCGAAAGAAAATAGCCCCGACATGAGAATTTTCCGTATCGTGAAACTCTTGCCCCGTCTGCATTATCAAATCCTCTCGAAAAAAGATGGATCGTATTTGAAGCGACCCGGAACATCCAAGCGCTTGAGCCCTTTGATTTCATCCCTATGCGCAAATGCGTACAGAAAAGCCTCCGCCACGTCATCCATATGACCCTGGAGATACTTGCGCGCCGGTATCGCAAGGCGCAGCAGTTCAATCTTGCGTTCGACCTGGCTCGGCGCAGGCGGCGGCCCCTTGCTGACCCTTATGCCTGAAACCGCATAGACAAAGGCGGCCAAGGCCTCGGCTCGATGATGGTCCGCCGGAACATGAGGCAGAAAATCTTTGACATCGATATACACGGCGTGGCCGGCCGGTGGATTGACCAACGGAACTCCGCCCTTGAGCCTGCGCCAGAGATAATTCACTTGCTCGACCCGGCTGGTAATATAGGCATCCGCGGAAAAGATCTCTCTGAGCGTCGCGCTCATCATTTCCATCGCGCTCGCCGGCGGCTGAACGCCATCGAGAAAGCTTTGCATGTAGGCTTTTTGATGGCTCCCCTTATCGCGCGTAGCGATGATTCCCCCGACCGGCACGAGAAAATCTTTAAGCGCGCTCAGGGTGATGCCGGCGGCTACCGAGCAGGTTTCATGCACAATCTCTGCAATCGAATGGTCTTGATAGCCCGGTTCTCGTTGCTTGACTAAATAACTATTTTCCAGAATTCGGCAGGCGTCGAGAAACAGCGGAATTTGATTGGCCGCAGCGAACGCTTTGACTTCGCGCAGATTGCGGATGGATACGGGGTGGCCGCCGCACGAATTAACGCTCAGTTCAACGTAGATGCAGCTGATTTTTTCGCGCCCGTGCTCGCGAACCGTCGCGGTGAGCTTGTTGAGGTCAAGATTACCCTTGAAAAAATCGCCTGATTTAAGATCGTGAGCGGCATCCGATATGACATCGACAATCTTGCCGCCGCTGAATTCGATATGCATCCGGGTGGACGGGAAAAGCATATTGCCGGCAACTAAAGTATTCGGTTTGACATGAATCTTGGTCCAGATACGTTCCGCCGCCCTCCCTTGCGTTACCGGCACGATATAAGGGAAACCAAAAAGCTTCTGGAGCTGCTCCGAGAGCGCCGTAAAGGCCTGGCTACCTTCAGCAGCCAATCCCATTCCTGGCTCCACTGCTTTCAGCCCTGTAAGGGCGGAGAGCTGAGCGGTGCTGATCCCGCTGACGCCGCTGTCGGTCGTAAGATCGATATAAATCAGCTCTTGCGGGATTAGCTCCGTGTTATAGTGTGCGGCTTCGAGAGCAGCCTCCCGTTCAGATAAGGTCGTTTGTCTCAGCGGCCGCACGACCGCGATTTCATAAGGTATGGAAAAAATAATTCCCGAAGAGATCTTGTTCACTTCACTGACTCCTAGACTCGCAACGAGTAACAATGGCTCTCAACGGCCGTCGCTGAAAATTTGCTCCGCGCGTAACACTAGCGCCCCGAAACGCCGCCACGCCTATTTTTCCGTTTGCTCTTTCTCCATCATGGTCATCGCATTGCGGATCATTTTCTGTTCCGTCGGATAACTTAGCTTGCCCAGCGCTTCATCGAGTGTAAACCAGCGCGCTTCATCCACCTCATAGTCATGGCCGTGCACTTCGCCCTTTGACCAACGAAGCAGATAAAAATGCACGCGCTTAAAGACGCGCACGGATTCCCCGCCGGCCTTTTTGTAGGCGTAGCGGTAAGAAATATCACCAAGCTTTGCGACGACTTCTCCTTCCAAGCCGGTTTCTTCCAACACTTCACGGCAAGCAGCTTCTTGGATGCCCTCGCCCTGTTCTACATGCCCTTTGGGCAGTCCCCACCGCTTACCCGTGCGAATGAGGGCAATTTCAATCGTTCCCGCGCTCCGCCGGTAAACGATCCCGCCGGCTGACAGTTCCCGCCTTTCGCGCATTGCGAGTGACTTCACTTGCCGCCGTGTAACACTTGCTCATCGAGCCACTGCAGATAAGCCTCGCTGCCGGCGACCATCGGCACCGCAATCACTTCCGGAACCGCGTAACTGTGCAGTTCGCAAACGCGCTGTTGGAGCGCCGTAAACAAATTTTTGTTGGTTTTAATGATCAGAAGCTCCTCGCCGCTTTCTTCTATTTTTCCTTGCCATCGATACGTGGAACGAACCCCGGGAAGCTGGTTCACGCACGCTGCGAGCCGCTCCTCCACGAGGGCTTTGGCGATACGTTTGCCTTCGTCCGATGAGCTTACGGTAACATAAACCACGATAAATTCTTTCATTGACCGCGATCTTACAACCGGTTTTCACTTGCAGTCAATCACCCGTAGGGAACGGCCGAGACCGGTAGCTCCCTTCTTGTGCATGGCACCGGTTTGTACCATCGGCAGCTGGTAGGATGGGAGGAGCGCAGCGATGCCCATCGTTCCAAAGTCAAACATAGCCACTAACGGCTCTCCCCTTTACAGAAGCTCACACCATTCATCTCCCCCACTCACACTGGCAGGCTTTCTGTGGTACGGGTAACGGGTGCAATCGAAGGGCAATATACGGAACCAGATCTGGTCCCTTCTGGAAAAAAATAAAGTCGCGCGTTTCCCCGGCGCCAAGGGCCGCATTCCCAACTTCATCGGCGCCGAAGCTTGCGCCAAGCTGCTGGCGGAGAGTCCTTTGTGGAAAAAGGCGAACACGATTAAGGCCAATCCCGATTCGCCGCAGCGTGCGATCCGCCACCGAGCGCTGCAAGAAGGCAAGACTGTGTATATGGCGGTGCCGCGCTTGCGCGACGAGAAACCCTTTATCGAGTTGGATCCCAAGCGGCTGAAATGCTCGCCCTACGTTGCCTCTTCCATTAAGGGCGCAAGCCAATACGGCCGGCCGGTGACTTTGGAAGAAGTGGCGAAGATTGACCTTATCGTCTGCGGTTCCGTGGCGGTCAACCGCCGCGGCGCCAGAGTCGGTAAAGGCGGGGGTTACTCGGATCTGGAATTTGCTCTGCTGGTTGAAAAGAAAAAGGTCGAGGCGAAAACTCCCATCGTCACCTCGGTCCATCCGCTGCAAATCGTGGACGAAGAATTGCCGATGACCGAGCATGATATTCCGGTGACGGCCATCGTTACGCCGGCAGAAATTAGCGAAACTCCATCTCGCTTGAAAAGGCCCAAGGAAATCTATTGGAACATGTTGCCGGCGAAAAAAATCGAAGCCATTCCGGTGCTGCAAGAACGTTGGAAGATTAGTCGGTGAGATCACCGCCAACAGCCGATTCCCGATATTATTTGAGTGACTGCCTGCTCGCAATCCTACGGCGCTCGGCTCGGGCCAGGTCGGCGATTTTATTGGACGCGTTGACGTCGATGGCCTTCTTGTAGGCTTCATCGGCCTCCTGCAAACGACCCAAGTTCGCCAGTGCCTCCGCCAGGCCGAACATCGCCAATTGGTCTTTGGGGTCGAGAACGGTCGCCTGGCGTAAACACTCTTCCGCTTCCTTGACCCTGCCGGCGTTCAAGAAACAGGCGCCGAGATTACGTTGCGCCCAGCCGTTTTGCGCGTCTCGGGTTACGGCCTCCTTTAAAACCCGCAGCGCGTCAGCGTTCTCCCCTTGTCGTTGTAGGGCAATTCCTAAAGCTACTCTGGCGTTGGTAAAATCAGGAGCTACGGTAACCGCCCGGCGAAGATGGTGCACGGCGTCATGTAACTTTCCCGTGTCGCTTAGCGCCATACCGAGGTTGTATAAAAGGTTTGCGTCGTTGGGTAGGCCGCTCAACAAAATCCGCAACAGCGTGATCGCTCCTGGATACTCCCCGCGCTTGAGCTTGTCGACAATTTGCGCAAGTGCGTTGGCCGGCTGGCCTTCAGTTGTCCAACTGACCTCGACGACACCATTGTCAATTACAATTGAGCTCGCGCCGCCGAAACGCTCGAATTCGGCACTCAGGTACATCCTGACAGCCTCGCAAAACGCCGCTGTACCGCGTTGTCGCGCATCAAGCGGCAAAAGCGCAACGTCAAACTCGTCTGTCGCAAGGTTCAATTGCAGGAGCGCAGGATCGGCCATGGTATCCCTTTATATCCCGCCTTGCGGACCAAAGTCACGGACCGCGTGGTGCGGGTCTCCGGCAGCGGCCTCGGGAACACGATATACCACACTTCACTTTCCTCCCCATTATTAAATGTGAACGAACCGTGAATTCGATTTACGGCCGGCGGACCGATCAACCTCGCTGCAAAAAATTTTTACACAATCCCGAAATTTTATTGTTATCATTGGCTTCATCATGTTACAGTAACGCCAAAATGGTTCCGAAAAAAGTTTTTTTCACCAAAGGAGTCGGTGTTCATAAGGAGAAATTGGCTTCTTTTGAGATGGCACTGAGGGTCGCCGGCTTGGCGCATTGCAATTTGGTCCTCGTCTCTAGCATCTACCCGCCCGGCTGTAAAACTATTTCCAAGGAGGAAGGATTAAAGCTTTTGCGGCCTGGTGAGATCGTATTTGCCGTTTACGATCGAGAAAGCAATAACGAGCCGAATCGGCTCATTGCAGCTTCCGTTGGCTTGGCCATCCCCGCCGATGCTTCCATGCACGGCTATCTTTCCGAACATCATTCGTTTGGCGAGACAGACGAAAAAGCCGGGGAATATGCCGAGGATCTCGCCGCGAGCATGCTTGCGACCACGGTGGGGATTGAATTTAATCCTGAATTGGATTGGGACGAGCGGGAACAGATATTTAAGATGTCGGGGAAGATCGTTCGTACCACCAATATCACCCAGTCTGCTGTCGGCAACAAAGATGGTCTCTGGACAACTGTCTTCGCAGCCGCAGTTTTTATTAATGACGACAGCCTGCCGGTTGAGACCGCAAGGTCCGCCGCCGCGAC
>JBGPIK010000387.1:0-6450 GCA_041484845.1 Binatia bacterium | reverse complement strand
CCAGATCTCGACGTTGTTTTATGATTTGGATAACGGTTGCAAAGGCACGCCTGTTGCCATGAATGTCTGAAAAAACACCGATCCCCTTTGCCGCGCCCATTTATTCCTCGCACCTTTTCAGCATCGTTATTGCGCGCTAACCATTGAGTATACTGACCAGTGATATTATCCCGACCGAAATCATGGTACTGCGAAATTTACTCTTTCGATCAAATAGTTGTCAACCAATTTTATCTGATGCAATATTAATATCCCCGGTCAGTATAGTTCCAATATACCTGCACAGCGGAGCATCGCTCACAAGCCATCAGCCGGGCTACGAACCCCTTTCCCACCTCGATTCAAAACATGCGTATAAATCATTGTCGTGCTGACGTCATTGTGCCCCAAAAGTTCTTGCACCGTTCGGATGTCATATCCATTTTCGAGCAAGTGCGTGGCGAATGAGTGACGCAACGTATGGCATCCGGCTGGTTTGAAAACCCCAGCTTTCATGCGAGCTTCTTTGAAAGCGCGTTGCAAGACCGACTCGTGGAGATGATGCCTGCGCTTTTCACCGGTGACTTCGTCGGTGTAATGACTAGTTGCCGGAAACACCCACTGCCATCCCCACTCTTTGCCCGCGTTTGGATACTTCCGGTCGAGCGCATTGGGCAATGACACCCGGCCCAATCCCTTCTTCAGGTCATTTTCGTGCCGCAACTTGGCACCTCGGAGATGTTGCATCAACGACTCCCGAACCGCGCTTGGCAACATTGTATAGCGATCTTTGTTTCCTTTGCCTGAACGAACAACAATCTCGTTGCGAGAAAAATCGATATCCTTGACTCGTAGCCGGCAACATTCCATCAAGCGCAACCCAGCCCCATAGAGTAAAATCGCCATCAAACGCGGGACGCCGTTAATCTGATCTATCACTTTTTTGACTTCGTCTTTCGTGAGCACGACCGGCAATCGCTGCGGCCGTTTGGCCCGAACCACGCCGTCGATAAGTCCGATCTTCTTGTTGAGCACTCCGTCGTAAAGAAACAAAAGCGCATTAAACGCTTGGTTCTGTGTGGACGCGCTAACCCGTCCCGTCGTTGCTAAACTTGAAAGAAAGCAGGCGATCTCGGCCTCCGCCATTTCTTGTGGATGCCGTTTGTCATGGAAAAATATGTATCGTTTGATCCAATGAATGTATGCCTTTTCAGTTCGGTCACTGTAATGGCGCGTACGAATCGCTTGCCGCACTTGATCAAGCAGCTTAGGCTTCGGTGAACACGCTGACGGACTTCCATCTTCCACCGGTGCGCGCCGTTCAAATCCATCTCTGTTGAGCCGGTATATTTTTGCCGTTTCCATGTTGTCTCCTTTCCGGTTGGGAAATCGTTCCAGACGTTCCAAGCGCTCCCGCTGTGCAAGCAGATGCCGGAAAACCTTTGTTCAATGTTCAACGAAACCCATCGTTCCAAAAGTTCCAGAGGTTCCAGACGTTCCGGAATTACCGGAAGGCGTTTTATCCTGCCCGGCGGAGTATCGGCTTGATTTGAACCGTCGCACTTCTCTCTTTCACTCGGTCCCGATCGTAACGTAGCTGCAATTCGAGCCAGTACCGTTCCGACATGCCGAAGTAGTGAGCGAGGCGATGGGCGAGATCGGCGTTGATGGACCGTTGGCCCTGGACCAGCTCGTAGATTCGCCGCGCGGAAACACCAATATCATTCGCTAGGTGCGACACGCTGATGCCTCGCGGAGCGAGAAATTCCTCAAGTATGATTCGACCGGGGTGAATGTAGAATAATTCAATTTTATCCATGTGATGCCCTCCCTAGCGAAATGCAAACTTTAGATCAGGCGGATGCTCTTTCATTGCACCATAAGAACACTTGTGTTACAAAGCATCCTATGGATACAACCATTCGGAATATCGATGAAAAAATGTACCGGGCTTTGAAGGCCAAGGCGGCACTGGCGGGCAAGACCGTAGGCGAGATGGTCAATGAAGCCATTCAAGTGTACCTCGCTCGTCCTGACGCGCATGCCAAGCGCGGCAGTTTAAAAGATCTCAAACCGGAGGAATATCCCAGCGGCAATGAACGGCTCAGCGAGGAGGTCGATGCGATCGTTTATAGCTCCTAGCCTGGTTCGCCGATGATTGTTCTCGATTCCAGCTTCATTATTGCTTGTCACAACACACGCGACGTTCATCACATGGCGGCCAAGCCGGCGATGGAAGAAATTATCTCCGGCAAGTGGGGACGCCCTTTGTTATTAGAATATGTGTTTTTGGAGGTCGTCACCGTGTTGCTGGCCCGCCGAGGACTCGCTGTTGCATCCAACGTCGCTTCGATTCTTCTGCAAGCGCGTGAACTTGATTTTGTTCCCTGCTCGGAGCTTTTTCTCGATACCCTTGAAATCTTTCGCAGCCAAGTCAACACGGCATTGAGCTTCACGGACGCCGCGATAGTCGCGCTGGCTCGCCGACAAGATGTCGGCGTCGTTGCAACATTCGATCGCGACTTTAGACAGGTCGAAGGCGTTATGGTTGTGCCCGCTGATAAGTGATAGGTTCCAATCGTTCCAGTCGTTTCTGCAGTCAAATTCTCACTCCTTCAATTTTCGTTCAAAGGTTCAAGGTTCGAAGATCCGATAAGTTCCAGACGTTCCACTCGTTCCAACTGTTCCACACGTTTCAACTCTCCAATCGTTTCGGACCGACTCGATTGCTTGCATTGCCGTACTTCGGCCCACGCATACCGCTTCGTTTGAGATGATCGATTAGGTGTTTAATCATTACCGACAGCCGTTTCAGAGATATTAACAATCTGTCCGCTGCCTTTTCGTCGATATATTCTTGATCGAACGCCACGTAAAGCTGAGAGCGTACCTCGCCGCATGAGCCTTTCGCGATGTAGAGGAATTGAACGAACTCTTGATTTCCGCCACGCTCAAATCCTTCTGCAATGTTCGACATGATGGAAACCGCGGCATCCTGCATTTGGCCTCGTAAGCCAAAGTCTTTTGAAAACTTTAGGCCTTTGCAGAGAGTGTAAATTTCTCGCGTTAAATGGCGCGCTTCCTTCCAAATCTCTAAGTCTTCAAAGTTTTTCACGAGCATAATCCCCTCCACAGTTTGAATAGTTTGAACTTGTTGAACATTTTGAACGGATGGAACGTCGTCCTGATTGCAACGATTGGAACGCTTGGAACATTTGGAACTCCAATCATTCGACCGACCCTTGCAAGAACCATCTTCTGCGCACTCGATCGAAATACAGCCACAAGAGAGCGCCGCGGCGAGTTTCGGCGAAGTAGTATTCGCGTTGGATCTCACGATTCCACCAGCCGCCGGAAAAAATATAAGGGCCGGTGAGTTTGTCGACGGTTCCGTACTTCGGACCTAAAAGAAGCCAGCCGTCTTCGTGGGTATGGTACGGCCCGCCGGCGAGCTGGATCGGCTTGGCCGCGATCCGGCGCACCAACACTTTAGCAGCCGGGCAGTTCAAGACGTTCAAATCGTTCAATCCGTTCAAATCGGTTCGGGGAAATTCGATCCGGTCGAGCGGCTCCCAGGTAAATCGTGCTTCGGGAAGGTGCCCGTTGGCCAGCTTGGCGTGCACTACGGCTTGATCGCCGAATTCGGCGCGCAAGCGGGCCAGGGCTCGATTCGCCGCGTCGAGATCGCGCGTCGGCCCTTCGACGCCGCTCAGGACAGGCTGATCGCTGAAAAGGCGCAACTGCTCGGCGGTTGCGGCGGCGCCTTCCGCGGTTAACTCGATTTCCACCACGCCGGCGGCAAACTTCGTCGATTCCAGGCGCAGGCGAACCAGATCGAGTATTTGCGCCGTGTCGAGCGTTGGAACGGCGGGGCGGATCTGCTCTTTGAGCCGGCCTTGTTTATCCAGCAGCAGCAAAAACCAAAGTCCGGCCAGCGCTTGAGCGCGCGCGGCGAGAGTCGCCAACAACGGATGCAGCTGCTGTTTGATGATGAAGAGAAGCCGTGTCGTGTCGTTTTCCGCATCGTCGAGAATGCACCTTTGCATCACCGGCGCTTCGGGCTTGGATGGATTGAACGGCGCCCCGAGCTCGCCGGCAGCCATTCGGTACAGGCGGTGCGCGCTCGCGCCAAAACGTTCGCGCAATCCTCCGGACGGAAGCGCAAGCAAAGCGCCGACGGTCTCAACGCCGAGTTTGAGCAGCGTATCGCGAAATTCCGCTTCGATGTCGAGGCGGCTCAGCAGAATTTTTTCCGTAGCGAGCCGCTCCTCGGCCGGATCACTGAAAATGAGCGTTCCCTTTGTCACTTTGGCAACGGCATAAGTGCCAAAACGGCTGAAGCCCGCGACGATGTTGGCGTGAAAACCCTGCGTCTGTATATCTTCATGCAGTGCGCGAACCCATTTTGCCGGCGAGGGGTAGAGCCGCTCGAGGCCCACGCAATTGAGCCAGAAGACTCCGGGTTCCAAAGCGGAGGGTTCAACCTCGGGCGAGAAGCGCATCAATTGCGCCGTGAGTGTGGTGACAGCTTTATTAAGCTCGGCAGGCGAAACTTCCCCGGCGCGCAATGCGGAGGCGAGAGAGAAAGCCGCGGCATAACGCCAACCCGGCAGCACTCCGCTTTGTCGCGCCTTTTCATTGACCCAGAGGATGAGTCCTTGAGGTTTGTCCTCAGCCACAACGGCGGCAGGTTGGCCGATCCACTCCGGATGGCGCTTGAGCAGCAGCTGAAGCGGAAACGCCGGCACATCAACACAGGCCAGCCGGCCCGGAGCAGAATACTTCATGAGTCCAGGTGGGTCCCCGGCGTTTGTCTTTGACAACATTGAGAGCACAGGCAAAGCCGTTTTCGTGAGCGCGTCGTTTGACGGCGTGGACCCGTAACGAAACTAGCGATCCGATGGAAAGCATCGCTTGCTCTTTCTCAGTAAGACAAATCAATGCCGTATGGTGATGATGGGCCAGACCGGTTAAGCGGCTCTGCAGCGGCATGGGAATATCACCGCCGCCGAGATCGAGCACGACGACGCCGAACCCGCCGGAGCGCAAAAGCTTCTCACCGGCCCGGGGAATGTTGTCACTGCGGGGCAGACGAATCACCGCTAGCGCGGTCAGATCGATGCCGACCTGCGCAGCGTCGGGCGGATAGAAAAAATTTTCCATCGAAGTCACCCAGCCTACAGGTTCTCCTTGCTCCTGAGCCTCCCGAACCAAAGCAAAAACAATCGTCAGCGCGGCTGAAGCCGCTGAGCTTGAGATTTCGACGAATCTCCCGGCAATTTCCCTGAGCGTCCACAGGCTCGCCCCGGTCGTTGTCGGTTGAAAAATTGGCGCAGAAGAAAGAGCCATAAAAGAAAGGAATAGGCTTCCGCCAAAGTCGCACTCTTCGAGTGCTCTGGTTCAAAACGTTCCATTCGTTCCAATCGTTCCAGCCGTTGAATCCTCAGAAGGGTCAAAAATCATTCGAATCGTTCAAGCCGATCAGTTCGAATCATTAAAACGACTGGAACTTTTTGAACGTTTGGAACGATTGGAACTATCTTTTTTTCAAAACTTCCTCATCAAGGCTACGATTCGCCCCACGATGCGAAAATCTCCTTGGGTAACCGTGATCGGCTCGTATTTCTCATTTTCCGCTTTAAGCGTGATCACGCCGTCTTTTTTATAAAACCGCTTTAACGTGGCTTCCCCTTCGATCAAGGCGCAAACAATCTCGCCGTTTTCTGCCGTGCCCTGCTGTTTCACAATCACGCGGTCTCCGTCCATTATCCCGGCGCCGATCATGCTGTCTCCTTTGACCTGCAAAGCGAAGAGTTTCCCCGAAGCCATATCATCCGTGATGGTTAACAGGCCTTCGACATTTTCCTCGCTGAGAAACGGTTTGCCCGCCGGCACACGTCCCACAATCGGGATATCGCGAACCGCGATCAGTGCCGGTTTGCCGAGCGCGGATAAAATTTCGATGGCCCGCTTGCCGGCGCGCCGGATATAGCCTTTCCTCTCCAATGCCTTAAGGTGATCGGAGACGCCATTGGTCGAGGCGATCTTAAATCGGGCGCCGATCTCGGGAATCGACGGAGCGTAGCCCTGCTCACGAATCGACTTGAGCAAAAAATCATAGATTGCCTTTTGTCTTGCTGTCAGCGGAGGAAGCATGGAAAGACTATATACTGAAAATAGTTTCAGGTGTCAAGCGGAGCGGGAAAAGAGTTCCAATCGTTCCAGTCGTGTATGAGAATTCCCAAGTTGGAACCCTCGAATATTTTATCGCGGTCCAGACATTGTTTCGCCTGGATTCCCGATAGAAGCATTCGGGAATGACGGACTCTTAACCCGCATTTCTCACAGTGCGAGGAAACGGATGACACTGTGTCGATCGAGAGGCGAGATCGGAAGAGCGAGGCATAGAGGCGAACAGTTTCAATGCCGTGTTCGGTGCTCGGTTCGCCGCTTGCGCTTTGCCACGGGCGT
>JBGPIK010000386.1:0-6469 GCA_041484845.1 Binatia bacterium | reverse complement strand
GCGACTCAATACACTTGAGCTGCGGCAACTGAAACAACGTGTCACTCTGCGCCATCACCTGCGGGCGCTTAGCGTTAAAGAATGTCAGGAGTATATCACCAGTCGGTTGCGGAAAGCCGGCGGCAGTCCGGCCATTTTTACAGCATCGGCTACGGACGCCATCTACCAATATTCAGGCGGGATTCCACGGCTCGTGAATATTCTTTGCGACAATGCATTGCTGACCGGCTATGCGGTCGGTAAACACGAGGTTGACGAAACCATCGTTCGAGAAGTGGCCGATGATTTGAATCTTATTTCCGGTGTCGGATTGTACGCTCGACGGGCTCTTATCCCCGGCTCCAACGGAACGACTCCGGTCAACGGTGAAGTGAAACAGCCGACCGCGCCGGCTCCGATCGCTTATCAACCGATCTCTCGGCCGGTCGTCGTAAAAAATTTCAAATCGACAACGCCGTCAAAAGATTTTGTCTCGCCAACAGTTTTGCAAATTATTGCCGATGCCCTGACCGACGCGATGGGGCCCATGGCCCGGATTGTTATTCGTGAACAAATCCGCAGTCTGAATGCCAGCGCCGACAGTTTTCCGCGCGAAAAGTTATGGAGCCTTATCGAGTCCGCGAGTGGGGAAATTTGCGATGAATTGATGCGTAATGAATTTCGTCAAAAACTGGCGGCGCAAATACCTTCCTTATGAAAAGGATTTCATGCTAACCGCCGAGGCGCTGAGGACGCATAGAATGAACATTTGCAATTTCGAAATTCGAATTTCGGATTTTTACCCAGTGTCTCTGTGGTGAAAAGGAATTCGGATATTTTACCGCCGAGGCGCGGAGAGCGCCGAGTAAAGAGGTTTTGATAAAAAATACTACGAACTCTGTGTACTCTGTGCCTCTGTGGTGAAACAGAATTCGGATATGTCACCACCGAGGCGCTGAGCACGCGGAGAAAATCGATGAGGATATTTTCATGAATAAACCTCTGTGTACTCTGTGTCTCTGCGGTGAATACGCAATACGCGCGGCCTTTATGGCGCAAATTATTTTCATTCCCCCCGGCTCTCGTAGCCTGAAGCAGGAGTATTGCCGATGAGTAGAGTTTTTGAGGCATTGAACAAGGCGAGTAACGACAAGAAACAGCGTGACGAGCGAACGTCGGAAAGCCTGGATCACGCAGCGCCTCAACCCTTGCTGTTAGGCAACGGAGCCGAACTGATGCATTCGCAGGGCGAGCGGAATGGAAAAAGGCTCGACCCTACGATTTCGCTGCCCGTGAGCAAGAACGGGAATAGATCTTGGCGCGAAAAACTCGAAGAGCTTGTCTTTGGTTGGGACCTGCGGCGGTACACTAATTATCCCATTGTTGCGATCGATAAAGATTCGCCCGCTGCGGAGCAATACAAGATTCTGCGCGAACAGATCAAGCGGCTTCGTACCGAAGCGGGGATTCAAACATTCGCCATCAGCAGCCCTGTCAAGAGAGATGGTAAGACAACGGTTGCCGTCAACTTGGCTGCGGCGTTGGCTTTGGATTACGAAGAAAAGGTTCTCTTGATCGACGGCGATCTGCGCGACCCGGGCGTTCATCGTTATTTCAACCTGCAAGGGTCGCCTGGTCTTGCCGACTTTTTGGGCTCGAATCATCACCCGGCGATCAAAGATCTTGTTCAGGATACATTTCTCCCTTCACTTCGGGTATTGCCGGCGGGACGACCTTCAGGATTTTCGTCCGAATTGCTGGCGAAAGAGAAAATGAGCCAGGCCATGGAAGAGATCCGAACCGAATTTCCAGGGCATCAGATTGTCATCGATTGTCCGCCGGTCTTATCGACGCCGGATCCTATGGTCATAGCGCGCCAAGTCGACGGGGTGCTCATGGTCGTGCGTGCAGGCAAAACACCTCGCGATTACTTGATGAAGGCTCTGCAATCGATCAATTCAAACAAGGTTGTCGGAATTGTGTTGAACGGGGCGGATCTGGGGATCGCGTCCAAGTACTATTACTATTCAACGAACGGCTCCCATTGAAAGATGCGCGTATTTAATCGTTACTTTTCATCCTATGACCTCGCCCTGATTCTTGGTGATTTTGTCATCAGTGTTGGCACTGGATTTATCGTCCGTTGGACGATGGTAAAGACAGGCATAACGCCGGGAGTGGGATGGATTTGGACCCTTCATGGCTTTGCCATGGCATCGGTTATCGTCGTTTCATTTTATTACTCCGATCTCTATGCCGTCGATCAAGCTCTGTCGCTTCGCGAACTCTTGCTCCGGTTTATAGGAGCGCTTGGTATAGCGTGCGTTTTCATTGGAGTTTTGAGTTACCCCATACCTGATTTCGGCAAGGGAATTTACCTGAGCGAAATGGCGATTGTGGGATTGGGCCTCGCGCTTTGGCGGGTCGGGTTTCTGCGTATTATCTCGCTCGCCCGGGTTCATGCGAAGGTCTTGGTCGTTGGACTACAGACGATCGGCAAAATCGTTGCTGAAGAGCTCTGTCGCCAACAAAAGCTTGGGATGGAAGTGATTGGATTCATCGGCAGTTCCGCGGGGGAGGTCACCCTTGCCTACGGCAATCCTAAAAAAAAGGTATTGCCAGTGTTTCCTTTTCGGTTGCTGTCGTCTTTTATCGAGCAAAAGGGGATCAACCGGATTTTGCTTGCAGGAGCGGAGGGCTGTCCGGACGCTGTGGTCAGAGACCTTGTAACCTTGCGCACCAAGGGCATGCCGATCGAAGACTGTCATTCATTTTATGAACGGCTGGTGAGCAAGATCCCTATCACCGATTTAAGTCCGGAATGGATCATTTTATCTAAGGGCTTTCGCCGCGATCGTTTCGTGATGATGACCAAGCGAATTCTCGATCAAGGCGTATCACTTATAGGTTTAGTCTTGAGCGCGCCGCTTTGTTTGCTGGTAGCGGCGGCGATCAAGCTGGAGAGTCGGGGGCCGATTTTTTATCGGCAGGAGAGAGTGGGTCAAGACGAGCGGACGTTTACCCTCTACAAATTTCGCTCGATGGCGGAGGGGGCGGAAGCTTCTGGGGGCCCCGTGTGGGCTTCTAAGAACGATCCGCGCGCGACCCGCATCGGTCGGATCATTCGCAAGCTTCGGATCGATGAAATCCCGCAAATGTACAATGTGCTCAAGGGAGAAATGAGCTTTGTCGGTCCCAGGCCGGAGCGATCCTTTTTTGTGGAGCAATTGAAGAGCAAGATTCCCTACTATTACCTACGCCACTCGGTCAAGCCGGGCATTACGGGTTGGGCCCAGATCAGTTACCCGTACGGTGATAGCGAAGCGGGCGCCATCGAAAAATTGCAGTACGATCTTTATTACATCAAGAATATGTCGCCTCTGTTCGATCTGCAGATCATCTTTGAGAGTTTCAAGGTCATTTTGCTTGGATCGGGCGCGCGCTGAAGAGTGACTGAGTTTGGGGTCTGAATGACGGTCAATGCGTTAACCATCGACGTCGAGGATTATTTTCATGTGCAGGCATTTGCCGGCGTGGTGGCGCCGGGCGATTGGAAGTCTTATCCTCTGCGCGTTGAGCGAAATACTTTGCGGCTTTTGGAACTCCTAGGAAAGCGCGGGGTGCGCGCTACTTTTTTTGTTTTGGGCTGGGTGGCCGAACGATGCCCGAGTTTGATCAAGCAGATCTTCAAAGCCGGGCATGAGATCGGCTGCCACGGCTATGCGCATCGAGTCATTTATAGCGGCGATGATAAAGATTTTCGTAAAGATGTGCGCCATGCAAAACAAGTAATCGAGGACGCTGTGGGTGTACGAGTCAAAAGCTACCGCGCTCCCAGCTACTCGATTACATCGGCGACCTTGTGGGCTTTAGAGATTTTGGCCGAGGAAGGGTTCGAATACGATTCAAGTATTTTTCCTGTCGTACACGACACCTATGGCATTCCCGGGGCGCCTCGATTTCCTCATGTCAAAGAGTTGAAGTGCGGAAGAGAACTTAAGGAATTCCCGCCATCGACGATAAGGCTCTGGGGCATGAATTTTCCCGTGGCCGGCGGCGGTTATTTGCGCCTGTTTCCGTATCAAATAACGGCGTGGGCGATCCGGCGCATTAACGAGATCGAGAGGCAGCCGGCGATGGTCTATCTTCATCCGTGGGAATTGGACACCGATCAACCGCGCATCGCGGCGCCCTGGTTGTCGAAGTTTCGTCATTACCAAAATCTAAGCACAACGGAAAAGAAATGCGCCAAGTTGTTGGAAGAGTTTTCATGGGCGCCTATGGAAGATCTCTTGTCTACTAATGGGAATGCGGCGTGTCCGAACGCGGAGGTTTAAAATGTCTTTAAAGATACTTTCGGTCGTCGGCGCACGGCCGAATTTTATGAAAATCGCTGCGATTTGCGACGCCATCAAGGAATTCAACCGGCTCTCCCCCGGAGAAAGCATACAGCATATCCTCGTCCACACGGGACAGCACTATGATGCGAATATGTCAGATTCGTTCTTCAACGATCTGGAGCTTCCCAAGCCGGATATATCTCTCGGGGTCGGCTCGGGATCTCATTCGGTGCAGACCGCCAAGATTATGGAGCGGTTCGAGAGCGTCGTTGTGAATGAACGTCCGCACGTGGTCATGGTGGTCGGCGATGTGAATTCCACCGTTGCCTGCGCCTTGGTCACAACCAAGACCCTGTGCACGGGCGATGCCGGTCAGCGGGAGTTTATTCCCAAGCTAGCCCACGTGGAGGCGGGATTAAGAAGTTTTGATCGGACCATGCCGGAGGAGATCAATCGCATCGTCACCGACTCCATTTCTGATTACCTGTTTACCACCGAAGATAGCGCCAATGAAAACCTATTACGCGAAGGGGTTCCGCCGGAGAAAATCTTTTTTGTCGGGAATGTCATGATCGACACTTTACTGCGCCACCGCGCGAAGGCATCCGAGTCAGCGATCCTGCAGGACCTGCAGCTGGCGGAAGCGCAGGGAACAAGACCGTATGCAATTGTGACTCTCCATCGCCCGACGAACGTCGATGACGAGCGGGTATTCTCTCGCATGCTTCATGCCTTTTTGGACATTTCCAAGCAAATGCCGGTTATTTTTCCGGCTCATCCGCGAACGTTGAAACGCATTCAAGAGGCGGACCTAGGGGATTGTTTTGTCGATCACTTCGTTCAGGGGCCAGAGCCATGGGATTCACGTGTCCGTATCCGTTTGATTCCGCCGCTCGGCTACCTTGATTTTTTGCACCTCATGTCGAATGCCAAAGTCGTTCTCACTGATTCAGGCGGCATACAGGAAGAAACAACGATTCTAGGTGTTCCTTGCATTACACTGCGCGAGAACACGGAGCGGCCGGTCACGGTCACGCAAGGGAGCAACGTTGTGGTGGGTTCGAATCCGGAAAATATCGTAAAAGAATTTAATCGGGTCAATAGCGGCGGCCACGGTGATCACCGCTCTCCCCGCTATTGGGATGGACACGCCGCCGGGCGCATCATCAAGGTTTTGGTTAACGAGTTTTTGCCGGATCGCTCGATCCCCAGTCCAGCGTACGAATCAAACGCGGAGGAGTCAATTCAAAACTGAACAGACTTCAGGCTTCT
The DNA here is from genome assembly GCA_041484845.1 of Binatia bacterium. Lineage (GTDB taxonomy): Bacteria > Desulfobacterota > Binatia > UBA9968 > UBA9968 > JBGPIK01. Next base: position 878 of record JBGPIK010000386.1, on the reverse strand, counting down.
GTATGGCGAACCGCGGAGGCGCTGAGGGCGCCGAGTAAAGAGGTTTTGATAAAAAAATACTACGAACTCTGTGAAGTCCGTGTCTCTGTGGTTAAAACATCCGGAATATTCACCGCGGAGGCGGGGGTCGTGAGAAAAAATTCAAAAACCATCAAAATTACAAATTTGGCCTCAATGAAATCAAATACTTGCAACGCTCATTTTTGCGAAAAAGGGGTTTTTTCTCACGACCGGGGAGGGCGCGGAGTAAAGAGGTTTTGATTAAAAAAATAGTACGAACTCTGCGTACTCTGTGTCTCTGTGGTTAAGAAGGAGTCGGACGTTTCACCGCGGAGGCGCTGCGGGCGCAGAGAAGATAGTTATGAACGAACTGACGGAGAAGATTATTGGGGCGGCAATTGAGGTTCATAAGTTGCTCGGGCCTGGGCTGCTCGAATCGGCTTATGAAGTATGTTTGGCGCATGAACTTTCTCTTGCCGACATCTGCTTCGAACGCCAGGTGCCAATACCGGTAACCTATAAGTCAGTTCCACTTGACTGCGGGTATCGGCTCGATTTCTTAGTTGAAAAGACAGTGGTCGTGGAACTGAAGACGGTAGAGGATTTGCAACCGATTCACCAAGCTCAACTGTTGACCTATTTGAAACTAGGCGGATGGCCGATTGGGTTGCTCATTAATTTCAACGTGCCCGTGCTCAAGACAGGCATCAAGCGCATGGTGTATAATTTAAGGTAACCTCTGCGGTCGTGAGAAAAAATCCCCAATATTTGTCTTGACTAGTGATATAGCTATGTATATAATTTCTCACTATGGGATACCTTACCAAAGTCCAGGTCATCGAGCGAGCCAACCAGAGGCGGCAATACTATTTGATCTG
>JBGPIK010000385.1:0-6489 GCA_041484845.1 Binatia bacterium | reverse complement strand
GCCTATACAAGTCTCGAATCGAATTTGAAAGGGCTCACCGACAGCCAGGAAAAGCTTCAAAAGGAAACCGCGAATCTAGTCACAGCCCTGAGAACGCCGCAAATCCGCGGCCGGTGGGGTGAAATGACTTTGAAGCGGGTCGTTGAGCTGGCCGGAATGTCCGAGCACTGCGACTTTACCGAACAGCTAAGCGTTTCAACCGATCAAGGGCGTATTCGTCCTGACCTTATAGTTCACCTCCCCGCCGGACGCGAAATCGTCGTCGACGCCAAGGTCTCGCTTGAAGCGTACCTCGATGCCCTTTCCGCAGAGTCCGAGCAAGGGAGAAAGGAATCTTTGGCACGCCACGCCACCCAGATTCGATCCCATATGTCAGACTTATCTGCCAAGAGCTACTGGGAGCAATTCGACAAAGCGCCGGAGTTTGTCGTGATGTTCATTCCCGGCGAGTCATTCTTCGCCGCTGCAGCGGATGCTGACCATCAACTGATAGAAGATGGCATGAAAAAACGCGTTGTATTAGCGACCCCCACCACACTCATCGCGCTTCTCCATGCGGTTGCGTACGGTTGGAAACAAGAACAAATTGCCGAGAACGCTCAGGCCATAAGTGATTTAGGCAAGCAACTTTACGAGCGGATGAGAACACTGGCCGGGCATATTTCCGACATCGGAAACGGCCTCGAAAAAGCCAGCGGCGCGTATAACAGCGCCGTTGGCTCCCTGGAAAATAGGGTCCTGCCCGCCGCCAGGCGCTTCAAGGAACTCGGCGTAGCGTCGGGTGAAGAGATCGCAGTCATCGAACCGGTCGATACTCAACCACGGCAACTGACGATACTTGAACTCAAGAAAGAAAATCAGTGATTGCCTTCAATAACGATCATGAGTGACACAACCAAGTTTGAAATGGCCTGGATGGAGACGGATACCGGCGGGAGCAGCTCGTCGCAGAGATCGAGGGGAAATTGCAGCAGCGCGTTTCGCGGGAAATGTTAGTCTCAATCCGGTGGATGCTGACATGACCCACACGGCCCCAGACTCGTACATGATATTTTGTGAGGAGGAAATCGGTCCTGTCATGCAGGCAGCCGTCGGTATGTACGGGCATCTGCAGGGTATTGCGGGGAAGAGCTTAAAGGAGACCGAAGGGCCGGAACTGCGTGCTCTTGATGAACTATCCATGGAAAAGTCTCCCGCGGCGGGAACTGCTAATCAAGAGGTACCCCATGACCACCGATCATGAAGATCAATGCGACTTGAACACAGGTGCACCCGAGTCCGCGCTGGAGCAGTTCCGCCAAGCAGTAGAGAAAAAGACCAGTAATCCGGTCCACCGTCGGTTGCTCAAAGCATGCCGCCAAGCCGATCCGTCTGGTGCTCTGGAGGAGGAACTACGGACGATAATTTCGGAGATCACAAGTGAAACTTAAACGACTCACTATCGCCGGCTTCCGCGGCTTCAACGTGGAACGTAGCATCGATTTTCACGAGAAACTCACAGTGATTGCTGCGCCCAATAGCCATGGAAAAACCAGCATATCCGAAGCCCTTGAGTTCCTAATCTATGGCGCCACCTCTAAGGTGGAGAAGGCTGACTCGAAAGAGGAATACAAGGACTCGTACCGCAACCGCCATTTTCCCGAAGACAGATCGGCGTACGTCGAAGCCACGTTTGCCGTGGTGGGAAGTCCCGAACAAAAACTGCGTGTTGAGCTCGGCACCGACGGGGTCACGATAAGGCGGTTCGTGGATGGCAAACCTGTCGAAGCATGGCCGTTCCACGCAACACTACTAACAACCGCCCGGCCATTCGTTCTCCAGCACGCCCTCAAATACCTCCTTCTCGTCCCGCCTTCCGACCGGTTCCAAGGCTTTGCCAGACTCCTCGGCTTGAACGAAGTAGATGGCGCGTTCCAGGCCATCCTCGGCCTCTGCACCAAGCCAACCGCAAGTCTTTCCTCCGAAGGTCAACGCATTCTGAGCGAGTTGATATCTCTCGAAACACGGGTCGCATCGCTGCCGGAGTTGAAGAAGGTCGCGGCAAGCCTAAGGCGCGGGACGGAAAAGATAAGTGATACCTACACCCTAATCGAAGCTCGGGCCGACGCGCTTCTTGGAGGCATGGTCAAGGCAGAGGAGCGAGTCCCAAAACTTATCGCCGCGCGCGCTGCAGAAGCTGCCAAGGTCTATTCTGGCGATGTTGCTCTTCATACCTACTCTCTGGCGGAGTCAATCCAGCTGCCTGCTGCTTATAAAACCCTCTCGACGGCAGTAGGTGCTGCATTCCTCGAAGACTATGGGCGACTATGCGTTCACGGCGCGGCCACGAGGCTACAAAAGGAAGCGAGACTTTTGGACATCGGCGTCGAGTTGATTGAAGACAATCCGGATTCCTGTCCGCTGTGTACGCAGGTGCTGGATAGCGATCTGCGGCGTGTCATTCACGAGCGGCATGCTTCAGTCAAAGCTGAGATTGAAAGAGGTACTGCACGCGAGCAGAGTCTGTCTCGTGTGACCCGATCACTTGCGGATGTAAGGTCGGAACTCAAAGAACACATAAAGCTCTCCGAGTGCCGCACCAGTGACCTGATCGCATCGATGCAGCCTGAGAATGCACCGAAAGTCTGCGATCTCTTAGGTGGCACGAGCGCGGCAAGCGCCGAGATCGTTCGTGCCACAGCCGGAGTTGCCAGCGGGCTCCGCGACCGTCTACGCAACGCTGCGACACAGGTAGAGGATGCAATCCTGATCTGCGAGTCCGGGATAAAAGAGAATCGCGAGAGCCTCGCCGACGCCGAGGCTCTCGGCAAGGCGTTGCAGGCATACCTTGCCACAGCCAGTGATTTCGTCAGCCAAGTATCACAGCTTGAACCGAACCTTGTGGGGCCGATCAAGTTGTTCCACCAAGCTGTCGATGCACTTGCCGGCACCACTGAAGCCTCGCTGCTCATCGACCTGCTTGAGAAGCGTACGACGATCGAACGAGCCATGCGTGTGCGAAATATGCTTGAGGGATTGAAGGAACTGAAAAAACATGTCGAACAGACCTTGGCCGAGACGATGGAAGCCGCAATGAGTACGGACCTAACAGAGGCAGTTATGAAGTGGCACGGGAAAATTCGCACTGGCGGCGACCCGGACGTACATTTCTCGGGCTTTGCCATGGAGCGGACTAAAAGCGGAGACTTCAAGAGTCGCCGACTTTCTGTGAAGGCCAAGTCCTATGGAGTGGAGCTTGCAAGCGCAGTTTCTTCTCTGAGCGAGTCAAAGTTAAACGCGCTTGGCCTTTGCGTGAGCATCGCCAGCGCGATCCGATCTCCAGGTCCGTGGGGCTTCCTCATCATCGATGACCCGATTCAGTCTTGGGACGATGAGCACGAGACGCAATTCATCAACGTGATTCGTACCCTCGCCGAGACTGACAACAAACAGGTCGTGGTTCTGTCTCACAAGGGTACTTGGGCCAAGCAGGTGTGCCTAGGTTGTCGGACCCTGAATGGCTTTCACTATGAAATGACAGGGTACACGAAGATCGGCCCACATATTGCGGTTATGGAATGGTCGACTCTCGATCAGCGACTCCGCGAAGCCGAGGCGATCGCGAATGATCCGACGGCGACATCCATAAAGTTGCAGCAGGGCGAAGAAGAAATCCGCTTCGCGGCGTGTCAGCTGGCTTCGCAGATAGCGAAAGAGAAGTTGAATCGCGTTACGAGCGCCCACAACATGAACGGCAAAGATGTCCGGGCTATCCTAGTTGAGGCTGGTGTTGCATCTGATATTGTGGACTGCATCTCTGCAACGTTTGTTACGGCCGACGATGCTCACCATGCGCCAAAGAGCTACGCGCCGAATGTTCAGCGAATACGGCAAGCACTCGCAGCCATCCGGGAAGTTTTGAAACAAACCAAGAAGACATAACGACAGAGACATTCTTACACTCAGCCAAGGGAGAATTAAGGGGGACTTTTCTTAGGTGAAGTGTGGTTGGAGTCTGACTTTTACGTCTCGACTCTTATTAAACAAAAGCACGGCCTCATGCACGATCTCCTGACCGGTCACGTGCGCGTGAAAGTGGCTGATTGATGAGCAGTGGCGCTTCAACATTGCGGCCGCACGGCGGCTACCGGCGACTGCGCTCGTTTCAGGTGACCGAGATCATCTACGACGGGACGGTGGCGTTCTGCCAGCGCTTTGTGGACAAGCGGTCGCGGACGCATGACCAGATGGTGCAGGCGGCGCGTAGCGGCCGACAGAACATCGCCGAGGGCAGCCGGGCTTCAGCGACTTCGAGTCAAACGGAGCTGCGGCTGGTAAACGTTGCCCGCGCCAGCCTCGATGAGCTGCTCCTCGACTACGAGGATTTTCTGCGCCAGCGCGGGTTGGCAGCCTGGGGCAAGGACGACCCCCAAGCACTGAAGGTGCGCGCCGTAGGCAAGTCCGATACGCCCACGGTGGACACTTACGCGCCGTGGTTGCGCCACGCTGACCCGGCGGTGATGGCCAACACGTTGATCTGCCTGATTCACCAGGCCAACTATCTGCTGGATCGCCAGATCCACGGACTGGAGCGGCAGTTTGTTGAAGGCGGCGGCTACAGCGAACGGCTCGCCGCCGCCCGGCTGGAGGAGCGACGAAGGCAGAAGGAAACTCGGTCGGATCAGACTGATCAGACAGATCGGTCGGACAAAAAACTCACTTGCGCGGTTTGCGGAAAGGCGATGGTGCTGCGCACGGCTCGCAAAGGAAACCGGGCAGGCTCACAGTTCTGGGGCTGCTCGGGTTATCCCGAATGCACGGAGACCATGCCCTTGTAAGAACAGGCAGCCCTGTGCAATTGGGGTCTGACTTTTACATCGAGCGAAACCCAGAAATTTATTAGAACTGACGTTCAACTCACCGCATGCTCCAGCGACGATTTGCGATCTGCCGAGCGCAGAAGCGACGCGCGGCATCGACCGGCCGGGGCGTACCGACGATATCCGCGACCACTTGAAAGCAGTGCTCCGAGCGACTAAAGCGATACCGTTCGTTGGGCTCGATTTCGATCTCATTGTTGCCCGGTCTCAGCCGGAAGATTCTTTCTCGTCCGACTTCATCTCCAGAAATTTCTCTAATTCGCACCATCGTCTGGCACTCACCAGACGCGTCCGCCCGCAGCCGGACCAACCAGCGATTGATTCGCTGTCCCTCGGCTATGGGATCGGGTGACATATTCAAATCCACAACTTGCAAATTGACAGGTTCCATGTCTGAACATCCAGCGCCAAATATCAACTTGCTTGCCTGGAATCGTCGAGTTGACCTAAGACCACATTACCGGATACTCTCGGCCCAAAACGGCCAGCGGACGGCTCGCCCGCGCTTTGCAGTGGCTGCTCGGGCTTCCCGAAGGTGGCTAAGCCCCCGGTTCGCGGGGCAATTCACATGCGTTCCGCACCGGCGCGTGAAAAGCAATTTCCTACCACTCGCCACATGGCTTTCTTACATAACTATTGACGAGGCCTCGTCCCTCGCTTGATGCATTTACGATTACGGGGCATCACCGGACTTCTTCGTGCACATCTTCCTTTTTTGGGTGCGGCTAAATTAACGTTTTTCATAAGTGACCCTACAGTATTAAAACAATTCGCGTAGCTGCAAATATACTCTTCGGCTTCACGCTCGAAACCCTCGAATCGAACACATTCGGCGCATACGCAAGGATGGCACGGGTTATGCTTCCGATTAGTGTTAAGGAGCTGAAACAACCTTTACAAGGGCAAAAGGACGCGTGTTATGGAGACTCTCCACATGGAGAGAATTCTTTTTCTTCTTTTCATTCTCTATTCTCTTTTTGTCGCTTCACCTATGTCAGCGGCTGCTGAGAGGCAAACATGGATGGTACGACCCGGCGACAATCTTGATATCATCGCGACGACTCTCGAAATTCCCAAAGAAGAAATTAAAAAACACAATCCCGGGGTTTTGGACAGCAATCTCCAAATCGGCCAGAAGCTGAAACTGCCGCTTCGCTCATATGTAGAGGGTAAGACGCTGGAAGAAGAACTGGGCAAAAAAGATGAGCGGATTGGAAAGCTTGAAAGAAATAGCAGTGATTTGGAGAAAAAAATCGCTAGCGCAGAATCGCAGTTGCGCTGGCGTCCCATTTGGCTTTGGGGATTCTGGATTTCTTTCGGCATTATTGCATTCATAGTTTCCGGCGCATATTGGATTTTTCGCCAAACGCACCCCCGGGTTTTTGAGCAACCGCATGACCGGTCCATCAGAGACTTAAGAGAAAGCCAAATACAAGCGCGGTCATCATTTCCGTACGAAGAAGACGGTGCAAGCAGCCGCAAAGGCCAATGGCAGCCGTTACTGAAGCGCTTCCCGGCACACCATTAGCTGGAACAGATGAAGCTGAAGACGGGTTAGTCATAATCTCGAAAGGCCATCTAACCTCGCCATGGAGCCGGCAGCGCCGGGACAGTCGATTTAGTTCGCACT
>JBGPIK010000384.1:0-6516 GCA_041484845.1 Binatia bacterium | reverse complement strand
TGAACTCGAGGCGATCGGCGGCAGCCCGAATAACGCGTGGGTTTGAAACAACGGCAACAGCAGCCACGGCGCCCACCCACACGTCTCGCCGCGCCCGAAATGACAGCAAAGCTCCCAGGGCGAGCAAAAAGTAGGGGAACAAGGCCGTTTCTTTACGCCAGCCGAGCACGAAAGTTGCCGTGAGGATTAGCGTCAAGAAAATCCAATCGATCGGGTTACGAAAAAAAAGAGGATGCAGCTCAAGGATATTCTGGAACACGCCTGTCTCCGTGGCATACTCAATGACGGGGCGATAAATGAACGCGTGGTAAGGGGTGGCGAGGGTCGCTAGGATCGATAAAGTTGCAATGAGAAACGGTCCGCTGGCAGGAGCGGAAGAACTTCCATCTGCTGTTTGAAGAGGGAGAAACAGGCGGATGAGAAACGGTTCCGCTGCAACCAGGATCAATACCGCAAGTCCATACACGAACTGAACGTGGATATTCGCCCAAACACAGAATATGAGCGGAAGCCAATAAAGCGGCCGCATGGCTCCCGATCGCCTATATTGAAGCAGGAGACTTAATTCGAGAATAAAAAAAACTATTGAGAAAAGCCAAGGACGCGGGCTCATGAGTGATTTCATGCACGCCAGACCCATAGCGGTCAGAATGATTTCGTAACGGAACGAAAGTTTCGCGGCGCGCACCAATCGATGGAGCGCCAGCGCGATCAGCAAGCCAAACCCGACGGTGAAACCAACGATCCCTTGGAGACCAAAGGCCGAACGGATGCCGTAAATAACCACGTCGAACAGCCAACTATACGCGATCCAACCCTTTTGGTAGCCAAAGCTCGAAAAGGGATCCGTGGTAGGCACCCAGCCGGCCCGCACGATCCACTCACCGGTTCGCAAATGCCACCAGACGTCGGGATCATCGACAGGCAACAGGGCTTGTACCGACGGCAGCAAATAGACAAGCGCCACCAGCGTCAATTGACAGAATCGTTTATTAATGACTGCAAATCCCATCGCTGCTTTCCGCAAAGATAATCCATCGCGGCATTAGCTAATTAACTCGGATTGCCGCGCTGCCAAGGCCATGGAAATCCATCGAGTTGGTTCCAATTGGCCAAAGAGGAGGGTCTAAGGATTGCTTAACGGATCATCATGACTGCGCGGTCCCGGAAGAATCGAGGTCAGACGCAGTTTCCCCGCTTGTTTTTTCCCGAGTCCGATCTTCCGCCGTGGTTGGTTCATTGGAAGGAATGGACATGCTGTCCGAATCTCTCGGCACTGCGCCAATTTGCAGCTATTGCAAACCAACTGGAACCAACAATCCTCGGCTTCCCAGGCTGACCAACCTGTCTAAGTTCGTAAGAAAATCGTCGCTTGCCGCCGGAATTGGGGCGGAGCGTAGGTGCCAAAGGATCTCAGCATTCACCCAACCTGTTTCCCTTGCCTTGCGCACGTTCCACATAGCAATGACGTCATCGATTTCACTAAGATCCTGATCTATCTGACCGATAATGCCGGTAGCAATATAGGGCTTCATCTTCGTTTCTACCGCATCCAAGATATTATTGACGTACTCGAAATCGCGATGCTCCGGAGCGCCGCGGCTGGGCTCAACACCCTGCTCGCTATCAACTCGAACCAAGGCTATGGGTAAGTCGTGGTTGATGTGCGCGTTCATTCCTGCCAACGCAAATTGGACACGCATAATGTCCTGTCGGCCTCTCGATTCGAAAAGTGGCACCCAGGATCGCGCAACTTGTGCTGGGTTATGTTGCCAGTTGATGATCGCGTCGAAATAAAGATTCGCAAAGATCACGTCGAGCCGCTCCAGCCACTGTGGAGCTTCCCAGCCTGCGGGCGGCGGATTGTCCCGGACACCCTCAGAGACCTTCAGGTAAAGCAGATTAAACCATTTCAGCCCGTCGTCATTGGGCAGTGCGCCGTCGAGTTTTTGCAAGGCGACAAGGACATCGCTGACCGTGTTTATGGGCTTGGCGGCAACGACCTCTTTGAGCTGTTCGTCAAGTGACGGCATGGCTCAGGGGTTCTCCTTCATTTCTAGTCCCGTCCGCACCGCAATCACCGCATCCACGGCTTAGGGAAACCATCGTACAATCGCGTAATGCAGACACGGGTTCACCTCGCAAATTAACTGATCTGGACTCCGTAGCGCCGCGCGAAAAAGTAGTAGGTCACGGCGACCGAAACCAAAATCGCCGTCCACAAAATACCGAAGGCAGCCAGTTCACCGACCTGGCCATTTTCCCACAACTCAAAAATCGCCACGGAGACCACCGGCGTGCTCGGGCTGACCAACAGAATCGACATGGAAAGCTCTTTAGCGGAGATCAGAAAGACGAATATCCCGCCCCCCAGAAAAGCGGGTGTCAATAAGGGAAAGGTGACGCGGCGCATGCAATTGAACCACGAGGCGCCCGAAGCATAAGCGGCTTCTTCGAGTTCTGTATGTAACTGCAGCAATCCGGCATGCGTGTAACGGATGCCGTAAGGGACGTAGCGTGTGACAAATGCAATCAACAGTATCCACAAAGTCCCGTAAATCGGCACGGGAACGATCAGATAAAAGCGCAGTATGGCGAGACCCATCACGATGCCGGGAAACAGCAAAGGAAAGGTGGTCAGCAAATCCAACAACCAGCGGCCGCGAAGCCGGCTCCGCACCAATATCCACGACGCCAGCGATGTAAGCACCATGACCACGGTGGCGCTCCCTAGGCCTAAAAGAAGACTATTCTTTACCGCCAGCGTAATCTTGTCGAAATTAAGCGCGGTATGATAGTTGCGGAGAGTAAGTTTTGACAGAGCCTCGAATGAAGGCTGCATGTAAAACGGCAGCAGCGAAGCCCATAGCACGATCAGAAAGGGCACGACGAGCAGGAGAAAGGTGTAGAGCAGCAGCGCGGCGCTCGCCGCATAGCGCCAGCGGCCGAGCGGAATTACGCGCGGCCGATAACCTTTCCCGGTGATGGTGTGATACTTGGATGCCTCTCGGGTCACGCGAAAGTAACCGTAAAGCGCCGCGCCAACAATCACCATCAACAGCACGGAAAAGGCGCCCGCGCTGCCATAACTGGGCGGCATACGCTGCGCGTCAAGAAAAATTGAGGTGGTCATGACGCGCACATCGCCCGGCAGTCCGATCAACGCGGGAATCTCAAATGACTCAAAGGCGCGAATAAAAACCAGCAGAACCACCGCGAAGAAAGCCGGCAACATTAGCCGTAGTGAAATTCGGTTTACGGTGTGCCAGATGCCGGCGCCGCACACCGAAGACGCTTCTTCTAGAGAAGGGTCCATCGAGCGAAACGACGCGGTCAACATGAGAAAAACCAGAGGGGACCAGAGCAGAGACTCGACAAAAATCATCCCCCACAACGAGTAGACATTGACGATGGCTCCGGATCGATCAAGCAGCGTTCTCAACCAGAAATTCACCGGGCCGGCTTTCCCCAAGATCAGCAGCCAGCCGATAGTATAGAGAATGAAAGGCGTTCCAAAGGAGGCAAACGCGGTAAAATAGCCGAGGCCGCGCAGCGGCGCGTCCGTGCGCGTTACGATCCAAGCAATGCACCCGCCGATTAGGGTTGCCAGCAAGGCGCTGCCGATGGCGAAATAGACGGTATTGAAGAGCGGGCCAATCAGGCGCGCCTGCAACAACAGTTCGGCGTAATATTTCAGCGTGAATTCATCGAGCTCGCCGCTCATCTTGGTCGTAAACAAACTCGTCTGAACGACCGAAAATAGCGGCGGGAGCACTAAATAGGCGGTAATGATCGAAACACACACCATTACCCAACCTTCGCTGCCCAGACGGGGGAGTCCCCGCCAGACCGGCCGACCGATAAGGGTGCGCGGCTGTTCCAGCCTAGTGGTAGTCATGAGCCTGGTTGACAGTGATGACGCGACGCACCGGCAATGCGCCTACTTATCGACAAACTCCCGTTGGAAGATGTCGATCCACTCGTTACCTTTTTCGTATTGGACATCCGGACTCACATAGATTGCCCGCTTGAATCGCCCTCCTCCAGGCTTGAGGTCGGCCTGCTTCGCCGGCAATTTCGGATGGGCCGGAAGATAGTCCACGTCTTGAAACACCTTCTGGCCCTTGGTGGAGAAAAGAAAGTCGAGCAAAAGCATCGCCGCGTGTGGATGCGGCGCGTTCTTCGTCAGCCCGCTGCCGTTAAAGGTTGCGGTCACCGGCTCAATGGGCTGCCAGTCGACGGGAGCGCCGGCTTTACGGCTTATGTACGCATGATGATTGAAAATGTGCAGCGCGATCGGCTGTTCGCCCGCGATCACCAAATCCAAAATTTGTCGGTTGCTGGCCGTGCTTTTTGCGATCCCTTGTTTCGCCAGTTTCAGAAGATAAGCCTTTCCCGCCTCCGGTCCCATGGACAATAAAATATTTCCAATCATCATCGGTGCGCCGGAGCCCCGGCTCGTGGACCAGATCATATTGCCCTTCCAGCGTGGATTCAGTAAATCTTCCATTGTCTTCGGTAACTCATTGGGCTTCACCATCCGTGTATTGTAGCCCAACGTGAGAAAATAGAGATTTGTCGCGCCCCAGATGCCCTGAGCGTCTTTGAGCTCCGCCGGATAATCGGCCAAAGATGGTGAATAAAAGCGTTGCATAATACCCGCCTTGTTCGCCAGCGTAGGTGACGTTGTGCCGTCGATGATATCAACATCGTAGTGCTTCGCCTGATACTCCGAGACAGCCTTCTGGACCACGCGCTCAGTATTCCCACGGAAATATTCCACCTGCAGGAACGGATATTCCTTTTCGAAGGCCGCTTTCACCGGCCGCACCAGTTGGTCGACAATGAGCGTGCTGTACCACACGACCTTGCCTTCTTTTTTTGCGCCTTCGACTAAAACCTTCTGCCGATCCTGGCCTTTCAGCAACGCGATCTGCTCGACCGTCGCCGCCGCGGTCGCTGTTGGCATTGTGCCGTTGCAAGATAAAACAATAAGCAACGCAAGCCATAAAAGAGATTTCTTTTCCGTAGCCACCGCTGTTCCTCCTTCGTGCTGCTTAACGATAAATCCACTGGGCAATGAAAACTCCGATAACCCCTCCATCAGCATCCCGACTCTCGGCTTGACTGCCGCACTCATACCAAGAGAGAGGGCGATAAAGCAAACAGAGGCTTAAGATGGCCGGCGCGGCGGACAATTGCGGCAAGAAGCCGTGAACAAATTCACTTTGAAAGGTTTCACTAACAGGTGTTCCGTCAAAGACGAGGCTACTTTTGCGTGTAGAGCTTTCTAATAAAACCGCTCTTGTCCAACTCGGCGATAAAGCTCGGGTCCATAAACTCCTCGGGCTTGCGGTCGCGGATTTCCGGTTTGGTTGTCGCAACGTAATCGTAGGTCGCTTCCAGCCCCTTCATAATCGGATACGGCACAGGGATGAAATAGTCCTTATAGATTTCATAGGAGCCTTCCAGCAGCTCACGGTCATTGGTCCGCAAATACTTGCTTAGCACCTTCAAGCTGAAGTCCTTGTGGGTTCTAAGATAGGCAATGCCTTCAACGTGGGATCGAACCATCCGCGCCACCGTGTCACGATCCTCCCGGACTGTCTTCCTGCGCGTGACGATCGACATCGAAGGATAGACGACCTCTTTCCCGGCGTCGAATATAGCTCGATATCCCATTCGCTCTCCTTGGGCATCGCTGGGATAGGAGACGTCGGCAGCATCGATCGCGCCCGATACCAGCGCCTGAAGCCGCTCGGGCGGCGTCCCGATCGACAGCCAGGTTACGTCCCGGTTCGGGTCCACGCCATGCTTTCGTAGGATGTAGCGGAAGAGAAAATCTCCCAGAGAGCCGAGACTGGAGGTTGCGATCCTCTTTCCCTTGAGATCTTCGGGGCGTTTGATCTCCTGCTTCACCAGCAGTTTGCTCTGGACGCCGGGAACCGTGTGAGCCACGTTTACCAGATCAGCCCCCCCGAGATCCGCCAGCATTACGGTGGGAAGCGCAACGGGCGCGGCGAAAAGGCTTCCGCCGAGAATCGCCGTAGACGTTTGGCCCGATCCGCGGAGCAGAATCAGCTCGACGTCCAATCCGTTTTTCTCGTAGATCTTGGATTCCTTGGCGAGCCAGGGAATCCAGTTGGAGGCGGAGATTGAGGTTACCCCCCAGTAAATCTTTTTTAGCGGCTTGTCCTGAGCTTGTGCGGATGATCCCCAAGTTTCGAGCTCAATCGCCAATGCAATCAAAAAAATATGCCGAAAGAGTTTAGTTCCCATACAGGCTCTCCTTCGAAAGTTGGCTGTAGCATCTTGGCTTCACCTTACCGCTTGTTGACCAACGCCTTTGTAAATCCGCTTTCCTCGATTTTCTTTAGAAGACTCATGTCGTAAAATTCTTCGGGATCGGACGACGCCGCTTTCGGCTGACGCGGCGCGAGAAACTGCAATACCGACAGCACGCCTTCGGCGCTGGCATAAGGCATGACCGGCATCAGATCTATGTAATATTCGTAT
>JBGPIK010000383.1:0-6520 GCA_041484845.1 Binatia bacterium | reverse complement strand
GTTATCGGTCATCTCGATCCGGCGTTTTTGAAAATCATGGACGAGAGCATGGCGATGCTACGCGAGGTTTTTCAGACGCAAAACCGGCTGGCCTTGCCGATGTCGGGCACCGGCAGCGCCGGTATGGAGACCTGCTTTGTTAATCTGGTCGAGCCCGGCGACGCCGTGCTCATCGGCGTCAACGGCGTGTTTGGCACCCGAATGGTGGATGTGGCGCAGCGCTGCGGCGCCGAGGTCGACACCGTGGAGGCGGAGTGGGGCACGGCGCTCGACCCGGCGCAATTTCGCGCCCGGCTTGCCAACAAGCGCTACAAAGTCGTGGCGGTTGTTCATGCCGAGACTTCCACCGGCGTCCTGCAGCCGCTCGACGAACTTTCCCGGTTGATCCACGAGTACGACAGCTTGTTTCTGGTCGATGCCGTAACTTCGCTCGGCGGCGCCGCCGTTAGGGTGGACGAATTAGAAATCGATGCCTGTTACAGCGGAACGCAAAAATGTCTCAGCTGTCCGCCCGGCCTGGCTCCCGTCACGTTCAATGAACGCGCCATTGAGGCGGTGCGCAAGCGCAAATCGAAAGTTCAAAGCTGGTACCTCGACTTGTCCATGATCGAAAAATACTGGGGTAGCGAGCGGGTCTATCATCATACGGCGCCGATCTCCATGAACTACGCGCTTCATGAAGCGCTGCGTATCGTTCTCGAAGAGGGGTTGGAGGCCGCCTGGAAACGACACCAGCAAGTGCATGAAATTTTTCTTCGCGAGATGCGCAAACTGGAGCTTGAGCCGGTGGTCGCGGCATCGATCCGCGCGCCCATGATCAATGCCATTCGAATCCCTGAAGGTGTCGACGATCCCAAGGTGCGGCAACGGTTATACGACGAGTTCAACATCGAAATCGGCGCCGGCCTGGGATCTCTGAAGGGAAAAATCTGGCGCGTGGGCTTGATGGGCCACGGCGCCCGCGTGGAGAATGTCGAGCTGCTGGCGAAGGCGCTGCGGCAGTTGATCTGAACCCGGATTCCGCCGTTGAGGTTGAGGCCGACGTATGTGCTCGGTGTGAGCCCGGAGCGGCGAAGACAGAAGTATGGTTCAAGGTTCAATGTTCCAGGTTCAATTCTTTCGGACCTTGAGCTTTGAACCTTGAACGTGGATGCTGTCATTGCTTGCGCGCCAGTTCAACGGGCGCAACAAATTCCTTGCGTACATAACCCGAAAACCCACTGTCCGTGGCCCGCACTTCCAGCCAATCGCCGCGATTGTTGAGCAAAGAGACCTTTGTCCCGATCGTAAAACGAGTTACCGATGCAGACGAAAAATTGGGCTCGGCGCGCAGCGAGGTCGCGTATTTGATCTGGTAAAGCGATTGTGCGGGTCGGGTGGAGGAGCGCGGTGAGGCTTCCTCGGATCTGACGGCTTTGGTTAGCGCTTGCGCAACTCGTGGGATCTCGACCGTTTTGGTTTGTTGAATCGGACGACTTTGACTTGCGCTGCGCGCGGTCGTCGGCTTATCTTCGAGCTGCGCCAGTGATTTCTCCCAATTTACAAGAGTGGTGATATCCATACCCTCGCGGATAAACAACAGCGGACAATTGATGGTCACGCTCTCGGGTATGATTTCCTGAAAGGACCAGTGAGAAACTTCCGCGATGATCGCCTTCTTAAATTCGCCATCGGGGATGCGTGAACTGATTTCCTTGACCTGGGTAACGTCGCCGGTAGCGCCGACATTGATCTGCAAGATGATGTTGCCCATGAGCCCCGGATTTTTCTCGCCTTCTTGACGGTAAAGCTCGCGCAGATGCTGTAGCTGACCGTCGATTCTTGCCACAATTTTCGATGGTTCGATGCTGGCTGCTTTCGCGGGCGAAATGCTAAACCCGAGCTCCTGGGCAACGATGACAACATCACCTAGAGCCATGTTCCATGCGCGCGCCGGTTTCTTGCGCGGCGCTTCCACCGGCGGATTAGCTCCGGCGGATGCTGCTTGCTTTGGTGATTTGTTGCCCGCACCAAATCCGTACAAAATCAATCCGAGTCCAAACACACAACTGCTAAGAGCAATAACGATTTTAAAACTCAACCGGGCTGTCTTGTCTTCCGATCTAGCGCTCATCATAACCTCCGCCTATCATGCTAACGCAAAATAGGCAAAGCAAGTTCTATACCGCAAAATAGGGAAATTCGTGGTGAACAAGGCTATTCGTGTCTTTGGAACGCCCCGCAGGAGACTTGAATGGTATCCTGGGGAAAACCGGAATTCGTTTTCCTCGGTGCGCTGACCTTGTTGCGCAAGATTGGCATTTCCTCTCCGTTGCGGTCCGCTGCATGCTGAAGATTCAGAGCACGCCTTCCGGCCAAATTCGTGACGCTTCGAACGTTTTTGGATATGCGCCCATTCGCATGGTCGGGTTGCTTATGCCGCGCTTGCGGCCGCAGGTTAACCCGCTGCACGCTGAGAAATCGGCGGGCTGATGATTGACATCCGGATTCTGCCGGTATCATTCCGCTCAAGACCATGGATTTTGTCGCAGTGCTGATTATGAGGGACACCTCGATAGTATTCTGATGGTCAGCACTAATAGCTGTCCTGCGCGTCTAATGTCACTTTGCCCCGGAACGAGCGATAAAGAAACGTAAAATATCCAATAGCGAGCGTTATCCCGATGAGCCACCAGACCAGGCCGACACTCAGGCTGTAGGCTCCGGTCTTGGCATTGTGAATGGTCAAGCTATAGGCGGGGTCGCTGCTTGCAGGCAACAAATAAGGATACATGGCGAATGCCGCGCCGCCCATCATTCCCGTGATGTACGCGGCGGACGAGAGAAACGCGGCCTTGTCCCGAGCCTTGGCGCGGTAAACGTGCATTGCAAGTAACGATACCGCCACAACGATTGGGATGATCCAGCCCCAGAAGTGCAAGCGAAAGTTCTCAACTACTTGGGGGCGCACGTATACCGTTGCGAACGAGCTCAGCACCGTCAATGTTAGAACCGCCCACCAACCTAGTGCGGCGACACGGCGGGCGCGTGCGCATATGTCGCCTTCCGTTTTCAATGCAATGTAGTGAGCCCCGTGCACGGTGAGTGTTGCAAGAGCCAACACGCCGGTCGTCACGGTATACCAATCGAGAATGCCGGGATTCGGGCCGACTTTAAAATCGGTCCACAGCGTTGCGAAAAAGAAATGGTCTGCATTAAGCGGCACGCCGCGAATCACGTTGCCAATGGCGGTTCCGAAGAAAACTGCCAGCAACAGGCTGGAAATTGAAAAGACGAAATCAAAAAAGGACCACCAGAGCGGATCGTTGACGTGGGACCGCAACTCGACGCCGATACCCCGCAGCATCAGCAGCCAGAGCACGATCATCACCGGCAAATAGAAGCCGCTGAAACTGGAAGCATAGAGTAACGGAAAGGCGAAATAAAGCGCGCCGCTGGCGGCGATAAGCCAGACCTCGTTGCCGTCCCATACGGGCCCGATCGCGCGTAAAACCAAACGACGTTCTTCGTGGCTTCTCGCGACTAACAGATTGATAATTCCCGCGCCGAGATCGAAGCCGTCAAGGACGACGTACGCTGTCACGATCAAAGCAATGAGAATAAACCAAAGCGTTTCCATCTTTGCGGCTCCCTCCTACACCTCCGCTGTTCGTCTTGCGCCGGCGCTCAAGAACTCAGGACCATGTTCGATCTCGCGCCACATCAAAACCAAAAATAACACGCTCAGCAACGTGTACATCCCCATGAAACCGATGAGCGTGAAGAGCGCATTGCCGGCCGAGACATTGGCCGAAAAACCCTGTTCCGTCCGCATCAGGCCATACACAACCCAAGGTTGACGCCCGATTTCAGCCGTAATCCAGCCCGCCGTATTGGCAATGTAGGGAAACGGAAAGCTCAGCATCAAAATCCACAACATCCAGGGAGCATGAAAAAGGGTTCCCTTGAATAGCAGCCATGCGGCGACCACCATGATGGCGATGAAGATTGTCCCTAAGCCGACCATGATATGATAACTGTAATAAAGCAGTGGAATATTATCCGGCCACTGATCGCGCATGAACTCGGTCAATCCCTTCACTTCCGCCTTCCAACGTTGGTGGGTGATGAAACTGAGCGCGTTTGGAACATAGATCGGATTATCGAGTTTTTGTCTGTCTGTGTCCGGCTGACCCACCAAAACAATAGGCGCGCCGGCTTCGGTGTGGAAAAGTCCTTCCATTGCCGCCAACGTGACCGGTTGATATTTCGCGATGAGTTTGCCATGACCATCGCCGGAGGGCCACAACTGAAAAATTGCGGCGATCACGGCGACGATCACCCCGATTCTGAGAAATAGGCGGCCATATTCCTCTTGCTTTCGCGAAAGCAGATAAAATGCGCCGAGCGCCGCCAACGCGAAGGAGCCGGTAACCACAGCGCCGCCCATGTTGTGCAGGTACTGCCAGAACGCCCATTCGTTGAATAATAGCGACCAAAAGCTATTGAGGTGAGCTGTGCCGTCCGCTCCGATCTCGTAGCCCACCGGGTGCTGCATCCAGGCATCGGTCGCGATAATAAAAAAACCGGATAGCCAAGAGCCCAGAAAAACCATCCACGCCGAGAGGCAGTGGACCTTGTGGCCGAAGCGTTTTTCGCCGAAGAGAAAGATTCCGAGGAATGAAGATTCCAGGAAGAACGCGAAGACACCTTCCATTGCCAGTGCGGTGGCAATGACCCCGCCGGAGTACTGCGCGAACTTGGCCCAGTTGGTACCGAAGTGGAACTCCATCGGGATTCCGGTGATCACGCCGAACAAGAAGTTAATGGCGAATACTTTGCCCCAAAAACGCGCCGCTCTGTTGTAGCGCTCATCGCGCTTCCAGAGCGCGAGTGATTTGAAGATGACGATAAGCGGTGCCAATCCCATTGTCATCTGGGGAAAGATGTAGTGGTAAGTCACTGTGAATGCGAAGTGCAATCGGTGGATTGAGAGCGCGCTGTCCATGGTCATTTCTCCTACATCGTCCGTTTCCCTGCGCTGTAAACACAGCCCATAGTCTAACACGATGATTTCGATAATTTGACTTGCCCCTTTCATCTGCGATAACGGTGAGCGCGGAACAGCCGGATAAGAAGTTTGGGATCTTGACCAGCGGACCTTAGAATCGCGCGATAACCTATGGCGTAAGATCTTTTGCTAGCCCTTGAGAAACCCATCGCGAAAACTTTTTCTGAATCAATGAAAAAGATCTCTTTGATGACCTAGTGACGGAGGCAATATGGAATACCGACAATTCGGCAAGACAGAATTCAAAATCTCACCGATAGGTCTTGGCTGCATGAGCATGTCGGGCGCATACGGACCGGCGGACGACAACGAATCGATCACGACGCTCCATCACGCCTTCGATCTCGGCATTAATTTCATTGACACTTCGGCGAGTTATGGCAACGGCCACAACCATGAGTTGATTGCCAAAGCCTTGAAGGGTCGGCGCGAGCGCATCGTCATTCACTCCAAATCGGGCAGCCCGCGCGCGCCCGACGGCGGCGGGAATCGCAGCGGCAGCGCGCCCGAGTATCTGATCAACAATTGCGAGCAAAGCCTCAAACGGTTGGGTATCGACTGCTTGGATTTTTTCTGCATGTCGCGTGTTGATCCCGCCATTCCCGTCGAGGACTCCGTTGGCGCTATGGCGCGGCTGGTAGAGCAGGGAAAGACGCGTTACATCGGATTGTCGGAAGCCAGCGCGAACTCGATTCGCCGTGCGCGCGAGGTTCATCCCGTCGCGTCCTTGCAAATGGAATACTCGCTCTGGTCACGTGATCCCGAGGACGGCAATATTCAGGCCTGTCGGGAATTCGGTATGGGGTTCATGGCTTACTCGCCATTGGGCCGGGGCTTTTTTGCCGGAGCGGTGCACGATACCAAAGACATGACGGACGGCGACGGCCGGATCAATCACCCGCGCTTTCAATCAGGTAATATCGAGCACAATTTGGAGTTGCTGGCGCAGTTCGAAGCGTTGGCCAAGGAGAAAGGCGCGAAGCCGGCGCAATTGGCGCTCGCGTGGTTGATGGCCCAGGGGAACGATATCATTCCGATTCCGAGCAATAAGACGCGCAACCATTTGGATGAAAACATCAAGGCGATCGACATCGGACTGAGCAAAGAAGATTTGACTCGTCTTGATGCCATTTTCCCAACGGGAGCCGCCGCGGGGCCGCGCTCTCGCGACATGCATCGGGTGAACGTCTAACCTGAAATTCCTTCTTACTTTAATCCTCTAAGGGCAATAAAGGCAAGACAGGTCAGGGAGTTGGGTGTATTTTGCTATGTCATAATGTAGCCATGTATAGCGGTTGGCATTGCATGTATTATGCGGCATAATGCACCCATGCATATTGATGTTGTCCCGAACCGGGATTCGCGCCCGGCTTACCTGCTGCGCGAATCGTTCCGTGAGGGCCCCCGAGTCCGCAAGCGCACCTTGGCCAACCTCTCTGCGCTCTCGGACCAACAGATCGTGGCCATTCG
>JBGPIK010000382.1:0-6566 GCA_041484845.1 Binatia bacterium | reverse complement strand
TGCGAGAAGGGCGTCACGCTTGGGTGCAAGTCACTCGGGGAACAGCGGCGCTTAACGATATGCCGCTCGAGGCCGGCGATGGCGCCGCTATTGACAGCGAGCAAATTCTCGAAATAACCGCGCCCAATTCGGGAGAAGTTCTCTTGTTCGATCTTTCGTAGCGGGCCTCAACCACGCTTGCAGGTCAAGCCCCGGCAGGTCCTGGACGAGTGGGCCACGCCACCAACGTCAAGTGTTGATACCGTCGATTTTCAAATCGTAGAGTTTAAGAACATTTTCGCGCACGACTTTTCTGATCACGTGCTGCGGCAGGTGACCCAGTTCGTCAGCGATCACTTGGCGCGAATGCGGCCACGTCGATGCGGCATGAGGATAATCGTTGGACCACATGAAAGTGTCTTCGCCGTATCGATCCATCATCCAACCGCCGGGTTTTTCCCCGGGAGAATTGCGCGCGGGATACTTGGGATATTTGGCCTTGAGAGAAGCAGGCAGATGCTTATCCCACAGATCTGCCGGCTCCATGATATGCGAATCCGCCGACACTATACGTTCATTGGCGAGAACCGACTCCGCCGGTCGCGCCGCAACGGCCGTGCTCATAAAGTAGCCCTCCCTTTGAAATGATTGAAGGACTTCTACTTTATCCCGCTTCGGTTGTCCATAAAAAATGGGGCCATGAAAGGAAATTAGGACCCGGCAGCGCCGGCATTTCGCCGTAATTCGCGTTTATGTCTCACGACCCGCACAGTGGCGCCCGGAGCGCAACTCAACCGCATCGAGGATCCGAGGCTTTATTATCTCTGTGTCGTCAAGAAATAGCGGCCGAAGGGTGTTAACAGGGCGCCTGCGTTCTGCCGACCCACTACACTCCGTCATAGGAATAACCGGAGAGAAAACTAAACCGGCTCATTTGTGATTTGACGGAGTCGATAAGCTCAGGATTCCAGGGGACCTCCGTCCTCGATTTGTGAGGTGATTTGTGAACAATCCCGGCGCAGTTCTGGTAATACGTTTCACTCGCGCTAAGCTCGAGATAGCCGCACAGATCCTTCAGAGCGCCCGCCGGATCGCCGACCAGCGATTCATGCCTCAGGTCATAAACTGAAGCGCCAAACTGACCCTTAATTTGTTCCACGGTGCCGCACATGGAGAAATAAGCATCCACCGCCTCTTCGAGGGTTCGCTGGCTTCTCATTTTCATGGTGCTGATGTTGTCGTAGGGGTTCCTAATGCAATGAATGAGATTGAGTTTAATGCTTCCGAGCGCGCTCTGTAACGATTGCAGTTGGGCCGGATTCCTGCGCAACCGAGTCATCCCGGTGCAGTCTCCGACGACTTTGAGTTTGTCGAACCGGCCCTGCCACTGATTGGGAACGGCGTACGAGTAAGGCCTCCATTGTCGTCCTACTCTAGCGACGCGGCGGGAGTTTTGCTGCAGTACATAGAATATCTGGCGGTTGCTGAATCCATGCTTGAGATATTTAAGACCGCTGATCTGGCTTGCAACAATAGCGTTCGGGTGGGCATCAATCAGAAAGCCGACCAGAGTATGCGCGCTGCGCGGGTAGCCGATAAACATCATATACCGCTCAACCTGGCCGAACTTTTTGTCCTGGCGCAGGGTTTGAAACCATGATGTCATGTACGAGTAAGGAATAGATACGATATCCATAGCCATAAATTCCATGGCTTTAGCAGAGAGAAAACTTCCAGTCAAGATTGCCCGCGTTGAATGCCCGCGCTGAAGGCGCGGCGGAGGCCGGTGATCGGCGACCGGTTATCGTGGGGCAAGAAAAAAGGCTAACCGGATTTGTAACGCTGGGGAAAAAAGACGCTTATCGGCGATCAAGCCTGCGAAACAGCTCCCAAACTTGACGTCGCATCGCGATCATCTGCTCGCGCATGTGGAGCACGACTTCGATGCCCTCCAGATTCCATCCCAGTGCTTCCATGAGCAGGCGCGCGACGCGCGCGCGGTCAACCTGATCGAGAGAATAGAGCTTACGGTTTTCGCGGGTGAGCGCGCGGATTACACGCTCGCGCTCAAGACGTCGGACAACCTCCTTATCGACGCCGCAGAGTTCAACCACTTCGGTGATTCGAAGGTACTTGCGTGCCATACCCGGTTAGTTACCTTTTAGAGGCGCATATGTTTGCGCACGTCCTCCGTATAGCCGCTCTCGAATTTTTCAATGGCGTCGTGGCCGACCTTATCCTTGGGCACGCGAATCATAATTTGCAGATAGAGGTCTCCCGGCGGGCTGGCGCCATGGGCAGCTACTCCCTTGCCCTTGACGCGCAGGCGTTGGCCGCTCTGTGCGCCCGCTGGAACTTTTACCTTCACTGGGCCGGAGGGCGTGGGAACTTCCACGGTTGCGCCACGAACCGCCTCACCGACGGTGATCGGAAGATCCATGGCCAAGTCGCGACCCGATCGCGTCAGCAGCGGGTGCGAACGAATTCGCGGCACGATGTAAAGATCACCCGCGGGTCCGCCGCGCAGACCCGCTTCGCCTCGCCCCCGTAGACGAATACGTTTGTCCGGCTCGGCTCCGGGGGGAATATTGACGCGAATAGTGTCAGGACGCTGCACCCGGCCACTGCCGCCACAAACCGGGCAAGTCGCTGAACTTCCCGCCTTGGCGCCCGTTCCATGGCAGTTCTCGCATGGGACGGGACGCTGAAGCGCCAGCGACGTTTGAAAGCCACGCACCGCGTCGAGGAAATCGATATCCATGGTCGCTTCAATATCCGAGCCTCGACTCGGACCGGTGCGTGTTCTGCGGCCGGCGCCAAAAATATTGCCTAAACCGCCAAATAGATCGCCCAGATCGTCCATATTGAAATCGTGGCGGGCGGCGCCCGTGCGCGCCGATTGCGCCTGCCATTGGCCATAGCTGCGCGCGTTTTCGGCATTAAAACCGGCGGCGAGACCGGATTCGCCGAACTCATCGTAGAGCTTGCGTTTTTGCGGATCGCTCAATACATCGTTGGCGACCGAAATCTCTTTGAATTTGTTTTCCGCCTCTTTGTTGCCCGGGTTGATATCGGGGTGATACTTTCGCGCAAGCTTGCGGTACGCCTTGCGGATATCGTCCTGAGACGCGCTGCGGTTGACTCCGAGGATTTGATAATAGTCACGTTCGGCCATAGTACCGCTAGAATAGCGCCGAAGCTGCGAGATTCAAGAGAAAAACGACTGGCGCGCAGGCGGGAAAGCGTCGCCAGACTGATCAGAGGCCGGTCTTTAACTCGTCACGACGCGTTCCGAGCTCGATAAAAGCCGGTGGCAGTGCGGCGTTCTCAGGAGCCAGACACCGCGTTTCGCGAAATCCTTACTGTACCCGTTGACGTGGTCTGAAGAAGTGACCGTCGTTTTCCGACGAGTTAAGGAATCGACGGTTCTCGGTTCTTTATCCCTAGAATCTGCCGGCCGTATTCTGCGACGAGCTGCTCGCGTTCTTCGGAGGGCGGGAGAGTTTTCAGGCGGTCTTCAATTCGGCCGCGCTCTTCCTGCTTGAGATCGCTCCAGCGATCCAGTGCCTTCTGAATTTTTTCTCGTTCGTCGGTCGTAAGCGGTTGAATGATCGGTTCGTTGATTGGCATGGGATGCGCTAACTGGCTGCTGCCGTCATTGGACCGGTTGCCCAGGACAACCGCGCGGTTGGGGTGGCCATCATTGTCGTACATCAAAGCAAAGTTCTTAAATCCAATATGGGAAATAAAAGAGCGAACGGCAGGCTCAAGCGGCACTCGGTTCAGTTGCAGGCTCAAGACTTTGTTTTCCACTGCAGTCGGAACAACGATTTGCAAACCCGTGCTCACCCGAATCGCATCCAGGGCGAGTTCGACGGGGGTCTGATTGAATGCCATTGAGATCTCCCCGTCTCGATAATCAATCCATTCCTGGTAAAAGGTGTCGGCAAGGTCTTGTGAAAAGGCAGGCTTGCCTGTCGACAGGACCAGCAGAAGGAGTAGCCAACGTGTAGGAAAGAAGTTTTTCACGGGTTGACCTCGTAACGTCTTGCTTAGAGCAACTTTCGTGCCCTCGGCTGTTTTGTTTAAACTTGCGAGGAATGAGACCTCTGCGTTGCTTATTTTCCAACTGTTGCCCGCGCATTGGCCGAAGAATGACTACAAGGGGACAAATTTGTGCTAATCGCCGGCCTGTCTCACCATGACCGCTCCAGCGGCTATGCGCTCCAATTGACTGGGTAAACCCGCCGTGTTACGAAGCAAAAGCCATTAGAAATCTAGAGGGTAAGCCGTGAGAGCTCCAAGCTTCGAAGAACTGAAGTCACTGGATTTGCGCCACTGTGGGAGCGTTGCCGATATCGTCGACGGGATGCGGTACTGCGCGTTCGGCGCAAGAATGCTCGGCGAAGTTGCGCGTACGCTCTATCACATGATCACGGAAGACAAAAAACCGATCCTTATCTATGGCGGCCTGCCCAATTCTCCCCTGGGGTTACTTCTAAGGAAATTTGTCGAAAGCAACTGGTGTAGGGCGATTGTTCTGCCGTCGGAGTACGCGAGAGCAAGAACGCGGGGAGACAATGCGATTGTCGTCGGCGGATTTTCCGAAAGATATGCAGAGGCGATCTACAATAAACCCGCCCGCACGATATTTATCAACCCTTTCGATATGGCGCGCCCGGGGCAAATCAAAGATGGTTATTTTCCCGATGCCGTTTTTGCCGATCCTCGTTATATCATTCCGGTCATTTACCTATCGCTTGAAGAATGGTTCAACGGGCGGCGAACTCCGGTGCGATCATTGATGGCGCAGCTTGCCAAGTTCAGCGGTTTGGCGTCTCAAGTCTCGCGCGGTGCCACGGCCCTTCAAACGATGGTCAGCGATAAGCGGTGTTTTCGCTTCCTTACGATCAGCGGCGCTATGACGGTCGCAAAAATGGACCTTGTCATTTGCGACATGATCGAATTGGGATTGGTCCACGGGATTTCTTCGACGGGAGCGCTGATGGCCCACGGACTGGTCTCGTCCATAGGACTCAAGCACTACAAGTACAACCCAGCCTTCGATGACACGTCGCTGGCGCGGCGTAAGCTGAATCGCGTTACCGACACGCTGGAGCCGGAAACGAATCTCGACAGCGTCGAAGAAGTCATCGGTCAAGTCATCGACAAAATCGACGGGCGGCAAACGACCAGCCCGACGCAACTTAATGAACTCATCGGCAAGCACTTGGCGACGCATTATCCAAACGATCGGGGAATATTAAAATCCGCATATAGGTGCGGCGTGCCTGTGTTCGTTCCGGCTTTTGTCGATTCGGAGCTAGGAAACGACCTCTACATCCACAACGTCAAACGCAGGCGTCGCGGCAAGGCGCCGATCGTGATGGATCTTGAGCGTGATAGCAAGAAACTCATCAAGCTGGTCACTGGGGCGAAGCGCTTTGGAATTTTCTCGATTGGTGGTGGTGTGCCGCGGAATAACGTGCAAAACGTGGCGCCGTTGATCGAGATCATCAATGAGAGGCTGGGACCGACTTTTCCGGAACGGCGTTTCTCTTACGGTATAAGAATATGTCCGGACAAACCTCACTTCGGCCATCTTTCAGGCTGCACTTACTCTGAAAACGAGTCCTGGCGCAAAGCCGCTCGCGACGGCGTCTATGCCGAAATGCTTGCGGATGCGACGCAAGTCTGGCCGTTCCTTGTGAAATATGTCATGGAAGCAAGAGGCTGAACTCTCCGCATGCACGAATTTTCCAAACGGCAATGAGCCAGCCGATGCTGTGGCAAGTTATCCCGAGTGAACTATAATTATGCCGCAGTAACGCAGATTTACGCTTGCCAGTGTGCTTCGGATTACGGCTCGGTCATGGAACCTGTGCTTCACGTGCGGCTTGATAAAGCATTAGGGAAGGCAACACAGCAGCTCACTCAACGGCGGTTCGGATCGGAGACGGCATGACCCTATTCTTGAGATTGGCATTTTCCATACTATGGCTTTTTCTTGGTACGGCAGCTTCGGCTGGCTCTGTCGGTTTTTATTCCGGAACCTTTGATCCACCCACTCAGGCGCAAATTAAACTGATGCGGTGCGTGCTGGAGGATGCGGCATTGCCTAAGGAATGCCGCGAAATCGGAAAACCGATTTCACGTCTGATTGTTTGGGTTACCGCGGAAACTGAAAAAGACACCCATGCCTCTGCCCGAGAACGGGTTCTCATGGTACAGAAGTCGCTCCAAAAGTATTCTGGGCGGGTCGAGGTGCTGGCTGAAACGACAGCTCAAAGGCGGGACAGAATCCGGGCCATTCTCGCGGAGAAAGGCGTTGAGCGATCGGTTTACTTTGTCAGCTATGATGCCTACAAAGCTCTGCAATCTTCTACGGCGAATGACGATCCAAACCGGATATGGGTCATTATTCCGTTCGATGAAGAGGGAAATTTCCGACCCGCAACGGGTGCACATGGGTTGCCGCCAAATGTAAAAATTCTCTCACACCCGGAAGTTTTCAAAGGCATTTCTACGGCAGGGTTTCAAAATGCTCTCAAGACAGGTCAACCGATCACCGGTTTAGTCGACCCTGG
>JBGPIK010000381.1:0-6580 GCA_041484845.1 Binatia bacterium | reverse complement strand
AATGTTGAATGTACAACCAGCCATTATCAGCAAGCTCACCATCAAGATCTTGTGAATAGCGCGCATGAGTGGATTGTCCATTCAACTTTCCTCCTAATATAACCTTTTATCCCCAAAGACTGGAGGCAATCAACCTCAAGAAAAATCGCCGAAGGACCGTCCGCTGCAACTGATCTGGCGGTACGTGGTTTCGCATGGTTTTCACTTTTGAGGCCCAATTCGAAACGGTGTTGAAAGGCAGCCTGCTATTATGATACGTCTGGCGAACGTTCTCGCGTAGAAATGATCAGCATCTTGCCATGCGAGATTTGACTACACTTTCTTGGCCTTCATTCTCGCTCCTACTTATATTCCTTATCACTTTGTGTGCTGGACCAACGTTCGGCGCGCAATCGGGCGCATTGCTAGTGAACAGTTTACGCGAAGTGTACCAGACACAGACGAACTTCGACGTACCACTTGGTGGCTATGCGGACAATTATATATCCAGTCTTTGGTGTGATCCGAACGTCGCAACTGAGACAACGGTAACGATTCTCAATCAAAATACCGCTTTTTCTCTATCGCCTATCGCTCCCCCTCTATCCCACATCTTTTGCGGCACCTATTACTATGTTATTTTTAGATTTACCCCCGCAGCGGCCGGCCTAGTCACGGATGTGGTTACGTTCTCCACTGATATCGGTTCAGCTTCGTTGCAGTTGATTGGCAATGGAATTCCCGTAGAGTCACCTGCCTTCTGGGTCGCCGACTTGCCTGCAGGAACCTCTGCTGAGCGCCTGCAATACGACTCATCACGTCACTACCTCTATGTTACGGATTCCAACAACAATCGGCTCATTGTTTTCTCACCCCCATCACGGTCGGTGGTTACAACCATCCCGGTCGGCTATGCACCATTCGGCATGGCGCTAACGCCAGATGCTAAATTCCTTTATATAGCCAACGCCGGCGAATACTCGATATCCGAAATCAATCTGGATACTTTGCAGGAATCGCGCAGAATAATTTTGCCGTCCCTGGGACCCTATCCAGGATATACGCCGTACGCATTGACCGTGATCGGCGAAGGTTTGCTGTTAATTGGAAGTTCCCCTCCCTTGCTTTCGTCGGGTGGACCCATCTTCGAACTTGACCTGAACAATCAGACTTTGTCTCCACGGACGGATATCGGGCGCGGCATGTCGCCCGACTTCGCCACCAGCAGCGATTTTTCGACCACAGCGATTCTGGTCGAACCTTTTGCATCTCCAGCCGATTTTGTGCGTTACGATCACGCGAGCGGTTCGATAACGAAGGGAGGTGGTGGAATAGAGGCCGGAGTGAGCATAAATCATAACGGGACAGAGATCCTTTCCAACGACGGCGTTTGCATGGGTGGGGTATTCTCGTTCTTACCAGATCTACACCTTATGGATAGCCAGCTTAACACGATCACTGGAATCGGATTATTGGGTTGTAAAGCGTTACAGACGGCGTTCAGCGCTGATGGCAGCAAAGTTTACGCGGTCTCTGACCCCGACCCATCTTCTCCGATTGCCGGCTCCTTAATGCACGAAGTGGATCTTTCCGTTTTAAGACAGACCCGCACCCTCCAATCTACGATGCCAGACGGCTACTATCCTCTTCCGGATACGAAGGCGATGGCCGTTTCAGACGACGGCGTTTGGGTCTATTCCATCTTCGGCCAAACAAACAACGCGCCACCCTCAAAATTGCTCATGATGAAGGTTGGCCACGTAGACGGCATTTCCTCACTGGCAGTGGTCACAGTAGGAACCGGAACAGGCACGGTAATCAGCATCCCCGGAGGAATCGACTGCGGGAGTGACTGCTGGGAGGATTTTCCCACCGGTACTTCCGTGTCTTTGACACCGGTTGCCGGTGCCAATACGGTTTTTGCAGGTTGGAGTGGCGACCCGGACTGCCTGGATGGCGTCGTAACAATGGGCAAAGATAAGAGTTGCATCGCGAAATTCGATCGAGCATATCTGGTTTCCGTTAACAAGGCAGGTGCAGGAAAGGGCTTGGTTTCCAGCGATTCCCCTCAAATCAACTGTGGCAGCCAGTGCTCTGCTTATTTTAAGACGAATTCAAGGATCACTCTGACGGCAACTCCTGATGCTGGGTCTATCTTCCTCGGCTGGACCAGTACACAAGTTTATTGTAGTGCCGGAGGTCCATGTATAATTGATGTGGGTGGCCCGATTTCGGTCACCGCGACCTTCGTTCCGGCGATTTATGTAAACGTGGTTGCCCCAAATGGCGGGGAGGTTTGGCGCGGAAGTACACTCCAGACTATCCGCTGGAGCGCCAATGGCTTCAGCGGCAATGTAAGAATCCAGCTGTCTCGCGACGGAGGAACCACTTGGAAAACGATCATTAATAAAACGGCCAATAGCGGGTCGGTACAATGGAAAGTGAGAAAACCGGTAACATCTCAAGCTAAGATTCGTATTTGCAGCATCGCCTCCCCGTCCATCTGTGACACGAGTGACAGCACCTTCACGATTCAGCCTTAATCACGAGCTTTTGGAGGTATTTGTGATGCACTTTTACAAGAGTCCCTGCGAATTTCCGCAGTCGAGGTTGAACTGAATTCGACGCAACAGTAAAAGCAGGAGAGGTGGTAAGGATGATAATGTCCCCGCGCGGATACTGTGGAGGGGACCTTGGAGCCGAAAATCATCGGAAAATTTGCCCTTACAGTGGCAAGCCGGGGTCTGTGATTTACGAAACCAAGGAGAGAATTGTTTTTGAGGGCCCCAATGGGCATAGGGCTTGCCTAGATGAATGACCGAGGATCTCCAACCTGAGTTCGGGGGACCCTCACGTGCCATCGACCCGTGCCTATATCATAGCCTCGAACGCAAATATCACGCCTGACCCCGAAACCTAAACAAATCGTTCATTTTCGATCTCGCAAACCGGCTCAAGCGGCGGTTCGACGGCGCTACTTCCTTGCTCACCCTGTAGTAATCACGGCAGATGGCGGTCTGATGAAGCGAGTGAACCACAGCCACGACGTCAATGCCACCACCGCGAACAGGACGACAATTGCGGCTACGTCCTGCCATCCGAAGCGTCGGCTTCGGTAGAACTCGTCGGGTGTCTGAAACCGCGCCGTCAGTGACAACTGCGCCAGAGCCGTCGATGCGTCCTGTTCCCACCTGAGCTCGCCCGTAGCCATATCGAACACGAAGGCACCCCTCCGGTCACTCTTGCCAACGATTGCGTCCCCGACTTCAGCAAGTTCCCGGATCTCGTAAACGAGCGGTGAACCGCTACAGCCGTCCTTCATGAGGTATCCGCGGTCAGTCACGTCAATCATGCAGAAGAAGTACCCATGCCGAAGGGGTACCGCCCAGCTGTCTCCCAGCCCAGGGTCTACCCTTCGCACCGACCACGAATACGCCGCGTAGCCGACGAACCAGACAAGGCCGAGAGCGATCAGTACGAACGGAAGCACACCTGCCACGGCTGCGCGCGCCTTTGACGGGGATCCAACGAGACGGCCGTTGCGCCAACTCCAAAACGCGAGGACGCCTGCAATCGGCAGCCCTACGCAACCGAAGAAAATCATCCAGAACAGTAGGACAAAGCCGAGACCCATCGGTCAGTCAGTCTCCGGGGAGCGCGCTACGTCCGTCCGTCGAACGCTTGAGCTCACAGGCCGGAGCGAGCGGCCGAAAGGCCGCGAGCGGAGGTCCTGTGAAGCGAATAGTTATGTCTCAAGACGCAGCAGGTTTTCATCATACCAAACATCCACGTATTCGGGCGCAATGAGAAAGCGCCAGCCTGGGGGCAATGCGAGAAATGGAATAATTCGTGGGCATCTTTGATCAAGATGCGAAACGTGGAGCGGTAAGAAGAAATCTGGATCTTCGGAATACTCACCGGCATATACGTACCACCCGCATGTACCCCCTTCTTCTGGATGTCGAAGACCATCCAGTCAATTGGGGTCAGACGTGATATTTGCTATTTTTTAATGCTCAATCGCTGATATGGTTCGCTTTGACGTCCCTTCCGGCTGTTTATCGGTTCTCGGACCATGTTTCCATTCGCGCAACACTCCGGCTTACGCGGGTTGCATCGACGGCGAGCACTTTTGCTATGGCCTTGACCAACAGCTTCGTGCAACTCCTGTCCACGTAACACACCAACTCCCGCGCTTGCACCCACGCTCAATCTTTTCTCGCACCGACGACCTCTCCTCTTTGGCAGGGTTGAACTGAACGACGCGAATCGAAAATTCTAAGCGACGTGGCGTCCGGTTCATCTTATTACAGAGGTGGTCAGGACGGGTTATAATCGGAAAGGATAGCGAACCATAGCGGAAGGCGGCCATAATTGAAGGGGACTGCTGTGCGAGGACGGGGTTCCATCATCGCACAGTTGTTGTACAGTCACCCTAAAACCCTTGAAAAGATTGGTTGCGGGGCCGGGATTTGAACAAGAAGTTAGCTCATCCTCCAACTTCCAAAAACCTCTAACTAAGCGAAAGATCTACAAATGGAGTGCGCGCAAAATTGGCTAGCGTGCTGCTTCGTTGCAGATCTATCGTGAAATTTTCGAGAAGTCTCAAGGCGCAACGATGAGCCGCCAGGAGCGCCGCGAGGCGCGCAAGGGGATGGATAGTGGCCTTAGGTGAGAAAACATTCGCGTAGTAGTAGTGCACGACTAGCAGCGGGCATTCTGAGCGGGCTGTGAAACACGGAACGGCATGCAACGAGTATCGGACTGAGGAAAGCTGCCAAGGCGTACCCGCGCAAGAGCGATGCCAAAATCCGTTGTGCAACTCTCGGATCGAGCCGTTAAAGGACGACTGGCGGAGAACGCCCAGGCGTTTTTGCTGTGACGAATGCAAGCAACAAGGATCGATCATCAAGCGCGCGGCGAAACTGCTCGAAGGGCTCGGCGATGACGAAGTAATGGGGGCATTGAAACGGCCATGCCGGCGCCGGTAGGCAGGATTGCCGACTCTCGAGCGCAGGCAGCAGCGCCGCCAGGTCAGGGAATACTCGTAGGCAATTCTGCCGACGCGATATCGAGAAACCATTTACAGCTGCTGCCGTCGGCGGACTCGCCTACCACGGGTGCAGGACCCAGAAAGACTCACAAGGGGGCTCGGCGCCGTGGCCCAGGCGTCCGTGGCTTGAGGCTTCAGCAAAAATGCTCCGCGTGCTGAGATGACGCCCACGCTGAGATTGTGGGGTTTTGCGGAGCGCAACGCGGATCGCTGTCGGGCTCAATTCCAGCGCCTGACAGCACCAAAGAAAAGTGCCGATGTCAAAAGAGTCGCGTGCAAATATCCAGTCGCGCGCCTCGTCTCGAATGCTCCTGCGCTCGACGGGATCTGTCACGCCGGGAAGATAGGCGCCAAAATAATCACTGATCGCGCCGACCAGGACACTCGACCAGAGCACTCTTTCGGCCATCATTGCGGGCAATTATAGCAAGGCGCGGGATTTTTTCTCTTTCCTTCGGCGGCTTTTAGATTTAAAAATGTAGTACAAAGTTAGCTCACAGACGGAGGTGCGAGATGAGAAGGGTTTCAACCGTTCGGACGAAGGCGGCCACAACGAGCGTCAGAATGCTCAGGTCGCAGCGCCAATTAGTGATCGAGGCCGCTACGTGCGAAGGAGTCTCACTGGGCGAATTTTTAAGACGCGCGGCGAGTGAGCGGTCCGCCAAAATCTTGTCGGCGCAGGAACAGCAGCTGAGACAGGCGCAATTATAAAAGGCGAGTTCAACGAAGCCACTTTAACGAAGGAGCAAAACAATGGCGATTTTAAAAACCCAATACCAGAAGGTTCTGGACGACATTCGCGCCTCGCAGTCCGAACGGAAAACGCTAGAACGGGCGCCCGCGGCGATCGATGAGCAAATCCAGAGTTTCAACGCGCGAGTCGACAAACTCGCGACGCTTTACAACCAGCGCTCCCCGGAAAAACTGATTCCAGATTCCCGGATAACTTACGAGCTCGTCGATAATGACGAGAGCATCGGCTCGTTCTTGGCAACATTTTTCAACGATGAGATCAAAAATAAGAAAGCCAAAATGCTGCGAGATGCCGCAACCGGCGATGAGATATCCGCCCGCGATCGGCGCCGCCGGCTCGACGACAACCAAAGGCAGACGGCCGCGAAATGGGTGGAATTCGAACAGTGTGCCGTTGCGGCCGAGGGTGAAGGCATGCGAGTCGAGCGTCCGGATGATATGCCGGCTGAAATTTTTCTGGAGTGGAGCGGTAAAAGCTTCAACCGCGCCAAGCTGCAGTCACTCGAAAGCATCACGAACGCGAGCCGCGAGGGCTGGCGGCAGTATGAAGCGGATCGCAGAGCCCTCCTGGAACGCGACGCGTTACTGAACCATCAGTTATACCGTCACGACGGCGCCGAGATTCTGGAAAAAGTTCGAGCCGAAAAGGCGGCAATCGATCGGGCCAAAAAGACGCTGAGCGAAAGGATGCAACGCGAGTCGAAACAGACCGCGCCGGCGGGGCAATTACTGGCAAAATGCAAAGAGTTTCTCAACGCGCGCGGCATCGATCCGGAGTCGCTCGATTTTCTTATT